>JAGVHG010000032.1 GCA_020056715.1 Phycisphaerae bacterium | reverse complement strand
TTTTCGCCGAATGTTGAACAGCGGTCACAGTCACGCTGGCGTTCTGCGTAAAGTGAAGCGCGAATAATTCAACTGCGCCACCCATAATGGGATGCACCCCAAGAACGGTCATAACGGTGATAGGACCTGCCCCGCGACGATCCGAGCGTCGGTCATCATCGCCACCGTGCTGAAGGCCCATGACGGCAGACCCGTGGCCGCCGACAAGAGTTTCGTGTGTCTTTGCCACGACGTGTTGAATTCGTCGCGCTTGGGCACCATGCCCAGCCGCGGCATCAAGGATGAGGTCAACAGACTGATTAAAGAGTACGCGGTGTAACCAAAACGTCAAAATGTCAAAAAATCAAAAAGTCAAAAGAGGAAAAGATCGGGATTGACGTTTCGACGTTTTCTTCGGGAGTCAGCTATGTCAACGAAATGCAATTATCTATATGGTATTATACCGGCCTGCAAGTCCAGAAACTTCGGTCCCATCGGGATGGATGGCGGCAAAGTCCGTGTGGTGACGGACGGTGTGATCGCCATGGTGACCGGTCCGGCCGCGCGCATGGACTTTTCCCTGCTTTCCTCCCAGGAGACGCTTCGGTACATCGCCAAACACCAGCGTGTTCTCGAACGCGTGATGACCGACTCGGCGGTGATCCCCCTGAAGTTCGGCACGTTTGCCGACAATGACCGCCAGATTCTGGACATCCTGCATTCCGGGCAGCAGGCGTTCGTGCGGACCCTGGAGAAGTGCGCGGGGAAGTTCGAGTGAGACCTGGTCGCTTGTTGGTCGGATCTCCAGGCCGTGCTGTCCGAGATCGCCGCCGAGCCGGCGGTGGTGGCCATGAAGGCCAAGATCACCGCCCACGGACCGGCAAGCCGGTTGGCCGGGCCGACCATGGAACAACGGATCCGGCTGGGCCGGTTGGTGAAGGAGATGTTGACCCGGCGGCGAGACCAGATCGCCGCCGAGGTGGTCGCCGCCTTGCGAGCCCAGTGGCCGGAGATCGTCGTCAATCCCACGAAGGATGACGCGATGACCCTCCATGCGGCTGTCCTGATCGGTCGAGATGAGGAGAGTCTTTTCGATCGGTTCATCGACCGGCTCTATCGCGATTACTGGGGCCAACTCGACTTCCGCTGCGTAGGCCCGCTGCCACCCTACAGTTTCGCGACTGCGGAGGTACAGGCCGTTGACGCCGAGGAGCTGGACGCCGCGCGGCAACTACTCCGACTACCCTCGTGCGAGAATCCTTTCTCACACGCCTACCGCCCGGCGGAGATCAAGGCGGCCTATCGCCGCGTGCTGCCGGAGGTTCACCCTGATCGGAATCCCGGCGCCGACGCGGAGGAGCGCATGAAGGAGCTGGTCGATGCCCACCAACTCCTGGAAGAATATGCTTTGAACTGCAATGAGACGCCTCCTGCCGACGAAGTCCGTCCGGTCATCGTCAAGATCAGGACCCTCCCCGAACTGCGCGCCCGGGCCGGCGTGTCCAGAAGCGCTCCGGATCGGTCGGCACTCTCGGAACCGTTGGCCGTCGGGGCAAGATAGAGGAGCATGAATGTGTCGCCGGCCACAGTAGCCAGTGAATCATCCACGGCCAGCTCGTGCGAGAATCCCTTCTCGCACCCGCTCCCGCGGGATTTCAATCCAGTGACGCCGGGGGGCGGAAGGGATTCCGCGGGAATGGTGTGCGAGATGGGAATCTCGCACCAGCAGGGTTGTGCCACGGCTGTGTCAGCAGTGGCAAGGAGCACTGCTCAAAGAGCCCGCCGCAGTGGGGCATACGCCGCTACGACGCGACGCTACATCTATTGCATCATTGACTGCCCTGAGCCAACCAGCTTCGGTCCGATGGGCATCGGGAATGACGCGGAGGTCTTTGCCCTGCCCTATGAGGGGATCGCCGCCGTCGTCAGCAGCACCGCGATAGAGAAATTTGAGATTTCACGCGAGAACACCCTGGCGCACCAGCGTGTGCTGGAAGCGGTTATGCAGCGCGGACATACCGTCCTGCCGGTCAGGTTCGACACCCTCGCCGAGGATAAGCCCGACCGCGCCACTGACGCCGAAAGCCGCATCGTCAACCACGTGCTGGTCCAGCGCCGGGACGAGTTCAACGATCTGCTGGCGCTCTACCGCGACCGCGTGGAGCTGGGCGTCAAAGGGTTGTGGACTGACATGAACGCGGTCTTCGCTGAAATCGTCAACGAGAATGAAGGGATCCGCCTGTTGCGCAAGAGGGCGCTCGACGGCGCGTCGCCCCGCTCCGGCATGCGCTCCGGCGGCATGCTGCCCCTCAAGGCCAGACTGGGCGAGCTGGTCAAGAAGACCCTGGATGCAAAGAAGAGCGTCGCCGAATCGGAACTGCTGAACCATCTTGCGGGAACGATACTGGAGGCGCGCAAGAACAAGTCTTTCGGTGACCCGATGTTTGCGAACCTGGCCCTGCTCGTAGACAAGTCGCGCCAGGACGACCTTGCGGCCGCACTGTCGGCGATCGAGGACGAACGGGACGGGAGGGTCCGGCTGAAGCTCGTCGGCCCGATGCCGCTGTTCAATTTCATCGAACTTGTCATTACTCAAACTGACCGATTTTAGGCCGCCAGGAGTTTTTCGAGGCGGCGGATCACGGTTTGCTCATGACTCACCTTGGCCACTTCTTTGACCGCTTCGTTCC
>JAGVHG010000136.1 GCA_020056715.1 Phycisphaerae bacterium | reverse complement strand
CAGGACGGGCAGAGCATGTCGTCTTTGTCCAAGCCCTCGTGTTAGCCGGTAGGGGGTCTTCGCTTCATGGGAATAGACCCTCCCCGCAGCGACATCTGGACGATAGTCAGGGTAACGCCACTAGATGTGGGGTGTCAAATCGCATAAGCTCGGGTTCCTGAAATGCGGAATTCGGAATGCTGAATGCTGAAACTTAATACAAAATTCAGTTGTTCAGCATTCACCATTCACAATTCCGCATTCGGTAGGGACGAATGTCAAGGCTGATTGACAAGCAATTGGGCGGGCTTCGCCTCCTCGGCTTCTCCGTGGCCGGTGAGGAGACCGTGGTCGTCGCCCCGGAATACAACGTCTGTTTTGACGTCGGTCGGGCTCCGCGCGAGGTGATCCCCATTGACAATGTGTGTCTAACGCACGGGCACATGGATCATTCGGCCGGGGTGGCGTACTACTTCTCGCAGCGCGGGTTCGTCGGGCTGGGGCCGGGGCGGGTCATCGTTCATCGCAGTCTCGCCCAGCCGATCCAGAAGCTCATGGATATCTGGTCGGACATCGAGGGACATCCGGCGGCCGGTCAAGTACACGGCGTAGACCACCTGGAGGACGTTGAAATACGACGAGGGTTGGTGATCCGGCCATTTACAGTGAACCACTCGCGTAGCTCATTGGGCTACTCGCTCATTGAGCGGCGGCACAAGTTGAAGGCGGAGTTCGCCGGGAAATCCGGCCCGCAATTGGTCGCCCTAAAAAGTGACGGGGTGCAGATTGAGGAGCGGACCGAGGTCGTGCTGCTGACGTGTACCGGGGACACGGCCCTGGGGCGGTTCCTGGAATTGGACTTCGTGCGGCAGAGTCGGGCGTTGCTGGTGGAGTGCACCTTTTACGAGGCGGAGCACGCGTCACGAGCACGCGATGGTCGACACCTGCACGTGGATGATCTGCCCAAGGTGCTTTCCGCCGTTCCGGAGGCCCAAATCATGCTCACGCACGTCACCCATCGTACCGACCTGCGTCTGGCCAAGAGAATCGTCCAGCGCGTCCTCAAACCGGCGGACCTGGAGCGGGTCTCGTTTTTGATGGAACGGCCGTTGCGGGCGATGCCCATCGCGGTCCCGGCCGGACCCAGCCCGAACTGAGCGTTTCGAAATCTGCCTTTCTTGTGATTTTCTCCTTGACATTACCGTTCCTATGTGGTAAGAGCACGGGTTAGCAGAGGTCGGCCATATAAGCAGATCGGGGGGGGTTAGGGCGTTTCCCTTGCGGTCTCCTTAGCTTCACGAATCCGCATGCGGTGTAAGCGCGTGCGGTTTTCTGACGAACGGCTGTTTTCCAACTCACCGAGGGACGACCATGTGTCGCTCGCGACATCGGGTACAAGGCATCGCGGATGCCGTACGGTTCGTGCGGCGGCGCCCGTCACAAGTTCGATCCGCTTATCTCAATACACCTCACGGTTCCTACAAACGGGAGAGAAAAAATGAGACCAAGACGTTCAACCATTCCATTCCTCGTATTCCTCGCACCGGTTGTATTCGTCGGAGGCGTCCCGGCGCCGGCCGTTAGCGCTTCCGGGCCGCCGCGTCCGACCGACGACGCGGCGTCGCGCGGAAAGGAAACAGGAGCGTTCCGCTCGGAGGCGGCTCAGTTGGTGACCGGATCGCCGGTGCATCTGCAATCGGTCGTGGCCGGTACGCCGCCGACGGCAGTGATGAAGGTCGTGCCGGTGGCCGCGAAGGTCGGATCCTATCCCGGCGGCACGACGATCGTGGGCAACGAGTTGACGGCGTTCACCGGCGGGTTCCGGGCGTGGTTTGAATTCAAGTTGAGCGATTGGGACCCGAACGGCGACAACGTACCGTCGTTAAGGTTATGGCAGTTCAAGATCGATGACACCGGCTACGAGGGCGCGAACGCCGATCCGTCTAATCCCGGCGTTGATCTCACTCCGCCGGTGATTGCTTGCGCCAACAACGCCGCGTGTGTAACGGCGTTCGGCGAGGCGTGGGCGAAGTGCGAGTTTTTCTTTGGGACTTGCATGACGAACTACGTGGACAGACCGGGAACCGGGCGCTCCGATTCGTGGTGCGCGGACACGGGTTCAGGCTCGTGCGACGCGGCCGACTGCGGCAAGTTAAACTTCCTTTGCTACTCCATTTACCCGTCCGGAGTCGGGCGGCCGGATGCGGGCATCGAGTATTACGGGGCTACGGTCGTGCTCGACATCCCGGCAGGGGCAGAGGGCAAGTACACGGTGAACCTGGACGCCGACGAGACGTTTATGTACGACATGACGACATTCCCGGAACCGTACGACATCCCGACGCTTGCGGAAACGGGGTTCATGGTGAACATTTTACCGCCTACCGTGCAGGCCTGCTGCCATAACACGGGGGGTTGCACGGATATCGACTCGGCGGAGTGCGCGAATGCGGGCGGTACCCCGCAGGGCCAGGGCATGGTCTGTCTAAACGTCCAATGCCCCGAACCGACCGGTTCATGCTGTAACACGAGCACGTTTTCGTGCACGGACAACGTGCTTGCGGCGGACTGCTTGCCACCGCTGGAATGGACAGTCGGCACCCTCTGCGTGAATCTGCCCGACCCTTGCTTTCCGACGGGTGCTTGTTGCGACCGGAGTCCCGGCGCCGGCGGAATCTGCTCGGATGGGCTGCTCCAGGCACAGTGCACGGGAACGCAACAAGTGTGGACCCAGGGGGAACCGTGCGCCGCCATCGTGTGCGAAGAGGTACGGGGACCGTGCTGCAACGGGACGACGTTTGCGTGTACAAACAACGTGCTTCAAGCCGACTGTCAAGGAGCGGACCTTTATTGGAGAACCGGCGCCACGTGCGAAACCTGCGCACCGGGACCGCAGATGTACCTGACGCCGGTGCCCGCGAAGGTCGGATCCTATCCGCCGGGCACGACGATCGTGGGCAACGAGCTAACGGCGTCCGCCGGCGGCTTTCGGGCGTGGTTTGAATTCAAGTTGAGCCATTGGGACCAAAACGGCGACAACGTTCCGCCGTTGAAGATCTGGCAGTTCCTGATCGATACCAGCGGCTACGAGGGCGCGAACGCCGATCCGTCGAATCCCGGTGTTGATCTCACTCCGCCGGTAATTGCCTGCGCCAACAACGCCCCGTGTGCGGCGGCGTTCGGCGAGACTTGGGCGAACTGCGATCTTTACTTCGGCACCTGTCAAGCGGCTTTCGTGGACAGGGCGGGGACCGGGCGGCCCGATTCATGGTGCGCGGACACGGGTTCCGGGTCGTGCGAAGTCGGCGACTGCGGCAAGTTGAACTTCCTTTGCTACTCCATTTACCCGTCCGGAGTCGGACGCCCGGATGCGGGTATCGAGTACTACGGGGCTACGGTCGTGCTGGACATCCCGCCGGGGGCAAAGGGCAAGTACACGGTGAACCTGGACACCGATCAGACGTTCATGTATGACACGGGAACCCCAGAGCCGAACAACATCCCGACGCTTACGGAAACCGGGTTCGTGGTGAATATCCTGATCGGCTCGTGCTGCGACGGTAACACCGGTGTATGTACAGACGCGGTGGTCCAGGGCGAATGCACGGGAGATCAACTGATTTGGACTGAGGGCATGTCCTGTGATGATATCGATCCTCCCTGCACCGAACATACCGGGGCATGTTGCGACCACGACCCATTCGGCGGCTGTACTGACGACGCGATTCGGACTCAATGCGTCTGCCCGACCTGCGAATGGTCAAAGGGGGGCGTTTGTGCGGAACTGGAATGCATCGTAACGCCCATCCCCACGGTCGGAGAATGGGGCCTGGTTATACTGAATCTGCTACTACTGATCGCCGCCAAGCTGGCATTTGGTACCAGAGCGCGTTGCCTTCCAAACGCGCCCTGACCCACGGGGGATCGATCAGGGAGACTCGATCGGATCTTTGCAAGATTTTCCTTCATGGCTTCGTGGCTTTGTGCCCGGTCACGCCACGCAGAATGCTTGCCGGACGGGTCAATGGCGAAATCCCGTAGCGAACGGGGCGGATGTGGTACGGTCTTGCGAAGCAAGGCTGTGGACCTTACACGACGAAACATGACCAAGCCGACGCTTGACCAGGCCACCCGGACTTTCGACGGACCACAGATTCTGACAATTGCACGCCAAACCGGAAGGCCCTAAAGTTGCCCGTTCGAATCCTTCGAGGCTCAGGACAAGGATAGGCTTGGGGACCACAAAGGCACAGGAGACAGGTGATGACTAGTCGATGGAAAGTAACGGTATTGGCCGCGACTGCGGGTCTGTTGTTCGCATCGGTAAGCCGGCTGGCCGCCGCGGAAAAAGGGGTGAAGCCCCGCGTCGAGAAATTGGACAACGGCCTGGAGATGCTGCTCGTCGAGCGGCATGAGCAGCCGATCGTCGCGGGGTGCTTGGCCTACGATGTCGGCTCGGTGAACGACCCGCGAGGCCTAAGCGGGATCGCCCATATGTTCGAGCACATGCTCTTCAAAGGCTCGACCATCATCGGGACCACCGACTATCAAGCCGAGAAGAAGCTGATCGACGAGCAGGAGCAGCTTCGCGTGAAGATGAACCTGGAAATGGACAAGATGCGGGTGATGAAGCGGCACGGCAAGATCACCGACGTGCTCGACCCCGCACAGTGGACGCCCGAATACACGGCCATGAAAAAGACCTTCGACGAGTTGGTCGTATCGGAGCGTCCGTTCGTCAAGAACAACGAGCTGTTCAATCTCTATACGACCAACGGCGGAGCGGGATTGAACGCGGGCACATCGGAGGACTTCACTATCTACTTCGTGCAGCTTCCCTCCAACAAGCTCGAATTGTTCTTCTGGCTCGAATCGGACCGCATGGCCAACGGCATCATGCGGGAGTTCTACGTGGAACGCGACAACGTCCGCGAGGAACGCCGCCTGCGAACCGAGAGCACGCCGACGGGCAAGCTCGACGAGGCCTTCGAGGCCTTGTTCTGGCAGTCGCATCCCTACGGCGTTCCGGTGCTCGGTTGGGCTTCCGAGGTCGAGTCGATCACGTCCCAGGACGTACGCGATTTCTACAAGGTCTATTATGCGCCCAACAACGCCAAATTGGTACTGGTGGGGGACTTCGATTCGAACAAGGTGGTGGAACTGGCCAAGCAGTATTTCGGACGAATTCCCCGCGGCGCGGCGCCCCCGGCCCCCATCATCACGGAAGAGCCTAAACCCATATCCGAGCGACGGTTGATCGGCGAGGCGGATACGAACCCCAGCCTGAGCATCCGCTATAACACGGTGGCGATGGGTCACACCGATGAGGCCGCTCTGGACGTGCTCGCCCAACTTCTCTCCGGCAAGACGGGACGGCTCTACAAGCGATTGGTGACCAAGGAGGAGGCTGCGATGGGTCAGCCCTTTGCGTCGAATGGCTCCCGAAAATACGCCGGTTACTTCGAGATCAATGTGACGGTGAAGGAAGGAAAGACGCCCGAACAGGTCGAGCAGATGGTCCTGGAGGAGATCGACAAGCTCCGCGAGGGGGAGATCACCGACTATGAGATTCAGAAGGTAAAAAACCAGGTGCTGGCGGCTTCGGTGCAGCGGTTGCGAAGCAACACCGGTCTGATGTTCCAATTGGCCATCTACGATCTGTGGTACGATTGGAGCTACATGAACGAAGCGCCGGAGCGGATGTTGCAGGTCACCGCGGACGACGTCCGGCGGATGGTGAAGACCTACTTCGATCCGAAGACGCGGACGGTTGCGATCTATCGCACGAAGGCCGGCGGAACGAAGGACGAGGATCCCGAGTTGGCTGCGGCGTTGGCGAGCATGACGGCCGAAGAACAGGGCGCGATTAAGATGCAGCTATCCAAGATCAAAGAATCCACCGATTTGGAGAAGCTTCGGACCGGGATTCAGCAGATGGAGCAGGTCATGGCCTCGGGACAGCTTCCCGAGGAGAAAAAGGGGGTCGTGAACCTGATGCTCAAGGCGATTAAATCGCGCGTGGCCGAACTCGAGACCACAAAAAAGGAGTCCAAGTAATATGCGTACCAAACTCAACATATTTTGCGGAATCGCGTGCGTAGCGGTTGCGACTTCTCTGGTCCGGGCGGACAAGCCGGTTCCGGCCCATCCCAACGACCTTCAATATCCGAAGTTGGACTACAAGATTCCCCCGGCATCGCAATTCCGGGAGGTCCTGTCGAACGGCATGGTCGTGTACCTCGCCGAAGACCGGATGTTGCCGACTTTCGACCTGCACATCACCCTTGCGGCGGGCAGTGCGTTCGACACGAAGGATAAGATCGGGCTGGCGTCGCTGACCGGCGAAGAGATTCGTGACGGCGGCACCCAGGACTTGACGCCGGAAGAGTTGGACGAGCGCGTGGAGTTCCTCGCCGCGGAGTTGTACACCGGCATCGGCGAGACCAGCGGTTCAGCCGGGGTGGCGGTCCTCTCCAAGGACATCGACGCGGGGTTGGAACTGTTGATCAGCGTCCTCCGTTATCCGCGCTTCGACGAAAACCGATTCCGTCTCGCCAAAGAGAAACGAATACAGAACATTAAGCGGCGCAACGACGGCACCGATCAGATCGAACGATCGGAGTTCAACTTCCTGATGAACGGGGAGGACCATTTCACCAATTGGTATCCCTCCACCGCGACGCTCAGCGCCGTGACCCGCGAGGACATGCTCGTGTTCCACCGCAAGTACATTCACCCCGGCAACATGATCCTCGCCGTAGCGGGCGACTTCGATCGGGCGGAGATGCTCAAAAAGCTGGAGAAGGCCTTCGCCAACTGGCCGGCGGGGGAAAAATCGCCGAGGACGTTCGCCAAACCAGAGTTTGAACCCAAACCGGGCGTGTACGTCCTCCAAAAGGACGACGTCAACCAGGGTCGCGTAACGGTCGGCCACAGGGGCGTTTTGCGCGGTTCGCCCGATGAGTTTGCGATTCAAGTGATGAACGGGATTCTGGGCGCTTCGGGGTTTCGGTCGCGCTTGGTTGCCAAGGTGCGATCCGATGAGGGACTGGCCTACAACACCGGCAGCATGTTCGGTCAGGGCATCTATTGGCCGGGCAACTTCCGGGCTTGGTTCCAGAGCAAGAGCAACTCCTGCGCCTACGCGACGCGGCTGGTGCTCGATGAGATCGAGCGCATGAAGAAAGAGAAGGTCTCCCAGGCCGACGTGGATGACACGGTCAATTTCTACGTGGAGAGCCTCCCGCAGCGGTTCGAATCGAAGCTGGCGATCCTCGAGACCTACACCAGCGATGAGTACACGGGACGCGACACGAAGTACTGGCTGACATACGTCGAGAACCTCAAGAAAGTTACACCGGACGACGTGCAGCGCGTGGCCCAGAAATATCTCCACCCCGATCAGCTTGTGATCTTGGCCGTGGGAGATGCGGAAGCGATCGTCACGGGCGGGTATGACAAGGCCAAGGACCTTCACTTTGACGCCTTCGGACCGGTGAAACGCCTCCCCCTGCGCGACCCGGAGACGATGCGCCGCTAGTCGTTATATCAGTCGAGGTGGAGTGTTTGGTCCATGGAGTCAGAGCCGTCCGCCGCATGCGGATGATAGAGCGGGCGGATGCTATGCGTGGTGTCTGCGTCTTGGCACGTTCGCTAGCGGCGGGTTTTTACTTTGCTCTGCTCGGACCGGCGTCGGCCGTGGCCAACCCGACTGTCTCCATCATCGGCGGTGCCGACGCATCCGGACATACCTACACATGGCAGGTCCGCAACGGCGGCGCCTCTCCGATTGTTGAGGTCCGCTTCCCCCATTATCGCGGCGGACTTTTCTTTTCTCCTCTGGGTTGGTCGAGCGACTGCACCGCCCTGGTCCACGTCGGGGCCAAGGATGAGCCGGGGGTCTGCACCGCGCGGGCGGTTGCGCCGGCGGATGGGATCGCTCCAGGGCAATCCGTGGCTTTCTCCATGCAAATCGCATCGTCGGGAGCGAAAAGGGGACCGGGCGAAGTAACCGTACGCTTCGCAGATGGAAGCGAGACGCGCGTCGCCGGTGTGGAGTTACCGCAACAAGAAGGGTTGGGTGACAAATATGTGTCACTCGTCGCATTGGGCGGCGTGTTTACGATCTTCGTGATTGCGCAAGCCGTTCGCAAACGTCGCCTGCGGGTTACGCGTCGAGTTAACGCATCACCCTAACACTCAAGGGTGTTAGGGCCGACTGCGAAGGGCGAGGGGCGGGGACAGAATCTCGTTGAGGATGATCGCCCGGCGCAGGTCCGTGCGCGTGGGGCGTTCAAACAACTCGGAGTAAGCGTCAGTCGACGAGGGTGCGGTCGCGGAAGCGACGTGAGGCTCGACGTGGCCGATGCGTTTCTCGACGAGCTTGGCCTTTTGTTCTTCACGGTCGTCGATGGAACGACGACCGACCGGTCGCTTCGGGACGGTCGCTTTCCCGACTCGTGGCTGAACCGGCGGAGGCTGTGCACGATAAGTCCTCGCCGCACCGCTCACGGGCGGTTCGGCTGTCGGTTGGGGCGGTCGCGGCTTGGGAAACGCGGTTTCCAGATCGACCGCGCCGTCCAACACCACGTCCAAGATCGTCTGTACCACCGGTGGAAGAGTCCTGGGGACTTCCGCTTGGGGCCGCTGCATAGCGGTAGGCAGGCGGTACCGGGGCGGCATCGGACGGGCCACGGGCGGGGCGGGGCGATCGGTTACACGTTGCGGACGCGGTCGCCCCTGTCGCTCGCGCTCTGCTTCTGCTTCTTCACGAGAGCGGTTGAGTTTGGTGATGATCGCCTTGACGATTCCGCTCAGCGCGGACCCGGCGACGATCACCAATACGATAATGACCTGAACCCATTCGCCGATGTCCTTAATCGCAAGCATGGTTGTGCCACTGCTCGAAGAGCAGTGCATTCGGACTCACGGATTGAGCCACTGCTCACAGAGCCCGCCGTGGCGGGCACATTCTAGTCTCATCCTTTGTGCTCGGCGGGCGGCGGTTCGCCGCGGCCGATGGAGTCGCGCATTCCCGTGTCGGCTTGGATGTTCTTTATCCGGTAGTAATCCATGATGCCCATGTGTCCGCTGCGGAATGCCTCGGCCATGGCCTTGGGGATTTCAGCTTCGGCCAAGGTGACCAGGGCGCGGTTCTCCTCGATCTTGGCCTTGTTCTCGGCGGCGAGGGCCATGGCCATGGCACGGCGCTTTTCGGCTTCGGCCTGGAAGCGGCGTTTGTCGGCCTCGGCCTGGTCGGCCTGGAGCTTGGCGCCGATGTTCTCCCCCACGTCTACGTCGGCGATGTCGATGGAGAGGATTTCGAACGCCGTCCCTGAGTCGAGTCCTTTGGCGAGGACGGCCTTGCTGATCCGGTCCGGGTTCTCGATCACTTCCTTGTAGGAATTCGCCGATCCGATCGCACTGACGATGCCTTCGCCGACGCGGGCAATAATGGTTTCTTCAGTAGCGCCGCCGATCAACTGGCGGATGTTCGTTCGGACAGTGACCCGCGCCTTGGCTTTAAGCTGAATGCCGTCCTTCGCCACCGCGTCGATGGTGATCTTCCCCGCATCGGTGCGCGGGCTGGGCACGTCGATCACCTTGGGATCGACGCTGGTCTTGACCGCGTCGGTGATGTCGCGACCGGCGAGATCAATCGCGCAGGCCTTTTTCCAATCCAAATCCAGCACGGCGCGGTTGGCGGCGATCATCGCCCGCGTGACGTTTGGCACTCGACCGCCAGCGAGGTAATGACTCTCCAGGTCATTCGTGGAGACGTCGTGGATGCCGGACTTGACCAGTTGGATTTTGCAGATCACCACGGTTGGGGCGTCTACTTTCCGCAGGCGCATCCCGATCAGGTCGAACATGCCCACGTCCGCGTTGCTCATATACGCTTGCAGCCAAAGGCGGAAAAACTGGAGAAGCACCAAGGCGATCGTCAGGACGACCAGGCCGAGGACGACCAGAACGATCGTCCAGAGGGGGCTGGTCTTGGTACCGGTCTGCCCTAACAACGAAGTCACGATTGCAAGCATGATCTAATGCCTTTCGCGATGTAGCGCCACCCTTTGTGGGCAGCGCGAAAGCGGACTGCGCCGCCCCAAAGGACGGCGCTACACGTTTCAAATCGACGCCTGGGCTTTCCTCTCCTGGACGGCCAGTTGACCGCCGACCACCCGCAGGCCTTCCACGGCCACGCCCGCGTCTAACATACCGAACTCGGCGACGCAGGATACGCGCCGTCCGTTGAACTCGCAAATCCCCACGGGTCGCAGGGTCGACAACGAGCGCCCGGTATGCCCGATGTATCGGTTGATTTCCTCCACGGGTACGCTGGTGTCGCGCGTCGTCAGCACCGGGTTGGGCGGGGCGATGCGCCTTCCCACCCAGGTCCGAGGCCAGACCTTGACCGCTAACACCGCGAATACCGGTAGAACCACGAGACACACGATCACCGAAACCGCTGCGGCCTTCTCCCCGCCGTACCGGAATGTTTGAACGATCCCGGCGACGAGAAACGCGATGCCCACGAACGTCAAAACGCCGTGCGAGGGGATGAACAGTTCGGCAATCAGTACCAACGCCCCGGCGCCGAACAGGAGAGCAATGATTCCGACTTCGGACATAGGACAGACCCTTCCAGCAACGGCTCATAAGCTCGCGGCAACGCTCAAGGGCGTTGCCGCTGACTAGCGCCTGGACGCTCGGACGACGACCCGGTTGCCGCGGCGCTCGATCACCTCGATCGTGCAGTTGGCTTCTAGGTACTCGCCTTCGGTCACAACGTCAACGAGTACGGAACCGAACCGTGCCTTTCCCGCCGGTCGCAGGGCGCCTTCGGCCTGACCGAAATCCCCGACGCGGGCCATTCCACGATACCCATCCTCCACCGCCACCTGGGACGGCGTCGGATTCGCCGGCACCAGCTTGTTGAAGATCGGAACCCGCGGCAGGAACTTGCTGAGCATCAACATGCCGATCAGCGATGCGGTCATCGACGACACCAACGTGGCGACGGCCAACTTCAAACCCTGGATCGTTGTCGGCAGGGCGGGGAAAAGTTGCGGGAACGATCGGCCCGGCTCGTCGGGTATGAACGTGGCGATCAGTCCCGTCAGGACCATCACCAGCCCACTGACGCCCGCGACGCCGAAACCGGGAATCACGAAGAGTTCCAGGCAAATCAGCAGAATTCCCACGAAGATAAGCACGATCTCCCACACATTGGCCAGCCCGGTCACGTAGGGCGCGCCGACAAAGATGGCCAGCCCGATCAGGGCGACCAGACCCGCAAGGCCGACGCCCGGGGTGTGAAACTCCACATATGCGGAGAGGAAGATGACGAGGAGCAGGAAACCACGTACGTAGATCGAGGTCAGCCAGTGGGCGAGCGACTCGGACCAGAGCGGGTTGATGCGCACAACGTTGCTTAGCCCGTATCTTGCCCGAAGGTCGCTTTCATCAGCGACGATTCCTTTGCTAAACCCATAGGCGATCGCTTCACTGGGCGACATTTCTAGCAGTTGGTCGTCGCGGACGATCGGCTGCAGCGCCGAAACTTCCATGTCCAAGACGGGGTCGTAGTATTTCTCCACCAGCTTCCATTCCGGTTGCGGAGGCGGCGCGGTGTCGACGTTCTCAGCGACGCTCGGGGCGGTGCTCGACTTGTCCTCACCCAACCGTTTGACTTTCTCCTCGGTAAAGACGAATTCCCGATCGCCGGTTTTGATGTTCTCGACCCACCAGACTTCGCGCTCCGGAATGACCAACGCTTCGCAGAGTACCTGGCTGTAGCCGTTCTTCCGCGCCGAAGTGCGGAAGTCATGAAGGACGGGCGTGTAGGCCTTCGGCTGGAGCTCCTCCGGAACCGCGGTCACACCGCCGGGGCCGCCCATGATGACCTGCGAGTCGCCGATCCGCGACGATCGGGCCATCACGATCTCGTCGCAAGCCATCGCCACGAGAGCCCCGCCGGAATGAGCGTTGGGGTTCACCCAGGCCACCGTCCTCACCTCATCGGGAAGACTTCGAATCAAGTCGGCGATGGCGATCGAGCTGGTGACCAGCCCGCCCGGTGTATCCATATCGAAAATGATCATCATAGCGCCCTGTTTGCGGGCGAGGTCGATGCGCCGTCGGAGACTATCGACCGTCACGTCGGTGATCTCGTCGTGCAGAGGAAGAATGGCCGCGGTTACGGTAGCGCTACCAGCAGGACTGGGTTGCGGCTCACCGGCACTGAGCGACACCGCCAGCGCTGTCAGCGCGACGGCCATCGTGGCCAAACGCGATCCGACCGCGCGGCTCATTAGAATAGGTCGATAGATCATGGTCGAAACCTCACGCTAGGTGCAAGCTACGACGTCCCTTATTCCCTTGAATTGTACAACGTACGGGCGTGGACGACAAGTCAAAAGATCGTGTGAGATTGTAACGCCGCGTTAGTGGGCGGCGGCCGCTGTGGGCACCCGGCCGGCGTTGGAGGCCCGCCACCCCAGCAACTTCGCACCCCGGCCCTTCTTCGCGTCCTGGCGATAGGCGCTCATACGCCGCCGACCGACAAATCCGCCGCATGCTGCGGATAAAGTGTCGCGATGTCGGTGCCGGCCAGGCGGATTACTTCGCGCGCAACGGTTATTCCGATGATACTCAACAGCGCCTCCGCCGATGCGAACGCAAGAGACCCACCGCTAGACTCTTGCGATCGACTCTGCGCGATCCACACCGCCGCCGGAACGGCGAGTCCCACCATCGCGGCAACGAGATAAGGAGCACCCAACGCGCCGGTGACGACCTTGAAAACGCCATCGCCAAACGCCGCCGTGTATGCGGCGGCACACGCAACGCTGACCCCGATTCCGCAAAGCGCCAGCGTGGCCGCGCGACAAGTTCTCACAACCGTCCGACTTGATCGCCGCCGCGACAGACCCGACAATCCGCCCGTTCACATGCGTCACATGAAAAGGAGAAACGGATGACGAGTCGAAAGCAAAACTGGTTTGTGGTGTTCACGCTGCTTGCCGCGCCTGCCTTGGGCGTCCGGGCCGACGGGGGAAAT
>JAGVHG010000131.1 GCA_020056715.1 Phycisphaerae bacterium | reverse complement strand
TGCCGTATCCCATGGCGATCTCCCGGCGGCTCCGCCGCCAGTACCAAGGTCGTCTGAAAGTCGAAAAATGGATGAATCATTCTGCGTTCCTACTTAGTCGCCATGGGATACGGCGGCACACAGGCATCCTCAGCGCAGGTTGTTGGCAGGAGCGGCGACGGCGGAATCGACGGCGTAATCCCGGAAGATCGACTTGGCCTCGATATGGTTTACGTGCAAGCGAAGAAATGGGAGAATGCCGTCGGGCCCGACGAAATCCGCAAGTTCGTGGGCTCACTGGGCGAGCACAAGGCCCATAAAGGCGTGTTCATCACCAGTGGCACGTTTACCGGCGGCGCGCGGCAAGCTGCCGAGCGGGCGATGAACGCCAAGGTGGCGCTCATCGACGGAGAGCAACTCGCCCAGTTGATGATCGACCACGGCGTAGGCGTGGCCGACCACAAGCCGTATGTGGTCAAAAAACTGGACAGCGATTACTTTGAGGGCGTTTGAGGTTTTGATCGCTCGTCGAGCAGCAGCGAATCCGGATCGTCGTCATGCGGTTTGTATTCTGCGATGAGTTTGCGGATTCGCGGCTGGTCGGGGTTGAACTCAAGCGAACGGTGCCAGTGTTCCAAAGCGCGGTCGCGGTATTCGCTTTGGGTCTTGTCCTCCAAGTAACGGATCATGTAAATGGAGCCGAGTCCGGCGTGAGAGCGGGGTAAGCGCGAATCGCAGGTGAGGGCCTGGTTGTACGCCCGCTCTGCCGCCCCAAAATCGCGGGAGCGGAACAAGCAATAGCCCAGGGCCTCATGGGGGGCGGCAAGGTTGGGGTCCATCTCGATTGCCTGCAAGAGCGATTGCCGGGCCATCTTCAGTCGGTCCTGGTTCATGTAGGTGTGGGCGAGGTTTACCAAAACGAGCGGTTGGCGGCTGTCACGCTCCAAGGCTTCACGATACGCGCTGATGGCCTCGTAGTATTTTTCTTGGGCGTCCAAGGCCACGCCGAGATTTACATAGGCATGGGGGCGATCACCGTCGATCTCGATCGCTTTTTGGAAGCGTTCGACGGCCTGGGTGAAATCGCCGCTCTGCTGATAACACACGCCGAGGTTGAGTTGGGCGTCGAAGTCGGAAGGCTTTAGTTCGACGGCATGTAGGTACGCCTGGATGGCGTCTTTGACCCGTTTCGTGAAATGGTAAAGCTGGGCGAGGTTGAAGGTGTCATCAAAAGAAAACGGGTTTCGGCGGATGGCCTCAGCGAAGGCCTGGATGGCCTGCTCATATTCACCCAAGCGGCGGTAGATGCGGCCGATGTTGGAATGAGGGACGGACATTTCCGGCGATAGTTTGGCCGCCTCCTGAAATGCCTCCAACGCGGCTTCGAGGTCTTCCTTCTGGAGTAGTTCTTCGCCGCGGCGAATCTGACGCTTGGCCTGGACTT
The DNA here is from genome assembly GCA_020056715.1 of Phycisphaerae bacterium. Classification (GTDB taxonomy): domain Bacteria; phylum Planctomycetota; class Phycisphaerae; order UBA1845; family UBA1845; genus SBAX01. Next base: position 6,323 of record JAGVHG010000131.1, on the reverse strand, counting down.
CGCGGATCGAGGCGCAACCGCAGGCGGACAGAACGATCGCCGTGTAAACGAGAGTAATTACTATTCGTTTCATCAACTCGATCCCTTTGGGGGATTCCCGTAGAGAAATCTATCGACTTTGCAGGAGTTTGTCGTCAAGCCTCTGGACGAGGAAGAAATCGACTTGCCTTTGGGGAAGCGGCGGCTTACCATTAGGCACGTGTCCTGGCCGGGGCCGCGACCCTAGAACAAAGGTGGACTCAGACATGCCTGGCGACCATTTGTTAGCAATCCCGGTTTTCAATGAAGAAAAGCATTTGCCGAGCGTTCTACGGGAGGCAAGGGAGTACAGCAGGCATATTCTGGTAGTCGACGACGGCTCGACCGACGATACACCGCGGATGCTTCGTCGTGAGGGCGGTCTGCACGTCATAACTCACGCCGATAACCGAGGTTACGGCAAGAGCCTGGCCGACGCCTTTGCCTTTGCGCAACGACAGGGGTTCCGCTGGCTCATCACCATGGACTGCGATGAGCAGCATGAAGCGTCGTACATTCCACACTTTCGAGCCGCCGCCGCGAACGAAGCGGACGCCGCGGACATCATCAGCGGCACACGCTACGCCAACGGGCACGCCACCGGGGAGGGCGCTCCTCCGGAACGTCGCGAGATCAACCGGATCATTACGGCCACCCTCAACCGACGCCTTGGCCTGAACATTACGGACGCGTTCTGCGGCTTCAAGGCTTACCGCGTAGCCGCGCTGCGGCACATCCACATTACCGTGCCGGGTTATGCGATGCCGATGCAGTTCTGGGTGCAGGCGGCGCGGGCCGGGTTACGGGTGCGTGAACTACCGGTACGTTTGATTTACAACGATCCGACGCGTCACTTCGGCGGGTTGTTGGATGACCCCGCGATCCGGTTGCAGCATTATCTGGAAGTGCTGGAGACGGAGTTGTCCGTGAAGGACCTCGCCCCACGGCTCAAGGGCCGTGGATATAACGAGCCATCCAGCGCATCGGCGCAAGCGGCGATCGACGTTCATTGTACCCGATCATCCTCCGATTCATGCTCGACTTTTCGAAGCTGATTACACCGACTGAGCACGGCGAAGTGTTGGTGCTGCCGACGCCTTCCGAATGCGTGGCCGCAGTGCAGGCGAACGCGCGGGCCTTATGTGGCGCCAAGACGTCACTGCTGGAATCGACCCTCAGAGATTGGCGGCGGCGGACCCGCGAGGCCGTCGTGGGGAGCGACGACCGGCCGATCATCGTCACCGGGCACCAGCCGGCGTTCATTCATCCCGGTGTTTGGACCAAGCATATCGTGTCGATGCGGCTGGCCGATGCACTCGGAGGAATCGCTCTCAACCTGGTCGTCGATAACGACGCCCCACAAGGAACGACGCTCGCCGTCCCAGTAGTGGAAGGCTCACGCGTCGAGCTTCGCAACGTTCGCTACGCTGATCTTCGAGCGGGACTTGCTTACGAGCAACTTGCACGCCGGACGCCGGAAGAGATTGCTCGATTCGAGCGGGCGGTCCGTGAGATTATGGGTGAGCGATACGAGACATCGCAGATGCCCTTGTTCGTTCAAGCCCTTTCGACTGCGGACGAGATGTGCGACGGGACCGATCAAAGTGTGACGGCTCGTCGAGCGGTGGAGGCATCGTTCGACGTATCGGTCGACGATCGGCGAGTGAGCCGTCTGTGGTGGACTCCCCTGCTACTCGACATACTGGGCCATGCGGAGCGCTTTGCGCGTTCGTACAACGCCGCATTGGCATGGTATCGCATGGAGTTTCGAGTACGCGACGGGCAACGACCCATACCCGATTTGACCTCGCGGAGTGCGGAGTGGGAACTGCCGGTCTGGGCCTATCGAAGCGGTGAGACACGGCGACGATTGTTCGCTGTCCGGGTGGGTAATAGTGTACGATTGCTGGCGGATCGGGAAGAAATCGGAGTCTTCCCACTCAACGACCTAGCTACGCTTGATCGTTTGATTTCGCCGTTACGCGGTCCAACCGAATGGCGACTTCGTCCTCGGGCGTTGACGTTGACGATCTGGGCCAGGTTGTTCTTGGCGGACCTGTTCATCCACGGCATCGGCGGGGCTAAGTACGATCGCATAAGCGATGCAATCATCGCGGACTACTTTGGCCTAGAAGCCCCGGAGATGGCTTGTGTATCCGCTACGCTTCTTCTGGGCCTACCGCAGACCTCGACCACGCCGGAAACAATCCGGGGCTTGCGCCGATCCCTGCGTGACTTGGAATGGAATCCACAGCGCTCCCTGCCGCCGGACGCGGGGTTGACGACCCCTTCGAGGTTCAGGGCGTGGTTGATTGAGCAACGTGAACGGGCCGTCCGTCGGACGACGGATTTACGAGAGCTGAATCCGCACGACCGAAGCGCAAGACGGGCGACGTACCTGGAAATCCGTGAACTGAATCGCCGGCTTGGGTCCGCTCGATCGGACGAACTTGTGAACCGGCGGGCGAAATTGCAACAAGCATTGGACGACTTGCAGCAGAATAGGGTTGCTCAGGGGCGAGAGTATTTTTTCGGCCTGTACGGCCGGGCGGCGTTGGAAGAATTATTGGCGGCCCTTCCGGGCACGAGAGAGTTTCGGGTATACTAGTTTATGGCCCCGTGCTGGTGCCTTGGGGTTTGGATTGATCGTGTCGCTTCCGCTCCACGCTCTGATCGGCGCTTGGGGTTCGGAGGTGTTTACGCGGAATCAAGAATACGGAGGCGAACATGACGGACGAAGCGGGTCATCGCGGGTTGCACATTGATTCGGACTGGAAGGCGGAGGCCGCGCAGGAGAAAGAACGGCTTGCCAACCAAGAGCGGACGCCGCGTCCGGCCGCCGGGGCTGAGCCGGCGGCGAACTTCATCGAGCTTGTGAATCTGATGGCGATGCAAGCGGCGATCGGGCTCGGCGGGTACCAGGGTCCGGGCGGGGAGCGCATTCCGCCCAACCCAAACGTGGCCAAGCACCACATTGACCTGCTGGAGGTTTTGGATAAAAAGACCGCGGGGAACCTGAGCGAAGAAGAAAAGCGAATCTTGGATGGCGTTTTGTACGAGCTTCGACTTCAGTATGTTCAGGCCGTCAGCGCCCCACGAGGCGGAGCACCGAAGGCCAAGTAGCCGACCTTCCACGCGGGTCAGAAGTCCACCGATGCCCCTTATCGCCGTTCCCATCCGCACCGAGACGGTCATCCGACGCACGCCGTCGGTCAACTACGCGTTGATCGCCGCCAATGCCCTCATGTTCCTGCTCTTCAACGAAAGGTTCGCCTCGGAAGGAATGTGGGCGTTCCGACAACGATACCTGCACTTGCTAGGCTCTGAGCCGAGCATCTACCAGTTCTTCACCTACCAATTCATCCACGCGGATTTGATGCACCTGGCGGGGAATATGTTGTTTTTGTGGGTGTTCGGAAACAGTGTCAATGCCAAGATGGGGAACGGGCCGTATCTTTTGTTTTACCTCGCGGGCGGAGCGTTCGCCGGTTGGGGACACGCCCTTTTGCACTCCAATCCGTTGGCCGGTGCTTCGGGCGCGGTAGCCGCGGTCACCACGGCCTATCTCGCGTTGTTTCCGCGCAGTCGCGTGACGGTTTTGATTTGGTTCTTCTTGTTCATTCACTTCGTCGAAGTTCCCGCGATGATCATTATCGGCTTGAAGATCATCGTGTGGGACAACATCATCGGCCCGACCCTGGGCGGGTCGGAGCAGGTCGCCTACCACGCTCACCTCGCGGGGTATTTGTTCGGATTTGTGGGTGCGATGGGGATGTTGCTCGTCCGAGCGCTGCCTCGCGACCAGTTTGACATTTTGGCATTATGGAAACGATGGCGGCAACGGCGTGAGTTAGCGGCGGTGATGGCCCAGCCGGGAGCGGCCGAGTGGGGGCAATATGGCGCCGTGGGGCGGACGGTCCCAGTCGATCCGCAGGCACGGGCGATCGAGAACCATCGCACCGACCTAATTGCCGATCTGCGGGCACGGATCGGTATGGAATTGGAACGAAGCGCAAACTCCGCGGCCGCGACCTTGTATGAGCAACTGATTTCACACGAACCAACGCAATGTCTGTCGGAAGCGCAGCAATTGGGAATCGCCCGCGAGTTTTACGCTAGCGGGAAGTTCGCGCAAGCGGCGGCGGCGTTTGATCGGTTTGTAGAGTGCTATCCGAACTCGATCGAGGCGGGGAACGTGCGTCTGCTGCTGGGAATCGTGTACGCCCGCGATCTGCAACAATATGAGGCCGCCGACAAACACTTGACGCAGTCGATGGAATCGTTGCGCGAGCAGAGTCGGCGCGATCAGTGTATACAGTGGCTTACGAGCGTTCGAGCGGCGCTGGGACGACCGGCGCCCGGCATCACGACTGGGTGAGGCGAGATGGGCGAACTGGCGTTTGCGAACGGAGTCTTCGGACCGATCTCCGAGGCTAAGGTGTCCATCGAGGACCGCGGCTTTCAATTCGGCGACGGAATCTATGAAGTGATCGTCGCGTACAGTGGGCGATTGTTTCTCTTGGAACGGCACATGCAACGGCTGCGACGCAGCGCGGCGGGGATCGCCCTGAACTATGACTTCGACGGGCGACCGCTGGAGCCGATCATCATCGATGGGCTGCGGCGCACTGAGCTTGGCGACGCGTTGATCTACATTCAGCTAACCCGTGGGGCCGCCCCTCGTTCGCACGTGATCCCCGCGGGGTTGACGCCGACAGTGGTGATGACATTCAAGCCCCTGCTACCTCTCCCAGAGGCTTTGCGTGCGCGCGGCGCGAAGGTCATTACGACACTCGATACCCGGTGGGCCAATTGTTACATCAAGGCGACCACGCTGCTTCCAAATGTATTGGCCAAGAATGACGCCCTTCGCCGCGGGTACGATGACGTGATTTTCGTCACCGCTGACGGTGAGGTCCGCGAGTGTACAGCGGCCAATATCTTCCTCGTGAAAGGCGGCCACCTCCATATCCCGCCACGAAACGAATCCATCCTACATGGCGTGACCCAGGGGTTTTTGATCGAGTGCGCCGAGGCGATTGGGGTCGGCATGAAGGAGGAGCCGATCCCAGCGGAATCGCTGAGACGGGCGGACGAAGTATTTATGTCCGGAACGGCGGCGGAGGTACTTGCCATCACCTCGATCGACGATCGTGCGGTGGGCGACGGCTGCGTGGGACCGATCACGCAACGACTGTATGACGAATTCCTCCGCCGTACTCGATCCCGCTAGTGACGCCCCGAACCACGCAAAAAAGACTTGATAAGGCCATTTCAATCCTCACATCAAAGGAGTGGAATGCTGGAGTACGAATCAAAATAGCGATCTAACGGGTTCCCCTTCTTGGAGGAAAAGGGACATGAAGTGCGCGAAACTCGGGTGTTGGTAGCGTTTCATTACGGGTGGAGCGGTTCTACTCGCGGCAGCGCTTTTACCAGAAGTTGGCGCGAAGGCCGCGCCGGACGACTTCGCGGTCACGGTGTGGAACGGGACCGACGGTGCGTTTCTGCGAGTAAGTCGCCCATGATCTTGCGGTCTACCGTTAAGGAATGGGGTGTAGTGCCAAGGCTAAAATCACAAATCATAAGTGCTATATTCTTCACGACTTACGATTTCGCGGTGTTGAAGATGGGACTAAGTTGTGTCTGAAAACCCATCTCTCCTACGGGGGAAGAGGAGTTTTTAGACACCGTCCAGGACTAAAGTCCCTGGCAACTCCCGGGTGCCCTCCGGGCGCGGGAAGAAAGTTTACGGAGGCGCGGCGGACCAGTCCTCTTCGCACATGAGGTAATCGCTCTTAGGCATGCCGAGTTGGGCGTAGGTCTTCATGGCCCGGTGGTTGTCATGGTGGACGTACAAGCGCAGCCCGCATACGTCGGGTCTACTGCGGGCCTCACGGCGGACGTGCTCATGCAGGGCGCGGAACACCCCGCGCCGCCGGAAACGCGAATCGACGTACACGCTCTGAATCCACCAGAAGAATCCGTTCCGCCAGTCGCTCCATTCAAAGGTCACCATGGTCTGGCCAACGACAGCACCATCGATCTCGGCGATGAAGTAAAACGATCGAGCGGGGTCGGCCAGCGCCTCGCGGACTCCATCGGTGACGGTTCGGTCGTCGAGAGTTTTCCCCTCCGATTCCGCCGCCAGCGCGGTGTTGAAAGAAACAATGTGAGCCGAGTCGTCGAGGGTCGCGCGGCGGATCGTGATCGGGTTGACGCTCATGGCTGACACGTTCGCGACAACGACTTGGTTTGCGCGGCTTGGTCATAACGCGGGGAGATGGCAATATAGGGTTTACCGA
>JAGVHG010000202.1 GCA_020056715.1 Phycisphaerae bacterium | reverse complement strand
GTCGGGACGGATTTTCGTTGCAACTGGCGAACTCCAATATAAATTGCGGCTTATGACTGCCGTTCCAGAAGATTCCTATATCCCTTTACCCCTCCGGAATCCTTCGGGTCGGCTGGTCCCAACCGACTCGAAGGGTTCGGAGCGGAAGATGGGGGGCCTACGTACGGGGGGCGGCTTTCAAATGCGCAGAGTAATCGACTTACGGTGGAGTAGATCGGTTCGAATCCGTTGTGGATATACCCGCGTTTCGGCTGAAACGAGGCAATCGTGTGGTTGCCTTAAAGATAGTGGTGGTTTTACAGATCAGTGTTAGGTCAAGAAAGTGGAGAGGATGTGTTATGTGTACTAGAAAGAGCCTTCTGGTGGTCTTGTTATCTGTCTTACCAGCACAGTACGTTTTGCAGGCTGCAGATCGTCCTGTTGTTACTGGAGGTGACCGGGTAACCGCGGCGGCGGCGGCACCCGTGTTGGCGGTAGGCACGCCGACGCAACGGTCACCGGCCGTCAGCCCCTATGGCGACGGGAATGTGCTTCCCGCCAACTCCGCCAGGTCAGAACCGGTGCGCGGCGGGGTAAGTGCCGTCGGCATCACCCTCGACGTTTATGCGTCCTCGGCGCCCAACGGTTTCGGGTCACCGAGCTGGTCGGGGTACATGGCTAACGCGCTGCCCGCGCTGGAGAACGGATGGGCAGTCAACGGAACCCGCGCGACCGATCCCACGGCCTACGAGCGGGCGCCCGCGGTTGTCTCGCCTGGCGAGATCGCCGTGACCAGCTTCAATAGTTGGCGGGGCATCGTTTCCCCGCCCGCGCCTTTTAGCAGCGAGCTTGGGAACCGGATGCACTTCGGGCTGCACGCCTACGGCGACGGCACAACCCAGTTCCGTCTGGAGGATCTGACGTTTGCGTTGCATAGCAGCGACCCAGGGGACTCGCTGGTTTTCACGGGCGACTTCATCGGCTACAACTACAATGGCACGTCCCGCTACGGGATCGACTGGGGACTGGATCGGGTCAAGGGCGGTGGGGATGATGTCACCTACAGCGCCGGAAACGGCACAACTCTCGTGGATGAAATCGTCTATGTAGGCGTAGGGAACGCGTGGTGGCCCGGCGGCGGCACTCCCCAGGCAGATATGGACGACTACTTCTACTGGATCGCCAGCGACGGCCCGATCAACGTAACCTGCACTTACGGCATTCTCACCTACACCGGCTCCGACTCGGTGCTAGTGGAGCAAGATGTCCTTCGTATCTACCCCTCGTATGTTCCCGATGAGACACAGCCGCAGGTCGACCTCGGCGATGCCCCCACGGGCTTCGGGCCAGACTCATGGCGGAATTCGGCAACGGGGAAAGTCAACTGGCATGCCCGATATCTCGCCGGCGGAGATTTCCTCTCTGCGTTGTTCCCAGGTCAAGCAGCGACCCTCACGATCAACGATATCGCATCCATCCGCTACTGGACCAAACGTCCGAGTGGAACAGCGGCAAGTCGGGACTGGTTGCTGTTCATTTACACCCGGCCTCCGGGTGATGCGTCCTGGTACGGCAAAAGATTCGTCAACAATTATGGCGAGCATACCTCGGTCGATGCATGGACGCAGTATTCCACCGATGTCGACATGACCTTCCGCAAGAATAGCGGGGCGACAACCGGTCTTATGAGCTTTGCCGCTCTGAAGAGCACCTACGGAACCGAGCTGATCGAAATGTTCTCCGTCCAGACGGACAGCGGCTGGGGTGGCTCGGCCGGGTTCGACGGCTCCATGGATGGCCTGACCGTTACCCTGACAAATGGCACTGTCGGCATGGTGGACTTCGTCCGCCAGGCATCGCTGACGCTCGAACCGGACGATGAGTGCTACGCCAGTGGCAACACCGTCACCGTCGATCTTTGGATGCGCGACGTCGCGCAGATGGTCGTCGGCGGCCAGTTCTTCCTGCAATACAACACGAGCAAGCTGACGTTCGTCAGTGCAACGGCCGAGTCACCGTTCGCCGAATTCTACGAAGTTTATCCGGCTTCCGGACAGATCGACTACGCCGTCAACGTACCTTCCGGCGATCCGGCTGTCTCCGGCTCAAATAAGATGGCCGTGCTGACCTTCACGGCCGCCGCCGCGATCTGCACGGAGACGGACCTGATCACGTGGCGTGCCCACGACCCGCCGACGCGCCTGAGCGACGCTGCGGGTGGGCCGGTTTATCCGGATCTCGCGAACATGGATGTAATCGACGACGAGGCGCCGGTGTTGACCGGCTGCCCGACCACGCCGATCACGGTGGAGTGCGACGCGGTTCCAGCACCGGCCACGGTCACGGCCGTCGATAATTGCGACCCCAGCATCACGGTGGTCTACGGCCAGGTTCGTACAGATGGATCTTGTGCCGACGGTTACACGCTGACCAGGACCTGGACGGCGACCGACGACTGCTTAAACGAGTCTTCGTGCGTGCAGACCATTACGGTGCAAGACACTACGGACCCGGTGATCACCTGCCCGGACGACGTGACCATCGAGTGCGACGAGTCACCCCTTCCGGCCAACACAGGTTCGTCCACGGCCACGGACAACTGCGATTCGTCCCCCGCCATCACGTACGCGGACGTCTCCAGCTTGGCCGGCTGCAACGACACCGGGACCATCACCAGAACCTGGACGGCGACCGACGACTGCTTAAACGCCTCTTCGTGCGTGCAGACGATCACGGTGGAGGACACCACGCCGCCGACGATCACTAACTGTCCGGAGTTCACATCAACATGGAACTTCACCAACGCGGGCGACTATTATGTGGTAAACGCGGTTGTTACTGCATTACCGGTTGGTGGTTACGCGTATGTTGCTCCAATTTACGAGGATGAAGCCTCCGTGTTCGCAAAGGTGAATACCCAGGCTTACCATCTCAGAGTCGGCGATGTCACGGGAGGTGGATTCACGCTGAGCGACATGAACAACCCGGATGCGGTTTATGGCAGCCTCTATCTTAGCCCAACTGGCGGCAGCGGCTCCACCGTGCTCATTCTCCTGTCCCCGATGGACAGAACAGGGTCGGCTGGAGACTACGTCTACACATTCGATCTCGCCACCCATGCGGATTATCGTACACGGGTTCCGCCCGGACCCTGGTCTGCCTACGACTCCGAGAGAAGTGGCACGTTCGCCGAAGTCATCGCCATGCTCAGCGCCAGCGCCGACTACGCCGCGTTCTTCGGTCCGCAGATCGGCATGAGCGGAACCCATGATACTACGTTCAATGTTTCGCAGATACAACTCCTTCACACCAGCGGCATCCACGTCAATGCGGATGCTGGCCTATGCACGGCGTCGGTGACGTTCGGCGGTGCGACGGCGGACGACAACTGCGGGATGGATCCAACCGATCCGATCACATACTGGATCGGCGCAACGCAGATCACCAGTCCGCATATCTTCGCGAGCGGTGTCACGATCGTCACCGTGAAAGCGAAGGACGCCTGCGGCAACATCAATGCCGACTGCACGTTCGACGTGACGGTCGAGGCCGTCAACGAAGTGAACGTTACCGTACAGCTCCAGTCGGTGGACGCCGGTCCGTTCGACCGCTGCATCACGTTCGAGTTGTGGAATTGCCCGGAAACAGCACCACCCGCGGCGACGGTGAACTCGGTGATGACCTTCACCGGCGGTCTGGCTTCCGGAACTATCGACGTGGCGTGCGGCAACTACACTTGCATCACGGCACGCGACAAGCGGCACACGCTGCGGCGTACGGATGAGGGCTTCTACGACGCCGGCACGCAGTACGTGGCCGACTTCACCGGTGACCCGTCGAGCGGCGGTGACTGGCTGATCGGCGGCAACCTTAACGACGATAAGTGGATCGACATTCTGGACTTCGGCGTGTTTTCGGGGCAGTGGACGGTAAACTACGGCTCGGGCAACACGACGTGCTCGACGGCGTTCCCGCACGCGGACATTAGCGGCGACGGGGACGTCGACGGCGCGGAGTTCAGTTACATTCAGATCAACTTCCTGAAGGGCCACGAGGCGAATTGCTGTGGTCTTGGCGGTGCCGCATCGCAAGAGGAAGGGCCGGTTACGAGCATTTCGGTCACTGAGCTTGTCGGCATGGGTCTGGGCGACCTGGCCGCGGGCGACCTGAACGGCGACGGCCAGCTTGACGAGGCGGACATTGCTGAATTCGCCGCCGGCGCGCGACCAGTGGTACAGCCACCGGTCAGGGCTCCGGTGAAATCGAAGAGCGATCGGCCGATCGGCGGCCGTAGTCGTTAAGAGTCGTCGTACGAACTGATGGCCTTCTTGCCCCACTCGCGACCCCGGACAAAGCCGCCGGGGTCGCGGGTGGGTTTGTTTGCCCTCTCGCCGGAACGTCGCGGGACCGTGGGCGGTGGGCATGACGCGTTTAGGCGAGGCTGGGTTGCTACCGGTCGACGGGAGGCGGGCACGGGTGCTGCCACGGCGTGTCGCGTGCGGTAAACTGACGTTCCGGTGTGGTGCCCCAGGAAGGGAGCGAGCATGTCCGTTCAGGTTAGAGTAGTACGCCTGTTCGCTGCCCTGGTCTTGGGCCTGGCGTGGGATACCACACCATGTCGGGGCGACTGGTATCCCGTGAATCTCGAATGGCGGCCTGCCATCCAGACGGCGAATGTTGGGGACACCGTCGAGATCGGGCTGTACGCCGTATCCACTTTACCGCAGAAAATTAGCTCGCTGGAGGTCATCCTGGCGTGGGATCCGACAGCATTGGAGCTGTCGGGGCTAGGGAACAGTCAGGTGATCCTCAATCCGGACTTCACCACGGACGACGGGATCAGTTGGATCAAAGGTACGGGCTGGACGATTGACGTTGCTAATTCCAATCATGCAAATGCCGCTTCGGCGACGGGAAACCTAAGCCAGGCCGTTAATCCACTCGTTCCGGGTGAGACCTATGTAACCCACATCACAGTTAGTAAGGCAAGTGGAGGGGTTGGAGAAGGCGTCCGCCTTGTGCTTGGTACGCAGCCGGGAACGAGCCATACGACAACGGGAACATACGCCGAGGACATTGTTGCGGATGGCGCAGGATTCAAGGTCGAAGTCGTTGGCGGTGGTTTTACGGGATATGTGGATGCCGTCAAGGCCGACCTTCCCAACAGGTATGCGTGGCTGTCCTCCTCGTTTCCGGACGATCATCTCAAAGACGGGCTGAACAATCCGTTTCCAGTGTATCCGGTCATGCCGTCCAACGACGGCAGCGCGTGGTACAACGCCCTTAGCCGATTGGGGGTGCCCGCGGGGGCGACGCCGGAGGGGCTTCTTGTGGTACTGTTCAAGTTCAAGACCCGCAAAAACGGAATCGCTACGGTTAGTATGCCGCCCACATCCGGGCAAACGCATACGCAGGTTTGGGACGGCGTAGAGCCGAATCACATAATAACGGGGACCATCAGCGGGCCTGCCGTTGTGAATACCATCGTAGTACCGGCGGTGTCCACTTGGGGACTTCTTGCGATGGCATTGATGATCGCGGTGATGGGCGGATTGGTCCTTCGCCGCGGGGGCCGTTCGAGTCTCGGCGCCTTTGCAGAGTCTCATGATCGGATCGGAACGACAACGAAATGAGGAAAGAACCAATGATTAATATGGGAACCACACGGTTGTCTGGGCGCGTTTTGTTGGTGCTGGCTTTGGCGGCTCTCCCATCTAGGGCGGCAGATATCACGCTGACCCCAGGCGAAACATGCTGCGGGTCGACCGGAGAAATCGTAATCGTAAGCATCGACCTGACGAATGCCGAAACCGGTCCGGCTGTCGTTGGCGGTCAGTTTTTCCTCCAGTACGACCAGAACAAGCTCGATTTCCTCAGCGCGGACATCGGCGGCAATCCCTTCACGGTGGAGATATACGAGTGTTCGATGACGGTTTCCCCGCCAGACTGCACGCAGACACCCGGGTTGATCGACTACGCGGTTAGCACGGATTCCGGCCATCTCGGAACGTCGTCGGACTCAACCATGGCGGTCGTCAGATTCACGGCGCTCACTAACTTCTGTCTGTCGGGCCTAGTTTCGTTCCGGCAGCACGAGCCTCCGACCCGGTTGAGCGCGTTTGGCGGCGAGGAAGTTCCGGCCACGCTGCACGACCTGGTTTGCGATCGACCGCCGGACATATTCCCCGATCCCTTAGGCGAAAAGACGCGGTTCATCTCCTTCACCTCCTACTCTGCGCAGCCTTCGGCGGTGGCCACGGGTACGGCCGGTCAGACGGCCATCAAGGTGACGATGATCGACTTGCAGCACCCGATTCCGGCCAACTTGCCTCTGAACCCACCATCGAACTTTACAACCTTCGACACGAGGCTGAACGGCGTGTGCGAAGGCGGCAGCTATCCAGGGCACCACTGCGACAACGACGCCGACTGCAGGTTGTGCGCAGGCGGCAGTAATTACGGCCGGGTCTGCACGAGCGATGGGGACTGCCCGATATTCCCGCCCCCGTCCGGGTATTGTCCGGTGGGGGGCACGTGCTCCAACAGGGTCGCCTGCACGGCCGCGGGCGAGGTGAACGGTTGCGCTCGCTGGGTCGGTAAACCCGGGATCTTCCTTGAGGATCAGGACGCTGGAGTGGGAGGCGGAACCTACAAAGCGGCCCGGCTGCAGTGTACGCCGTTCTACCATGACTTCGCGGGCGAAGGCCTGCTTCACGTGACCGGGGCCGAAATCGTCCCCAGCTCCGTGTACGAGGTCGAAGTGTTCGGTAGCACTTGTGAGGGCAACGAGAGCACTTGCGCGGCGGTGTCCGCGCCGGTCCCGATGTACACGCGCCGTTCCGGCGACGTTTGGCCCGCATACAACCCGCCGGTGAACATCACCCAGCCCGACGCTCTCGACGTCGCGCAAATCGTCAACAAGTTAAAGGCCCTGCTCGGCGCCCCGATCAAGGCGATCGCGCAGCTTCAACCGAACCTGCCCGAGCTCAACGCGAATGTCAACGCTTTGGACATCGCGGCCGTGGTTGATGCGGTGAGGCAGATTAGATATCCGTTCAGCGGACCCTGCGTGTGTCCGTCGGCGGTGACGTGCGGCAGTACGGCCTGTACGAATTCGGACGTGTGCGTCACGGCGTTTGGGACCGGAGCCACGTGTGTGAAGACTTGCACGTCTGGTCCAAAGATCGGCGAACCGTGCATCTACGCCTATCAGTGCGGGTCGTGCGCGGGCGGCCCCAACGCCGGGCTGCCATGTGCTTCCAACGGTGTCTGCGGACTTGACAACGATTGCATCGTGGGTGTCTGCGGGGTGATCGGAACGACTCCGGGCTTCTGCCGCGATCGTTGCGGACGATGTACGCCGTAGGAGAGCACACTCTTACCGCGGACGGCAACCAGGCCGTAATCGCGATCTCAGGCGAACGCGTGGAATCCAAGCGAAGCCAAATTTCGACGGGCAATTCCGCGTTCTCGACCCGGCCGGCAAGGTTTTGGGGTTCGTTTGGACGAAATCCAGTTTTACGTCCTCTTCGTACCTTCGTGGCTGCGTGCCTCCGTTATCTTATAGAACTTGCTGGATTATCGGTAGCGTGGGAAGGTGAAGGCGCTCAGCGGTACGAAACGCCGAAAAGCTGGAACGTCAAAACGTCAAAAAGTCTTTTTTTCGTAACTTTTTAGCCGAATGCAGCACATTTTGCACGGCGCAGTGATTTTTGGAAACGAGAATGCCCGATAGATTAGGTCATGCACGCAGCGGCGGAGCC
>JAGVHG010000137.1 GCA_020056715.1 Phycisphaerae bacterium | reverse complement strand
GTGCTGACGACGCCCGCTGCGCCGCTGCCGGGCAAGACCGTCGCAGCGGCCGCGCCCGCCGTACGCAAGCTGGCGCGGGAATTGGGAGTGGATATTGACGCGCTGGCGGGCACCGGCCCCGGCGGCCGCGTAACCAAGGAAGATGTCGAACGCGGCAAGGCCGAAGCGGGCACTGCGCCGTCCTCCGCGCCCACGCGTTTCGCGCAACCCGCTCCGCCGCTGCCCGGCATCGCCGACGTCGACAAGTGGGGCAAGGTCCGTCGTGAGCCGCTCAATCAGATTCGCAAGACCATCGCCGCACAAATGTCCCGCTCGGCATTCACGGCCGTACACGTCACGCACGGCGATGAGGCCGACATTACCGAGCTGGATCGTGCCCGTCGCAGCCTTAATGAGTCCACCCATGGTGATCCGAAATTGACCTTCATGTCGTTCCTGGTCCGGGCGACGTGCATCGCTCTGCGTAAGCACCCCATGTTCAACGCCAGCTTTGACCATGAAGGCTGGCAGATGATCTACAAGGAATACATCAACATCGGCATCGCCGTGGACACCGAGCGCGGGCTGATCGTTCCAGTGATTCGCGACGTCGATCGCTTGACGCTTCGCGGAATTGCCGCGGCCCTTCGCACCATCGCCGACCGCGTACGCTTGAACCAGTTCGCTATTGAAGACCTGCGTGGCGGCACGTTCACCATCACGAATGTCGGCGCCCTTGGCGGCACGTTCAGCACGCCGATCATCAACTACCCCGAGGTCGCAATCCTCGGGTTAGGTCGATCGCGGAAGGTGCCGGTGTTTCGCAACGGTCAGTTGGCCGAGGCGCTAATGCTCCCCCTCAACCTTTCCTTCGATCACCGGGCCACCGACGGGGCCAACGCCGCCCGTTTCACCAGCGAAATCAAGAGCTACCTGGAGACTCCGACGAAGTTTCTGTTGGACTAACCGCCTTTCCCCGTGAGGGGAGAGGGGTTTGTACAGAAACGGATTGCACGGCTTGATTTGAGATTCCAAACCGGAAGGGCCTAAGAATGGTTGTCGGCGAATTCACGCAGGAAACGGATTTGTTAATCATCGGCGGCGGGCCGGGGGGATATCACGCCGCGTTCCGGGCCGCTTCGCACGGCATTCAGACGACCATCGTCGAGACCATGCCCGCGCTGGGCGGGGTCTGCCTGCACCGCGGCTGCATTCCCTCGAAGACCTATCTCTCGATGGCCGAGACGATCCACACCGCTGCGATCAGTAAGGACATGGGCATCGACTTCGGCAAGCCCAAGCTCGACGTGGACGCGATCCGCAAGTGGAAGGAGCAGGTAATCTCCAAGCTCGCCGGCGGGCTTGAGATGCAGTGCAAGAAATACAAAGTCGAGCGCGTGCAAGGGACGGCCCGGTTTGAGGACGGCAAGCACGTGGCCATCGAAGGCGGCAGCATCCCACGGATTAAATTCAAACGGGCCATCATCGCCACTGGCTCGCGCTCCATCGAATTGAAGGGCGTTCAGATCGACTCCCCGCGCGTGCTCACTTCGCGGACCGCCCTGCTACTGGAGGACATCCCCAAGACGCTCCTCGTGATCGGCGGCGGATACATCGGTCTGGAACTGGGCCAGGTCTACGCCGGATTCGGATCGAAGGTCACCGTCGTCGAAATGACGCCGGGATTACTGCCCGGAGTCGATCGCGACCTCCTTCGTCCGTTGCTCAAACGGCTCGAAACCGAGTTCGACGCCATCTGCCTGGACACCAAAGTCGTCAGCATGAAGGACGTAAAGAGCGGCATCGAGGTGGGGTTTGAGGGCAAGAACGCGCCGAAATCGACCAAGTTCGACAAGGTGTTGGTCTGCGTGGGGCGGCGTCCCAACTCCCGCGACCTGTGTCTCGACAAGGCCGGCGTGACACTCGATGAACGCGGGTTCATCAAGGTTGACGCGGGCTTCAAGACCACCGCGCCGAAGATTTACGCCATCGGCGACGTGATCGGCAACCCCATGCTGGCTCACAAGGCGTTGCACGAGGGCACGGTCGTCGCCGATCTTCTGGCGGGCAAAGACGTCGCCTTCGAGCCGCGAGCGATCCCGGCCGTCGTGTTCACCGACCCGGTCATCGCCTGGGCCGGTCTCACCGAGGCCGAAGCGAAAGAGAAGAAACTCGACATCATTATCCGCAAAATGCCCTGGTCCGCCTCGGGCCGCGCCGTCGCACTAGGCCGCACCGACGGCGTCACCAAGCTCATCTTCGATAAAGCGACGCAGCGGTTGCTCGGCATCGGAATCACCGGCCCGCACGCCGGCGAAATGATATCCGAAGGCGTACTAGCCTTGGAAATGGGCGCCGTCGCCTACGACCTCGCCGCCATGATCCACCCCCACCCGACGTTGTCCGAGACCATCGGTGAAGCGGCGGGGCTGATGGCGGAATAGACTCATACCGCGGCGGTTCGCCGAAGCGACTTGGCCGTGACCGGTTAACCGGTTCGCCTCGGCAGGTTCCCAACGCGCTCCATTCCGGGCTTCGGCGGCTTCCAGAACCGAGCGAGCTTCGGGTTGGAGAGAATAGTGTCCTCCGTGAATTGGCGCTGTTCCTCCGGCGTCATATCACGCATTTTTTCGAGCAGCTGTTGCTGAATTTCTTGTTTCATTTTTACACAATCGAATGTTTTTTTCATGACTCGATTACCTCAATCGGGCTGTGTATCGGGGTTTGCGAATATCCCCGCAGTAGATTGATGGCGTGGTAGCCGCGGACTTTTTCAAAGTGGACGATATGCTTGAAATTCCAACTCACAATAAGGTCCACTTCCGCGACCGACGCCGATGCAATGTGCTCCGCATCGAGCGCACTGCCTGCTCCAACGATTCCGGCAGCGAGATAGGCATCCCGTAGCTGCGCAACCTCGTCGGACGGCTGGAGCAATTCAATGCAGCCGACCGGCAACGCAGTCAAGACATCGCTAACCTGCGGCGGCGCTGCATCGAGTTCGCGGAGAGTCGTAGGAGAGACGACCAACACGAACCGACCGGCCCGAATCTCTTCAAACAAACGTAGGCTGGCAAGCGCGAACTCTTCGTCGAAACAACCCCCGAACACGGATGTGTCCGCGTAGATTCTCAGCGTACGGGCCATCGTATACCTGACCCCACCATACCGAAACGCGTCGGACTTGCAAATGCGATGGCTTGCGTCGGACGCCGACTTATCCCATATGGGTCTCGGTCTGTAGTTTTTAGCGTCTATACAAATGCGAAAGCAACGGAGACCTCGCGATGGCGAGCCATTTGTCCTCCTGCCCGCGTGAGGTCCGCTATCGCGTGATCACGTTGCAGTTCAGTTGATAAGTTCTGGCATCGGCCAGGTCGATGTGACCGTCAGCGTTGTAGTCGTAAGTCTGACAACCACTCATGATCGTGCCGTTCGGGCCGGTCAGGCAACCGAAAAACGTCCCATCGCAACCGCCCGTTGCGGAGGCGGTCATGGTCCCACTCGGAAACGGAGGATGACGGGTCTCTCCGGTTCCGGTCGTAAATACCCAAGCGCAGATCGTCGCCGCCATCCCCAGCACGGCCGCGATCGAAACCCAGCGAAGCGTGCGCGCCGTCCGCTGGAGTCCGCTTGTCGAGCGCAGCAGCGACCGTGCATCGAAGCGCGTCCGGCGGAACAAGTCGGCACGCTCGGCGTCGGCGAGTTCCCGAAGCGAGATCTCAATAGGGTCAAGCTGGTCGAAACGGTCAATCATTGTATTCCCATCGGAGCGGCCAAGGTGCAACGCTCCTTCACTCTAAGGGTCGTCATCAGGACTCCCCGGCGCGAGGGAAAGGCCGGTCTTTCTCCTCACACAATCCCGAAGCCGATCCAGGGTCCGTTTCCATCGCGACCGGAGGGTCGATTCACTGATTCCCAGGGCCGCTGCGGCGTCTAGCCAACGCCGTTCGGTGATCGCTGTAAGCTGGGATGCCATGGTCCGATCATCGTCCGCAAGCTCGGAGAGGCATATCCGCAGCGTTTCTAACAACTCCAATTGAGAAAGTGTATCTACTGGTTCATCTAGTGTAGCTGTAATTAGTTCCACGAAACTGTCGATCGACTGGGCGGCATCGTCCGGAGCAGGCACGCCGCGAAGGGCGCTGACCACCTGATTTCTTGCGATGGCGGTAAGGTACGCCCGGACCGACTTCGGTAGTTGATCGGGGTGACGCTGGATGGATCGAACGAATCCCGCCCAGGTGGCCGAGGCGACCGATTCGAGCCAGTACGGATCATGCGTACACCGCTCGCGGGCGCCGCGGAGGATGGTGTAGCGGACCAGGCGGTCGTAGCGTTCGATGAGCTTGTTCAGCGCCGCCCAGTCGCCGCCCAACATCCCGGCGATGAGGAAATCATCCGATGGGCCGGCGGTCGGGTCGGGCGGCATACCGGCATTATCGACCCACGGCACGAGCGGTCAAAAGATTGTTTACTTGCGCGTGGGTTTAATCATCATCGAAAACGGAGAAGCCTTTGGCGAGGAGGTCTTGGATGTCGATCAGACCGACCAGGCGGCCCGCGTCGTCCACGACCGGCAACTCATCGATGGCATGTTTGCGCATTAGTTGCAGGGCGTCGTTGACTCGGTCATCGACGCCGATCCGCTTCGGCGAGCGGGTCATCACATCGCCGACCGGGCAGTCGGCAGACTTTTGCGGCGATTGAAAGAGGCGGAAGAAGTCGCCATGAGTAACAATGCCAACCAGCTTGCCGTCGTTGTCGATGATGGCGGCGGCGCCGGCCCGGCGTGGGGCCGCTAGGATCGCCTCATAGCACGTCCCCAGAGTCGCGGTCTGAAGCACCGTCGGACAATGCGGACCGGTACGCATGATTTCGTTGGTTTTCATCAGGAAGCGCCCCAGCGCCCCGCCCGGATGGTAACTGGCATATTGCTCGGGCTGGACGGCCTTTTGCTCCATGACGGTGAGCGCCAAGGCGTCGCCGAGAGCGAGCATGGCCGCCGTGGAGGAACTGGGAGCAAGACCCAACGGGCACGCTTCGGCGGTCTGACCAATGTCCAGCAGGTGATCGGCATGTTTCGCGGCGAGCGAATCGATCTTGCTCGTGAGCAGGATCACCACGCACCCCAGGGACTTGAGCCGCGGGAGGAGTTCGACCAATTCGGAACTGCCGCTCTTGCTCAGAGCGATGACCACATCGTCGCCGTGGATCATACCCAGGTCGCCGTGCAACGCTTCGACGGGATGGAGGGAGTAGGAGAGCGTCCCCGTGCTGGCGAACGTTGCCTGGATCTTGTTGCCGATCAATCCGGCCTTGCCGATGCCCGTGACGCAGATCCGGCCTTTGCATTGGAGGACGGCCTTGACCGCCCCAACGAAGGCGTCATTAAGGCACTCGCGGGCAGCGCCGATGGCTGCGGCTTCAGTGTCGAGCACCGATCGACCGCGAGCGAGAATCGCCTCTCTAAGAGTATCTGCCGCGACCGACCGGCCCGGTTTCGCGGGTACGGTTGTGGTTCGTGCTGTTTTCATCTGGGTCGGATTATCCGCGAAACCGTGAGATATCTCAACGGTTGATCGGGATGAACACGTCTATCGCAGGGCTGGTGCCAGCAAGATAGGCGGGTTGTCGTGCTCCATCTCCTGCTTGGATAGCTCGACCTCTGGCAGCAATACGGGCGGGGCACTGATCGCCGTAGGGGCGGATGGCTTGCCGAAACCGAATTCGCCGATGCTGCTAACCACCTGCGGCTTATCTCCGCTCGCCAGAATACGTTTCAGTTCCGGGACGCGAATCTGGCCGACTTCACATCCTCGGAACGGTTCCTCGTGCCCGTCCGCGACAAACACCTTGAACGCAGCGACCGGTTCGCCCAAGGACGCTTCCTCGCGGCCACCGCCGCGCATCATGCGCATGAATGTGCCTATGCGGCCGCTGTCCGCGTCGGAGGCCGCCGATTTGAGAGCTTTGATGCGCACGCCGTAGTCGAGTCCGGCCTCCTTCGCGGCATCGATGAGAGCAGCCTTCAGTTGGACAGCAGGAACCCCTTGGTTATCCTCTATGAACAGGCATCCGATGCTGGCCGCTACGTCGCCGCCGCCCAGACCCCGTCGTCCGTGGCCATTAGAACCTGAGAGCTTCTTGGTCGGCATCCGCGACATGCACAGCTTCTCGAGCTTGCCATTCTTGATCAGCTCGACGCGCTCGGCGGGCAGACCTTCATCATCGTAATCGTAGTGACCCATCAGAACTTCGTTCCCCAACTTGACGACTTTTGGATCGTCCCAGACCTGGAACGATTTGGGCAGGATCTGCGTGCCCAGCTTGGTCTCCAAGTTCTCTCGGTCGGACGGGTTCCGACGCTCCTCCCCGACCGTGATCGCCCGGCCGGCCAGACCATCGGCGAGCAATGTTCGAAAGAGCTGAGCGGCCGCGGTCTCGTCGAACAGCACTGGTCCGGTGTAATGCTCGAGCACCGGTGCGGTCATGGCTGCCGTCAGTTCGGCCACGGTCTGATCGATGTCCTTGCGGATCTGCTCCAACGGCGGGAAATCGGCCGGTGAGGCGCCGGCGTAGTTGCGGGTGGCGACGAGGCGTTGTCCGTCCGCCGCCTGAACCACGGCTGTGACGGTCAGCCACGCCTTGTGGTCGGGTATGCGTACGCGGCTTCCCTCGGAGTTAACGACATAGGAGTTACCGGCGCGCACCAGGAGGCGCACGCTGGAATCCTGAATCTTCTGGTGAGTCTTGAAGTGCGCGGATAGCTGTCGGAGGTTCCGTTCCCAGTTCGTGCGATCAAAGTCCAGTACGGCCGATGGTCCGATGTGTTCGACGGCCGGGGCGTGGGCGAAGTCGTTGGGGCGATCCGCGATGGTCTTGTCCTTCATGTACGAGCGTTTCTTCGTTAGGGTTTCGACGGCGTCCTTGTACACGTCGTCCGCGGCGCGCCAGAGGGTCTGACGGATGGCGAGCGCATCATCGTCGAGAGGTAGGGCCGAGCGCGAAGCGCGACCGAATCCAAACATACCCCCGAAGGAAAAGCCGCCCCCGCTCGAGAAATTCGTGTTATCGAGTTCAAACGAGCCCACTCGGACCTGGCAATTGAGCTGCCGGGACCGGTTGCGTCCGGAGTTGGTCAGCGCCCCGTACCGCGCGGAGATCTGGTAGCTGATTGAGTCGTCGACGTCGAGCTGGATGAAGTACGGTCGTTCGAGGTCCTCCATCCGCAAGGTCATGGCCCGCTGAAGCTCGTCTACCAGTGCCTGCATGAGCACCGGACTGTCGGGGAGTTTCTCCTCAGCACCGCGGGAGGTCGCCTGCCATGCGATACCGAACGCCAAAACGGCCCATAGTCCGCGCATTCTTCCAACATTCATGGTTCGACTCCTTGATGACCCGGCGCCAGGCCGGCGAACATATCATCGCTTCCCCGGTCATCCACGCTCGGGAGCGGAAGCTCCCGGCTACTTGTCGCCTCCCTGAGCGATCGGCGGTGGCAGGATCGGCGGCTTGTCCTGCTCGCGGACTCGCTTCTCCACCTCGATTTGTCCGACGAGCACACTGGGGGACACGCCGGAAACCGGCACGCCGCCCGATTCGGCGCCACATGTCCCGTTGAAAATCGCGGGATCGTCGCCGGTGCTGATAATTTTGGAGAAGCAGGTCAACGGTGTGCCGACGATGTCGACGCCGCGAACGAGTTCGTCCGGCCGACCGTCGGCGTAGACACGGTACACCACCACCGGAAGGACCTTGAACATCTGCGCCCCGGCCCGTTGCGTGCCGGTGAAGCCGCCGATGATGTCATCGAAAAGCAAGCCGTAGGGTTTGCCCTGCTTTTTACACTCTTCCACCAGCATCTGCTTGAGCCGCTCCAGGCTGACGGCTTTCGCCGACTCGACGATCAGGTTTGCCTGCCGGGACACAACCTGATAGCCCGGCTGGCGACGCCCGTGCCCGTTCGAGTTCGGAAATTGCTCCAAGGGGGATCGCGACAACAGGAACGTCCTGAGCACACCGGCATCAACTAGCTTCACGTTGCTGGCGGGTACGCCCTCGTCATCGTATTTGTAGTAGCCACGCAGATCTTCACCATTGAACTCCGCAACGGTCGGGTCGTCGCGAACGCTGATGAAGTCTGCCAGGATCGCCTCGCCCACTTTCTTGGCGTAGGTCTGGCCTTCCTCGACGTCCTTCTGGCGGTGTCCCTCGATGCGGTGCCCAAAAATCTCGTGGAAGAACACGGCGCTGGCCCGGTTCATTAGAATAGCCGGTCCGACGTAAGGCTCGACAAGCGGGGCCTCGCGCAGGGCGAGTACCTGCTGGATGACCTTCCGCAGGGCCTCGGCCATCTGTTCCTCTTTCGGCAGCTTGTCCTCGCCGGCCGCGTTGAAGATGCGGAACTGTTCCAGCTCCATGCCGTCGGAGGATTTGCTGCTGGCGGACACCATAACACGGAGGTATTTCTGTCCGTGCTGCAGGCGCGTGCCTTCGCTGCTGACGAGATACTGGTTCTGTGCCGTGGCCGTCAGCGATACTTCCGAAGCGTAGATCAGCGGATACTCCCGCGCGATCTTCGACACATTGCGCAGCCGCTGGGTCCAGGCGGCGCTGTCCACCGCGAGCGACACCGTCGGCCCGCTGTAGACGCTGGGCTGCTCTCGCGTGAAGTCGCCAGATTTGTCCTCCTCCTCAACCTTCGTCTTGAGGTTCGTCCGTACCCGTTCAAACTTCTTCGCCGCGGCCTTGAACTTCTCATCCGTCGCCAACCAGACCGCGTGGCGGATCGCATCAGGATCGTCGTCAAGGCTGATCTCGGTCGGCATGGCGAACCCGAACATGGAGGGGTCGAACTCGAATTGGCCGGTGCGGATCTTATGAGAGCTGTCCAGAGCGTAGTCGCCCACACGCACGCCAACGTCGAGTATGCGCCGGTGGTTCATGTCATCCCTGGTGAGAGTTCCCAGAGTGGCGGCAAGCGAAACCTGCTGCTGGTCCGTGATGGTGTAGGCGATATAGTAAGGCCGCGTTCCATCGGGCGCGGCCAGTTTCTCCATCGAGTAGGTCAGCTCGCCCGCGAGCACATCAAGCAATCCTGTCCCCTGTTCAGCTGCAGGTCCGTAGGCCGGCCGAAAGCACAGTCCCACCAACACGCAACCGCCCAACATCTTCATGCGTCTCATAGGAAACCCTTCCGGCAAATGAGCCACCAACTTGCATACCGCGCGGGTGCCGCGCCCTGGACTATCTCGGGACCGGCAAACCCGCGTCGATTCGTTCTTGGCATACGCGGCGCGACATTTCGGTCGCGATCGTCCTGTGCCCCAAAATACTATCCGGCCTTGGCGGCAAAGCAATGGCCGTTCCCGGCGCACCGCGGGAACGGCTCTGAGTCCTTACGTTGCGACCCCCAAGATCAGCCGTGACAGAGCCCCAGTTGTGACAGACCTCTAGGAGTCTGTCCGAGTAATAGTCCTTGATCGACATGATACAATGGGTAGGTGCAGCGGAAGCATGCGTTATCAGCGGAGGCTCAGGGATGAGTAACGCCTGGTGATGGAAAGCTCCGACCGGGGCCTCGGGGCAGCTCGATGGGCACGAAAAATAACCCGTGTAGAGATTGTCTTCGCCGGACTCGTCGATCACTCAGACGTAGCCGTCCCTGCCCTCTCCCCCAAGGGGAAGAGAGGTTGGGGGATAAGCTCTTGGCTCATGGGGGGGAGGTAATCGGCACGCACTGAACCAACTGGGTTCCCACGTTTCCGGTGCAGCGATCGAGGCCGTCAAACGTGGCCATCAGTCCGGCCCAGTAATGGTTCCAGGTTTGAGTCACTCGCGGACAGATCGCCGCGACCGCCTCATCAAATGTCGGATATGTCCCTGTGACCGCGGTCAGTGTGGCCATGACAGAGCAGTCCAAACCGCCGCCGTCGAGTTGGCAAAGTGGAATCCCGGCTTCGGCGTCGTCCTCACGGAAGGCTTCAAGTTGGCCGTTCGTGCATATCTGTTGCACCAGGTACACGATGTAGCCTGGCGGGGTGGTCACGCCGATGCTCATCGTCGCCGTGCCTAGGATGCATCCGTAGACGGTGTCTCGGACCTCGACGAGAAGTGTGGCGGTCCCGGCTGCCGTCGCCGTTACTGTCGTCGAATATCCCTCCGTGCTCTGCAAGGTAGCGCTGCTTCCCAGAAGGTCCCACGTGAACTGAGCGTCGTACCAGGCGATGCCCTGTGCCTCGGCACTGTACGAAGCGTTACCGCCCACTTCCAAATCCGCGGAGCCGGTAATCGTTACCTCCACCGGTCCGGCGCCGCAGTAGTCACCGCCGCCGCTGTTGCCGCCGTTGTCAGTCGGGTCGGGTTCAGGATCGAGGGCGATGGCGACCCAGTCCGAGCCATACTGTGCCCTGTCGAAAACGCGGGTGACTGACTTATCTATGTAGCCGCCCTTGTGTACGTCGATCTCGACCTGCGGGAAAGTGAGGTCCTTGTGGTGCAACACATAGGGGCCGAAATCGCCCGCGGCGTCCGTGGTAAAATCGGCTGCGGATGTTACGCCCGACCCCGCAGGGAAGAAATTGACCAAGGCCCCCTCAATGCTCGAGCCGGTTTTGGCGTCGGTCACCGTGCCGGTGATCTTGAACTTACCGCGAGGGTTGCTGAGGTTGCAGTCCAACTCCGACACCGCCTGCCGGATAAGCTGCCGCGCGGCGTAACTGCGTAAGTAGCTGTCATTGAAGTTGTGGCGTTCTGTGACAGTCATGTCTTCGCTCGGCGGATCGACGTTTGCCGGCCAGGTCGTGAAGATAGGGGTGCCGCCGGGATAAGTTGAATCCATCACTTCGCCGTGGACCAACACCGGGTAGACGCGGTCCGCGCGTGACGGGAAGATGTTGGTCGGCGAACCCACGGATACGACGCCCACCGAATCGAGCGGACTTGAAATGGTGTCCGCGGGAACCTGGTTGCCGTCGCCTGCAGTGAGCAAACCGAGGGCCTGGGAGGTCATGAGGTTGCCCTGGGAGTGCGCGACGATGATCACCTTTCGACCCTGGTCAATGTGGGCGCGAATGAAAGTGCTGAACCGTTCGGAATCGGGAACGGGCGGCATACTGGCGATCCACTTCTGGATGTTGGCCGTCTGGGCGGCGCATTCAAGGAGGTCGATCGCAAGTCCGCCGAGCGTACGGCACCAGTCCACGACATCGGAATTCATGTTCATGGTCAGGCCGTATAAATAACATATTTTGCCGCCGAAGATCGAATGCTCGGCGTCCGTAGCGCTGACATTGTAATAGCCGTCTACCTTGAGTTTCGCTCCGCCCGGTCCATCGTGGAGAAACTTGCCCAGCGCCGCCCAACTCAACAGGAACTCGGGCTTGGTGTTGTTGATTCCGTTGATGAAGATCACCACTGTTTCGGACTCCGTGTCGCAGCCAGGGACCGGGCTTCCGGCCTCGTTAAGGACACGAGAGACGCCCTGGTACGTTGGGTCTTCGACGTAGCGACCGTTGAGAGCCACACTGTAGTCCTGAAGGGCCTGCCATTCGGCCGCGCTGTTGATCTGGCCGGCGAGGCTGGACTTCGCGGCGTCGAGCGCCGTGTCCAGGTCCGAGGCTGATGCGAACAGATCGGTAATCGAGGTCTCGAGTTTGGCCGCCGCGGATTCGCCCCCGCCTGCGAGGAACCCGTCGGTTGCTTCCCGAACGGCTTGGGCTGCTGACTCTATCGACAGTCCAGCGGTCGGGTTCTGGCTCGGCGCGGGGCCGCATGTGCCTCCTATGCAACAAAGGCCGATCCATACTCCGAGGATGCCGAGACGCGCAAAACGACTCGTGTTAAGCGACATGATCGATCTCCGATGCAGGACTCTCCCTGCGACATAAAATAAAGTACATCCTTCCTTATCGGTGATCGCAGTAACCGGCTGAATACTTGTAATAGTTCAGATTTCATCACTGTGACACGCTGGTAGTCTACCTTCCTCATCAAGATCAAGCCAAGCGGTCGGCTATGGACGGCGTTTGGTCTCGATGACTCCCTCGAACCCGGATTTGGTGACTTTCTCCGCGAACGCCTTCGCGGCCTCGTCGGACACGTTCGCAGCCGGGTGGATGTACAGCCGAGCCGGGCGGGGGTCATCCGGCGGCGGGAGAAGCATCTTCGCAAGCTGTTCGGGACCGAGCGATTGGTCCTTGTAGCGTACGGTGTTTTCATCCACCAGATCAAGCTCGACCGTCGGTCGGTGTTCGCTGCGGATGAGCAGCGTACACTTCGTGCCCCGAGGCGGAATCTCCTTGGTGTTCGCGGTCAACCAAAGCTCCTCGTTGTCGGCGCTGTGTCGCGACGAGAGAGTGATGAGAGCGGACTCGAAATCGACAACGCAGGCGACCGTCCCATCCGCGTCGGCGGCCAGCCGTCCGTCGGGCAGGTTCGTTGAGCCGGAGAAGATCCAATCCAATACGGTGGGTCGAACTGGGTTCGGACCTTTCGCATAAGAGACCCATTGCTGCGATGCAACGATATGTGTCCCGCGTTCGTCGGTGTAACGCACGCGAAGTTCAACCCGGTCTCCGCGAGGCTGCTCCCATTGCTTGGCTTCTTCGTCGAAGCGCAACGGCTTGCCGGGGGTCAGGCCGATCAAACCCATTGCCTGATGGATGTGCAGTGGCCTGGCGGGCACGACGAGGATGCTCTCGTGCTCTTTGGTCCGCGGACTGCACGCGAACAATTCGAGCGGGCCTTCGCGAAGAACGACCTCGGCGTCGACTTCGACGGTCAGCATCGGCCAGTCGATGCGAACGCCTTCGGCGAAGGGTTGAATCCGCCGCGGCGGATCAGGGGACTGAGGAGGAGATGTCGGCTGCTGCCCAGCCGCGGCGAACCACATGACGGCGAAGACGACTGCCAACACGGCGCGTCCACCTACGAACCCGGCTTAGAAAAGGACGGGAAGGCCAGCTCCTCTTGTTCGGTTTGGATCAGAATCTTCGGTTTAATCAAGATTAGCAGAGTCTGCTCGTCCTTGACCATCGACCGCGACGAGTACGCGCGCTTAAGAATCGGAATCTTGGAGAGGATCGGCACGCCGGCCTCTACTTCGGTCTCGCTGGATAGCTTTTGTCCGCCGATCAGAAGTGTGCCGCCGTCGGGCACCGACACGGTTGTCTGCAGCCGCTGGCTGGAGAGGGTCGGTACCTGAATGAACGCGGCGAGCGCCGTTCCTCCTCCGCCGGTTCCTCCCCCTGCCGCGCCGCCGCTGAAGGAGAACGTTTGTAGGTCGAGTAATCGTGTCACGCCGGGTCGTAGAGTCATGGTCACGTAGCGCTTGTCCGCGGAAACGGTGGCGTGTACGTCGAGCACCGCACCGGAGTCAATGGTGCCGATGACCGGCGCAACGGCGACGGCGCCCTGAGCGGCGACGGGGTTCAGCGTGCTCACGAAGTTCTGTTGGATAGTGACCGCGACCCATGATCGCTGGCCGTTAAAGAGCACCAAACGCGGCGCGGTCAATACCGACGTTCGCGAGTCGGCTTGCGTGGCCCGCAATAGGAAATCCACCTGGATGTTGTCGAGAAAGCTGCCGAAGACACTGAGCGCCGGGCCGATTGTCTGGCCGGCGAAGCTGCCCGGTATGTCGCTACCCAAGCCAGCCGGGTCGGTGAAGGTCGAGAGCCGGTTGATGATGGGTACCGGCGTCGCTTGGCTGCCGCCGCCGCCCTGCCGTTGCGGCACTAAGTACGGTTGGGTGAACGGCTGCCCGACGCTGCCCACCCCCGTATTGGTGTTGCCGAGCGCGGGCACGGCGGGCGTAAACCCGAGCCGCGAGAAGGACCGCGGGAGAAGTAGGGGGTTGCCGAGGATTGGGTCGGTCGCCGGTCCGCCGGCGCCGGGCACGTAGTCGAACCCCGCGTTGCCCTGGTTCAAAACCACGTCGAGATCGAGGCCCAATTCCTCCAAATAGTGGCTCGAAACCGTGATGAACCGCGCTTCTACCGCGATCTGGATGGCCCTTTGCTCGCGGAGCTTGCCGAAGAGGTCGGCAATTTGTCGCTGCGACGAAGAATTCTGGGTGATGACGAACTGACCGTTGATTTCGTTGATGGTGCCGACCGACCCGCCGTTCTCCCGCCAACTGTCCGGAGCGACGGTGCTCTGGATCAGATTGATAATCGAATGCACGCGACTAAGTCGCTCGGGATCGTGGCTCTCTTCGTCGTCATCGTCGTCGCCGTCACCCGACCACGGCCGCGGGGCGTCCTTGGGAGTGGTGCGAGACTTGCGATGATTGACCTGGGTGAGGTCGGTGAGGGGAGCGTCGTTGAAGATCGGAATCTCTTGCAGAAGATCGTTAATGTCGTAGACGGCCGTATAGGTGTCCTTGTCCAACGTCTGACGGGTGGCGATTCGGATCGTTCCTTCCGCGACATCGTACCCGACCTTGGTCAAGCCCGCGCCGGCCTGCTCCAGCACTTCCGTGATGGCCCGCTGTAGGCTGATATCATTGGGCAGGATCAGGTCGATGGGGACGGTTCGTTCGACGCCCGCACGTTGCAGATCGTTCCAGTTGACAATGATGTTCAGATGATGGGCGTCGGCCAAGCGCTCGATGACCTGATCGAACGGCTCGTGCCTGAAGTCGACGGGGACGGGTTTGTCCAGCGCTCCCAGAAGTTGATTGTCGGGCCGTGACCGCCCGCCGCTCCGCTCCGGGCGGGAGATAAGCTCAGGCCAGTTCTTGGGATACTGCAACTCCAAGTACCAGGGGATCTTGGCTTCCTCAACTTCGTTGAGCGACCCCTGCGACTGTTTGTAGAACTCATTGCGGACCTCGCGGCCGCGTTGGTATTGCCGTCGATCCTCCAGGTCATCCATCATCCAACGGGCGGGTTGATACTTGGGGTCGATTACCGTGACTTGGCGCAGCACGTTGACGGCGGAGTCGAGGTCGCCGTCCTTGCGGTGCTGCATGGCCTGGTTCATCAACGCCTCGACCTGGCTGGCGCGGTTCTCCTGGTCCAAACGGATGCGTTCCGCCCTTTGTTGGGCGATGTCCCGCTGGATTTCCGCCACTTTCCGTTCGTTGTACGACCGCTCCTCGTTGGCTACGTATTGTCCAAGGGCGTCGACCTCGCTTTTGAGGCTCTCGTATTTCGTGACCGGGTCGGCGAACTGCTTGCCCGCCTCGACGATCTGCCGGGCACGGATGAGCACTTGGTTGGCCTCACTGAATCGTTCGCCGGCGACTTGGTCGCGGATGAGCTGTTCGGCCTCACGATACTCGGCGACCGTGCGCTGCCAGTTGATCTGGTCGTCGCGCCGAATCCGATCGATCAAAGTCTCTCCGCGAACGCCGGCGACGTTTTGCTGATGTTGGGCGGCGCGTTGCAGGCCCTCAACGGCTTCGGGATATCCGGGCACGGCCAGCAACGCGTCTTGATACAAGCGCTCGGCCTCCGCATATCGCCCTCCCTGGAGCATCTCGTCGCCTTGGCGGGTCAAGGCCTTGGCTCGCTCCGCATCCGACGATGCGGTAGGAAGAGGCGGTTGTGCGGACACGGGTTTCGCGGCGTCAGCACCAACGCCCTTGAGCGATGGGGCGAGGTCGGGGGTGCGCACAGCTTTTTCGACAACGACCGGCGCAGGTGGCGCTGCCGGCTTAACCGGTTCTGCTTGCGGCTGCTGCGACGGTACGGCAACCGATGGAGCAGCCGATGCTTTCATGTTCTCTTGCAACATCGTTGCCGACCGGCGAGCGCCATGCGGGGCGTACTCGTTGGCGAGGACGCTCGCGAGGAGCTTTTCGGCTTTGTCGCGCTCATGCTCCGCGATCGCCGTTTCCGCGTCCTCCAAGTCTCGAATCGCCTTGTCGGACATGGTGATCGCGACCTGGATGCGATTGAGATAGTCGTCGCGAATGGATTGCTGTTTGGGACCGAGTCTCGCCCGGTCGATGCCGACGATCAACTCCTGAGCAGCGAGGTAATCGCCGGTCTCAAAGAGTTTAATCGCACGGTCCAGCGTGGCTCCTTCTTCCTCGGCCACGACGGGGGCGACGTTCAGACAAAAAACAACCAGTGCCAAAAGCACGGGGGCACACCCGGATAACCTCGAACCTAGCAAGGGGGACTCCTCCTGCGACAGCCACAACGCCCGTAAGCGTTGTGGCGAGAACTCACCGCGCACAGCCGGCCGTTTGTCCAGGCCTGGTAGGGCTAAGCCGGCAGGGGCCGCCGACCGGCATCACCAACGATCCATCACCATGTACACACCCGTTGTCAATCGGGTGGTATGAGCCGCACTCCCACGGCTTTCGGCGCCAACGAGCCGCTGGGACGCCGGATTCTAGGACTCGCCCGACGACACCGCAAGTCTTTCTCAACCCCATCCCGCTACCTCATTTTGGCTTGGCTGGGATCCACACCCGGCTGGTCATCTCCCGCTTCTCAGGGTGGACCTTGTCGAGCGATACGAGCCGCTCATGCAATCTACCTTGCGAGTCTACAAAAACCACCGAGCATGAAGGCGAGGGCTGTCCGAACTTAACGCCCTTGGGGGTCGTCCCGGCCTTCCGCTCCCGAAAGGCGCGGTCGAAGTCAATGTCCACGATGGTTGCATCGGCGACGAAGTCTACTTCGGGGTTGTCCACCACCTCGGGGTTGTCGATGGCAGGGGCCGGTACTCGCTGACGGTCTCGAATAGTCTCACCCACGGTTGCTTTGATTCGGCGGGTTGGTTTCACCCATACGCCTCCGAACCACTGGAAGAACTCGACGCCGACTTCCTCGTCCTTCTGGTTATCGCTGGTGATGAAGAACTTCGTCGCCGGTTCGATGACCACCGGGTCCGACGGCTCCGACCAGTCCCCGGTGATGAACACCGTCGCGGCAAGTTCGGGTTTCTTGAACTTATCGGGCGCGCCGGCCAGACGGTTGTAAATGCGAAAGCGCATCCGGTACTGGTAGGTCTCGCCGTTGCGGATGCTGCTCACGGCGGCGTCGTGGGCCCACACTTGCTGCACCGGGAGTTTCTCCCGCGGCTTCCTCCCGCCCGGGGGTAGAGGTCCTGGAGCGGGGGCATTCCCGCCGCCCGCGGCGATCCATCGCTTGATGTCGTTTTGAACTTGTGTGGCGTCGGCCTTGAGCTTCTCCGCCTTGGCCTTGTCCGCGGCGCTGACGGCGCGGTCGACGAGTACATCTTGGGCGCAGTTGTAGGCCTTGATGGCGTCGTTTTCCGACTTATTCTGCCGCGCGCTTTCAAGAAGCTTTTGCCCGTCCTGCAAAATGCGGGCGTTTTTCTCGGCGGGCAAAGGCTCGACGGCCGCCGCTTCTTTTCGCTTCGGCGCTTCGCCGGAGAGACCGTAGCGGTCAGCCGGGTCGGGAGAAGGTGATTCGGAGAGATACTCGTCGTCCTGTTTCATTACGTCGCGATAGGAATAGGGTGGGATGATCGGGAGGGCCCAGCGGGTCGGGAGGGCCATCCCCGGAGGCATGGGACGCAGAATATCCAGTTGCATCTTGGAGTGCTGCAAATCTGAATTGAACTTCTCAATGACCTTCAACTGGTCCTTGTTGACGATCAGCTTGCCGCCTTCATCAAAAAATGTGATGGTCGGCGGGGAAGGAACACCGACAGAAGGCCAAGCTTTTACGTCCACCCAATCCCCATCCGACCAACT
Source organism: Phycisphaerae bacterium (assembly GCA_020056715.1). Lineage (GTDB taxonomy): Bacteria > Planctomycetota > Phycisphaerae > UBA1845 > UBA1845 > SBAX01. Next base: position 7,116 of record JAGVHG010000137.1, on the reverse strand, counting down.
GCCATTCGGCAGGCGAAGGCGCCGCTGGATTTCCGGTGGAGCGAAAATGACCTCGTCTCGCGTTGCCCCGTATTCCAATCGCTGAAGCTCGGACTGCGCCTTCACGTTAAACATGGCCGAGACCGTTACCCAGTCGACGGGCACACTCTGCTGCCCTCCGGCCCCCGCGACGACGATGGTTCCGCGGCCATGACTAACCGTCGGCTTGTCGGGGCGGTTCACCTTGACCAGCTCCGCTTGCCCGGTGGTTCTTTCTGCGGCGTCCAGGATCGGAACTTCCGGGCCGATCGCCACGGCGACCGGAAGCGGCGTGCGCTCCAGCGGCTGAAGGGAGCCGGTGAAATCGTCAAACAGCGACGGCGGCGTGGACGTCTTCGGGGACGCGGCGCGCAACTTCCCGACGACATCAGCAGCTTTTTGAGCTACCTTCCCGTCGATCGTACTTGGTGACACTTTCTCCTGCCCCAGCTCGATCTGATTGGGAGAGGTCACCACGCAGAGGGCAATCACCGCAACCAGGGCCAGACCCGTCAAGCCCAGGACCGCCTTCTCTACGTGCCGCTCGATCGGGTTTACCAGTTGCTTTGCCATGAAAGTTTACCTGCCCCATGTATGGGGCGGCTCAGGGGGTGTTATTGCTCGTCGTCGGCTTTGCGCTCCGGACACTTGATCCAATCATATTTTTCACACACTTCCGTCGGCATCAACGGCCGGAACACCTCGCCCAGCATGACCGATTCGAAATCCATCATCACCATGACCGTCGGTTCGGCGCCGTAGACCTTGCCGGTCATGGCCTTGTTCACTGGTACGCTCTTGTACGAGACTCGCAGGAGCGTTAGGAAACTGTTGTTGCACAGCCGTTCGACCAAGAGCGGGATGTCGCGCTGGTCCATGATGAGCTTCACGGTGAACTGTACGACCTCGTACGAGTTACCGGAGGCCGTGCCCGTGAAGACGCTTTCCGCCGTCCCCTGCGGATACGCCGCGAGGTAGCCCACGGGCGGGGAGATCATTAAGGGATCGCCCTTGGGCGGCACGTAGTCGGATAGGCGGATCGAGATGACTTCTTTGACCGGCATGATGCCGACCCACTGGTCTTCGCTCGCCTGCTTAGCCGCTTCCCCCGCCTCATCGTTGACCGCCACAATGGCCTCGACAACGTCCTTCTGGATCCAGTAGCTGAGCTGGGCTCGCCAGACGTCGTCCGTTTCCGGCGCCTCGACCGTTTTGGTGTCCTTCATCTTCGGCAGGAATTCCAAGCTCGCAACACGATCGGGAGGTTTGTCCTCGAAGAAATTGACCGCGTAGCAGTAGATTTTCTGCGCCGCAGCGATCGCGGCCCGGGCCGTTGGGTCATTTTTCGCTCCGACCTTGGTCAATACCTCGGCTTGAGTGTGCGTCCCGGCGGCCCCCGCGCTCGCCGAAGCGGTCGGCTCGCCCCCGAACTTCTGGGCGGCCTTCTCGTTGTCGATCTTGTCCTTCATCGCCTCGATGTCCGCGGGGGTCGGCGGAGCGCCCCAGTGCAACGAGTCCAGCAACTTCCTCATCGCCTCTCCGTACTTGGTACGGAATTCGATCCGCTTTTCGGCGGCGGCCTTGGGGAAAAGGCCTGCGACCAGCGGTTCGTACCGGTAAAGCTTTTTGGCGTGTTCGAGGACCTTGGCGTGGTCTTGCTGAATCGCCTCGATGCGCTGATTCTCGGCGTCGATGATTCGTTGGTTGACGGGTTGGAGCGACTCCAGGGCTTTATGAACACCCGCAGCCTCCTCCATTTTCTTGACCACGTTGGGCATCGCCCGCAGACCGGTGACGCCCAGACCGATACCAACCACGGCGCCAACGCCGCATAGAATCAGGAACAAGTTGCGTCTAACAAAATCCACGCATCGAACTCCTACGGCCCCTTATCGGGTTTGACCGAGGGCTTGGGCGGCGTCGGCGGCTTCGGTCCGCCCTTGGTAGGTTTCGCGGGCGGCGGAGCTTCTTTCTTCACGCCGCCCTCGGGGAAATCCTCGAGGATGGCGTCGGCCACAATCTTGAAGCTCCAGTCATTTTCGGTCGACTCGTACGTTACCGCGTCGATTATCTCAGACCGCCCTGCGAACGCCGTTCCCGCCGCCGGCGTACCCGGGCCGCCGCGCGGCGTTCCACGTCCAGTCGCGGGTCGAGGAGCACCGCCCGTGGGTGCGGACTCGGTCTTGCCGCCTTCCGCCAGCACCATGTTGTCGATGTAAAAGCCCGCGCCCGGCTTCCGCCCGTTCTCGCGGAGCTTCTTCATGAAGTCCTCATTGATGAACTTCAACCCGCCATCGTTCGGCGTGGTGCAGGTGATCTTGATGAGGATGCCCGGCAGATCGGCGGCTTTGGGATCGTGGTTATTGATGGGCGGGGGAACCTCAATCTTGCTGTCCCAGTTGATGCGCTGCAGCTCCGGCTCGAACTGCACATCCACCGATTCGATGAACACTTGCTTGCGTTGTCCGCGAGGCGGAGCGCCCGCGGCGATCGCGTCCAGGACCGCCTGCTGCGTGGTCGCCTTGGCCAAGGAATCATCGGGCATCGGCACGGAATCGTGGACCGTTTGAAGGATCTTCAAGATCGTCTTCTTATTGTGTTGCAGCTCGATGAGCTTTTCGGTTTCGGCGCGTTCAGTTTGGCCTTTGCCGGTTAGCAAGCTCAATTGCTTCTTCAATTCCCCGACGGCTATAACGATGAGTTGCCCCCGCGACCGGTCGGAGAGTGTTGATGGCGGACCGTTCTCGATGATCCCCGGCGCTTGTGCGGCGGAGAATGTCGGCGGGAAGCCCTCCGCCCCGGCGGCGAGCGCCCTCATGTCGGAAGTCTGTCGAAACCAAATCAACCCACCTGCCAAAACCAGGCAGGCAGCCGCCGCCGCGAAGGCGGGGCGCTTCTTTCGCCACACGACCTGCTTGGCGATTTCCGTCGGAAGAAGGTTGCTGGTGACCTTGGTCAGCTCCAAGCCCTGCAGGGCCAGTCCGTAGGCGACGGCGAAACTCAGAATCTGCTCGCGGAAGGCGGGCTGGTCCGCTACGGCTGAGGGGACGATGTTCTTAAACGCCTCCGGCCGGTCGACCGTCATGCTGAGGTTTTGTTGGAGGTATTTTTGCAGACCGGGTAGAAGGAAAGCGTTGCCTACGCCCACGACTTTTTCGACCTTCGTATCCCGATGAGTCGTGGAGTAGAAACCGATCGAGCGTTGCAACTCCTGCACCAGATCGGCGAAGACCGGGCGCATGGCCTGGAAAATCTGGCGAGCGTATTTGCTGGTCGCGGCCGTGCGTTTCAGGTTCTCCGCCTTGGAGAAGGACAGCTTGAAAGACTTTACCAACGCTTCGCTGAAGCTGTTGCCGCCGATGGGGATGGTCCGCGTCCACAGGCTATCCATGGTAGCGACGACCAGGTCCGTATTCTCCGCCCCGATGTCCAGCAAGATGGTGGTGTCTTTGCCCACCAGCCCGTCGAAATGGGCCATATTGTAGACCGCCAGCGGACCGGACTGCACCCCGATCGGCTCGATCGCCGCTTGTTCGAAGTGTAAGAGGTGCTCGCGGATCAGTTCGCGTTTCATGGCGAAGATGCCGACTTCCAGATCGGGCAACCCCTCCTGCTGGAACGTCTGGTAGTCCCAGATGACCTCATCCATGTCGAAGGGAATCTGCTGGTCGGCTTCATAACGAACGATGTCCGGGATGCGCTTTGCGGCCACCGGGGGCAGCTTCGTGAACCTCGCCAGGGTGTGCTGCCCGGGCACGCTCACCACGATGGCGTCCTTGGAAATATCATTGTGGGAGAGGAACTTTTCGAGGGCCGCGCCGATGAGGGCGTGCCGATCGGCGTCCGGTTGCGAGAGGATCTTGGCGTGTTCGATGTGCTCGTGGGCGACGATCTCGACCTTGCCATCGGCCGCGGCGCGGAGCTTGATGGCCTTCAAGGCGCATCGCCCCACATCAATGCCCCAAACCGCTTGTGTACCTGCCATTGCCGTCTCTTCAAGTCCCCGAGCCGCGACTCAGGAGTATTCGCTCATCCCCCGCGTGCGGGTGTACTCCGCCCGCACAGACGGGAAGTATCTACTCAGCATGTTAAGCTGTAAAGCCAATGCGAAACCTCGGTGCGCTGCACGGTATGGCCGCAGTTTGAGGGCACGATTCCGACGACTGTACCGAACTACACAAGCTAATCGCTTAGCGGTTCGAGTCTTCGACGCTCGGGTCGGCGTCGTTCTGGACGCCCCGGACCGATCGTCGGGTGCCGTGCGGGATGAAGTACGGATGAAGCCGGTTGCCTCGCAGCACCCTCACGGGATGAGCGTAACACAACACTCATTCGTGTCGCAATGGATTGTTCCCGTCGCCCTCACGGTTGTCAAGAGCGAAGAAAATTTGATGGGTCGAATTGAGGCCTTCGCCGATTACCAGCCGGGCGTTCCTCAATGTTCAGGACGACTGCGATGTGTCATCGATGAAATGATGAGTAGTGGGTGGCATGGCCAAGCGCAGCGCCGCCATGCCGGTGCCCGGCGTGGACGTGCTTAGGCTTGCCACCCCACTCCTGATGAATCGTCTTTGCCCTTGCGAAGCCATACGGGCGTCCATTGGTAAACCAGCAGAATCAGAGCGGGTACCAGGAGCGGGCGCACGATGAAGGTGTCAATCAGGATGCCCAACGGCAGGGCGATGGCGAATTCCTTGAGCACCAAGAGCGATCCGGAAAACATGGACGCAAAGGTGGCGGCCATGATGATCCCGCAGCCGCTTACCACCCGTCCCGTTTTGCGAATAGCAATAGAGATCGCCTCGCGCGGCGGGTGGGTTCGTAATTCCTCGTGAATCCGCGCCACCACGAAAATGTTGTAGTCCTGCCCGAGGCTCATGATGATGATGAAGAGCAGGAAGTTGATCTGCCAGCTCAGACCCTCCAATCCATACAGGGCGTGTACGATGAGATACGTCACGCCATACGTGGCGAGGTAGGTGATAAGCGTGGCGACGATGAGGATGGCCGACTGCAAGGGGGCGCGGATCAATCCGATCAGGATGAAATATATGAGCGTGCATGCGGCTACGGCTATGATGCGGAAGTCGCGCTTGCGTAGGGCGCGCATATCGGCGTAGACGGCCGATTCACCGGCAACGTCAACGGTAAACTGTGGGCCGCCATGAGTTTCAGGGAATGCGGCTTGGGCGGCGGGCGCGATCCGACTGACCATCTCCAAGGTCTCAAGTCTTCGGGGTTCGGCGCGAACTCCCAAGTCGATTCGCGCCGTGAAACCGCTCTTCCCCACGTAGGACTGAACCGCCAACTGATCGATAAGCGACGACGGAATCAGCGATGAGATGCCTCCCGTGTTCCGTTGCGCGTCCCGGCGCTTCCGGCCGAGCGGGTCTTGCAGGTCGCGCTGGTAGACGACCGGGAATTTCTCCTGGAGGACGACGGCCAGTTTGTCCAGCGCTGTCCGGAGGTCTGAATCGCCCGGCGACTCATTCCACGTCCCCGTCCACGAAAGAGCCAAAGAGACTTCAGTAACAGGCTGGGAGTCGAAAAAGTGCTTGCGGTACAGTTGCGCGCCACGGACAAACGATGAGTCGGACGGGTATTCCTCCAGGGAGTCGTAGAGCGTACGCACTTTCGCGGCGACCAGCACGGGGGGGGTCAATATCGCAATCGTGGCGATGACCGTGGGAACCGGGAACCGTGTCACCAGCCGGGCCGCGGCAGCCCACCATGCGCCTTCGCGTTGAAGGGGATGGGCGTCGCCTGCGGTTAATGGTGAGGACAAGCGGAAGTTGTCCGTGCCCCCCGGCCGCAAGCGCAGGAGCCGCATTCCGGCGACGCGCATTAACGACGTCGTCAAGGTTAGGACGGCGAGGGCGGCCACGCCGACGGCGAAGGCAATGGTTGGGCCGGAAGTATACAGATCACGGTTACGGGCCAGGGCCAGGGTCGCCAGCCCGACCGCGACGGTCCCCGCGCTCGCCAGGATCGTCGGCCCGGACCGGGAGAGTGCCGCGGTCACGGCACGCGCCGGATCGCCGCCCACGGTAGGCAGTTCTTCGCGAAATCGGGCCATCAGGAAGAGGCAGTAATCCACTCCGGCCCCGACCACGAGCACGATGATGAACATTTCGACCAGGCCGTTGATCGGCCAGCCACACGCCGCCGCCCAGCCGATAGCACCCAGCGAAACCATCAATGACGCAGCGATGGTGACCAAGGGAAGAAACATGGCAATCGGCGAGCGATAGATGAATAGCAGGATCACCGTGACCGCGGCGAAGGCCCACAGGGTGGTGCGGTCGATGTCGTGTTTGGTGTTTGCGTCGAGCAGTTCTCCCATGGCCGCGTTGCCCGTCACTTCGACCTGCAAGCCGGGCGGGGGCGCAACGGCGGCTAGCTCTTGCTTCACCTCTCGGACCCGTCGCACGGAGCTTTTCGTTAACGCCTCGGCCGACAGATCAACGGCGATGACCGCGGCCCTGCCGTCGGAGCTTTCCAAGAGCGGCTGCAGGAATGGCGCGGTTTCAACCGCCCGGATACGCCAGTTCAGTTCCGCGCTGCGTGCGGTTAGCCGTCGGGCGAGGTCGCCGATGAATGTCCGGTCATCGCCGGTGAGGCCGGTCTCGCGAACGAACAGCGCCGCGGCCCGGCTGCCCGGCGCGGCGTCCGGAAACTCCGCTTTGAGCCGTGCCCACGCACGCTGGGAAGGCATATCCGCCGGAAGGAAGCCGGTGGCGTCATCTTTGAGAAGGGTTGGGATGCGCGGAGCGGGTATCCAGACCGCCGCGGCGACGACGGCCCAGCCGACGATCCACACCCATGCCGTCCGCACAATGAATGCCGCCCAAGACTGTTTCATACCGTGATCGACTCCGTTCCGCTCTTACGACCGCGGCATGATACGATCAGAGTGACGCGATTGTCATTCTGAGAGCTTGTGAAAAAATATCCTTGACAGCCGGGGTACACTGGGAGCCATGGACATACAACTTTTTCCCGGCATGGATGTCGAAACGTTTTCCATTCCAACGGGCGAGGCGTAGCGTGGTAGCGATGGTCCGGTGCGTCTGCGGCGTCCGGATAGCGGTCAATGTC
>JAGVHG010000148.1 GCA_020056715.1 Phycisphaerae bacterium | reverse complement strand
TGTTCAAACCCAACCTTGTTCTCTGTTCGCGCGAACCGTTAGCAATAACATCGGCGATCGGCGCCGATTGGCTCCAAAACTTGTGTATAAGGGTCAGGACTTTAGTCCCCGGACAAGGCCTTCTTTTTTATTCTCGCCCGGAGGGCGAACGAGAATCTCGCCTGCCCTCCGGGCGGAAATGAGAAAACTGAACCGCCCACCAGGGACTCGAAGTCCCTGGCACCGATCACGCGCCCTCCGGGCGGGAACGGGGGTTCGCTCCCGACTCGCCTAGTCAGCGTCGGGTGTCGTACATGGCGCTGAGGCACTTAGCGAGGTCGGAACCGGCGGGGTTACGCAAATGGGCGCCCGCAATCGCGCTTTGCAACGTGTCTCGTTTGGATCCGGCTTCGGCAACTTGGACCACGCCGACGCGGGGGACGGCGTTGCGCGGGGTGAGGGCGGCGCGGAGCGCGTACCCGGCAGTGAAGGCGATCACCAAACCGGCGGCATATCGAAGAAGTCCATATGAGAATGAAGTCATCGCCCCGCGCGTCGATTCACCGAGGATCAAGCGGCCGCCCACGCGGCGGACGCGGACCGGTTGCGGTTCGGGCAGCGATAGTAGACTGCTCACCGTCTCCCTCATGGATTCGTACTCGCGGCGACATTGCGAACACTCCGCGACGTGTGCCTCAAAAGCCGGACGCTGGGCATCGGAAAGCTCACCGCCCAGGGAGTCGGCCAACAGCATTTGGAAATCTTCACAGTTCATAGTTGCACCTCATCGGCCCATCGAGGCCGCAGTCGGTCCCGCACCGCCTGCACGGCCCGCAGGTAGTGCGTCTTCACCGTCGAAACCGCCACGCTCATCTCCGTCGCAATCTCGGCAAACGTCATTTCGTCGTACACTTTCGCGACCAGCACGCTGCGTTGGATATCGGTCAGCCGGTCCAACGCGGAGGCGATGTCTTGTCGCAGTGTCGCACGGTCCAACGGCTCAACCGTCGCTTCGTCTGCCGTGGGCATCTTCATTATCAGTGTCATCGAATCCGCACCGGTTTGCCGCTTGCGACTTACGTCTATCGCCCGATTCAGTGTCACCCGTCGCAGCCAGCCTCGCGGCTGGAGCGGGCGAGCCTGCGAACACTGCTGGTCCCATCGAAGAAACACGTCCTGGACCACGTCGAGGGCGTCGTGATGCCGTCCCAGGAATCGATAGGCCCAGCCGTACACCTGCCCCGCGTACTGCTCGAACCCGCCGGAACTTGAGCCTTCCACCAACGCCATCGCCATCCGCCCTTGTCTTACTTCTCGTCTCGATCCAGTGGCAGCCGCGAGGTCACCATCAACTCGTATGGCCGATCAAGGAACGCCGATCCGTCGAACTCCCATTTCACCGTGCCGTCGTCGTCCAGCCTGTCGCCATTATGGGCCACGATGGTCCCGGGCATCGTAACATGGATTTCGAAGGCGTGACCGCCGAGTTGGCTAGTGATGTCGTAGTTCTTCTTGGCTCGCTCATAGGCCCCGTCGAACTTGGCGAGATGGTCCGCATCATAGTCGGCATCGTGCTTGAGCGACCCGACGAAGGCCTGATGGGCCTCCCCCGAAATCCGCTGCGATTCGCGCTCGAACTGTTGGTCCCGTTCCTCTTGCGGAAGGTTCCCGAATTTCTGCGCGATCTCGTCCCAATCCACCTTCTCCTCGTAGACTTTCAACAACGCCGCGCGAGCGAGAAGCCAATGGTCGGGCTTGGACGAGGGGTCGGACTCCTTGAGCGCCCGTTGGGCAAGCTCGACCTGCTTGTAGGCCTCCACCCCGGCGAACGCCTTGAGAACCTGAACACGCTCTTCCTGCGTCAGCTCCTCCGGCTTCTTCTCGCCGAGTTTCTTGATGTTGCCCTCGACGAGGTGGTCGGCCCAGAACTGCACATAAGCCCACTCCCGCGGCAGGTACACTCGCCGCAGGGTTAAGTATACGCCGTCTTTACGTCTATCGCGGGTCAGTGTCGTGGGGAACTTCAAGTACAACGCGGCGTCCGGATCGTTGGGGGCCGCGTAGCTTTGGGGAAGCTCCTCCCCCGCATGGAAGGAGCGCTCCGCAGATAGCTTGACCTCCTCCTTCTTGTCCTCATTCTGTTTGACCTCCCTGTCCACCTTCCAACCGCTCGCGGGTGAGGGCATGGCATCACCCTTGTCGAAGTCGCCTTTGTCGCCCTCGTACTCGATCGCCACCGTCACCGCCCCGTCGGGCTTGACGGTGATTGTTTCCTTGCGCTTAACACACCCCATCGCAATAAGGATGGGCAGCACCACCACCGAGATCAAAATGAACCGTCGTCCGAACATGGTCTTTTCTCCATTTCTAAAGAACACCTGAAATCCACTATCCTATGACGGACCCGATGGGTGTTTGGACGACATGATTCGGTAATCCTCCTTGCGAATGCGCCTGCCTGAGTCCAGAATTGTTGGTATGGGCAGGATCAAAGCGGCTACGACGAAACGGGTGGACAGGGTTACGGTGAGGAGTCTTCGCCCCACCGACTGGCCCGTGATCGAAACTCTCTTCGGCGAGAAAGGAGCCTGCGGCGGATGTTGGTGCATGTCCTGGCGGGTTCCTCATGGTGGGAAGCTCTGGGAGAAGAGCAAGGGCGACCCGAATCGACGAGCGTTCAAGAAGCTGGTGGAGGCCGGCAAGGTCCACGGTTGCCTCGCGTTTTTCGGGGCCGAGCCGGTGGGCTGGTGTTGCATCGGTCCACGCGGCGACTTCCCGCGCCTGGCCACGATCAAGGCCCTCCAGATGCCGTGGCACGAGGGAACATGGTCGGTAACTTGTTTCTACATCCGCACCGGTTGGCGGAGCCGGGGCGTAGCGACGGCCTTGCTTAGGGCTGCGATCAAGCTCGCCCGCGACTGCGGGGCGAGTGAATTGGAGGGCTACCCGGTCCGACCCTACGGCGCTGGACCGATCCCGGCGGCCTTCGCTTGGACCGGTGTGCCGCGGCTCTTCGAGGAGCAGAAGTTCGTGACCATCACCCCAGCCGGAAACTCCCGCGACATTTATCGCAAGACGTTCCGACAAGCTCCAAGTCTGAGATGACCGATCGGATGGGGCTGAAAGCCCTGGACGTTTAGCCGGACCGGCGCGCCGGTTTGGATAAGGGCGCGTTTTCCTTCAAAAAGGCGACGAATTCTTCTTTTGATTGATAGCCCTGGCGCTGGGCGAGCGGTCGCCCGGCCTCGTCCGTCACGACGAAGGTCGGAGTAGCGAATACCTGATAGCGAAGGGCCGATTCGTATTGGCGGTTCACGTCGAGCCGCACCGGCAAGTAACCCAACAATGCCTGGCGCACTTCGGGCGTTCCGAGTACCGTTCGGTCCATGGCCGCACAGGGTGGACAACCCTCGGAGTAAAACGCGATGATGACGTGTTTACTGGTTGCAGCGGCGTCCTTTAATGCGGCCTCGTAGTCGTCGCCCCAACCGGCGGGCGCTGCCGCCGGGCGGCTGACAAAGAAATAGAGCGCCAACGTCGCCGCGACCATAAACGTCGGCCCCCAACGCTGGGCGCGGCCTGGACGGGGGCTCATTCCTCATCCTTCTCGGTCGCCGGCCCGCCGCACGCGGGGCAATCGAATCGTATCAGCATGGGTCAATTTTCTCTGGCGTCGGGCCGTCGTTTCAGGTCCGGTCTCGGAACCTTGCCGCGCCCCGAACCCGTCGCAAGCTATTATTGATCGGTAAACGGTTAAAAAGTCAACCGTGTCATCCTCATCCGGCGGGCCGGATTGAGCGGCGGCTGCGTTCGCGGTAGAATGTTCGGAACGTGTTCGCGTTACGATTGGTACTACGTGGCTAAGGAGGGTCCATGATGGATGGGTGCATCCCAAATTGGGTGGCGATTATGCGGCGCGGTGGAGTGGCCGGGAGGCCCAAAAGGCGTCCCAAGAGCCATTGATGCGTTTCGCGATGAG
>JAGVHG010000023.1 GCA_020056715.1 Phycisphaerae bacterium | reverse complement strand
TGTTCAAACCCAACCTTGTTCTCTGTTCGCGCGAACCGTTAGCAATAACATCGGCGATCGGCGCCGATTGGCTCCAAAACTTGTGTATAAGGGTCAGGAGTGAACTCCCTGGCAACGGTCGCACGCCCTCCGGGCGAGAAGATTTGTGAGGTTCAAAGGTTTAAGGGTTCGAGGGTTGAAGAGTTCAAGAGTAACCGATCCGAGCCAGGGGGCAATCAGAGGCCAATTACGAATTACGAGTTACGAGTTACGAAAGGCCGTGATCCTGGCACGGTCCGCTACTCGCTCTAGATTCTTCACTCCGCTCAGAATGAAAAGTATAACCGACCCCGGCCTGGGACCTTCGGAGCTGATCCGACGGATTCTCTCGAAACCGATGCCTCACGCCGCGGCTTCGGTGAGGGTCGGGGTTTTCTCGAGGAGTTCCTTGAGCAGGTCGTCGGTGCTGACGCCCTCGGCCTCGCCCTCGAAGTTGAGCAGGACGCGGTGGCGCATCGCGGGGAGATAAACTTTCTTCACGTCGCTGAAACTGGCGTTGAAGCGGCCGTCGAGCAAGGCGTTGAGCTTGGCCCCGAGAGTGAGGGCCTGGACGGCGCGCGGACTGACGCCCCAGCGGACGTATTTGTTGGTTACTTCCAGGGCGAACGGCCCGCCGGGGTGCGAGGCCATGGCCACGCGGATGGCGTAATCCTGAACGTGCGGGGCTATAATGACCCGGCGAACGAGGTTTTGCGTACCCACGATCTCCGCGCCGGTCATCACCGTCTGGATCGTCGGCGTATACCCCGTCGTCGTGCGGTCCATGATGGTCTTCATCTCGTCTTTGCTGGAGTAGTTGACCACCAGCTTGAACATGAAGCGATCGAGTTGGGCCTCGGGAAGCGGATACGTCCCCTCCTGCTCGATGGGGTTCTGCGTGGCCATGACGAAGAACGGCTCTTCGAGTTGATGTCGAGTGCCACCCACCGTCACCGTATGTTCCTGCATGGCCTCTAACAACGCGGACTGGGTCTTGGGCGTCGCCCGGTTGATCTCGTCGGCGAGGACGATCTGGGCGAACAGCGGACCTCGCTGAAAGCTGAACGACCGTGTCCCGGTGTTGGGGTCTTCGGAGATGATCGTCGTGCCGATGATGTCCGCGGGCATGAGGTCGGGCGTGAACTGAATCCGCGAGAACTTCAGGTCGACGGCCTTGGCCAGAATGCGGACCAGGTAGGTCTTCCCCAGCCCCGGTACGCCCTCGATGAGCACGTGCCCGCCGACCAGCAGGGCGGTGAGCACGCCATCGACGATTTCGGTGTGCCCGACGATCGCCTTGCCGATCTCCGCGCGTAGGGCCTTGAATTTGTTGCGCAACTCCTCGGCGGCCTTCTCGACCGCGGGATCAATTGTTATTTGTGCCATACAGTGGTTCCTTCGGAGCCCATTCCTAACGGATCGGTCCGCAGAGCGGACATTACACATTTTCCTCCTCGATAAGTTTCAATAGCCCCTCGCGCAGGCGAGTGCAAATCGACAAAGCTTGCGCTGCGTCGTCGTGGTCGGCCTCCTCGCCGGGATACCGCGTTGCCATCCCCACATTCGTTAACAGACGCAATTCCTCCACGTCGAGCACGACACCCGGGCAGACCGTTAGCAACATCTCGTGCAAACGCTCAAGGTTGTGTATGCGCGGGGGAGCAACATCATTGTGAATCAAAACCGCCTTGATAAGTTTCTCGATGCTCTGTTGCGCGTGGAAGCAAGCCGCGTCATAGTTCGGTTCGTTGGAGGCTTGAAATTCACGACGCGCCGTCCGGAAATCGCCCTCGGCCTTGTCCATCCATTCTCTAACTGTTCCGTTCATAGAGAACGATCCCCCTATCGAAGGCGTCTCGGATCAGCGGATCAAACTCAGCGTACCGTCGCGCGGCGTCGTCCGGTCGCCGAACGATGACATCCACTGAGAACCGCGGGGCAAGGCGATTGAGGATTTCCAGCGATTTGCGGAATCCCTTTCCCTCAAACGGCATGATGACCAGCAAGTCCACATCGGAGTATTCCTTCGGCGCACCATAAGCATGGGAGCCGAAGAGGATGATCTTTTCCGGATCAAACTCTTTGGCGATTCGTTCGCTCAGCTCGATGACGTTGCTCATCGCAACCATCTGTTTTGCCCTACGTCGGCACTTCTGCCGTCCTATTTGTTTTCGTCCATGTCTTTTTTCGCTCGTTTTTTGGCGCGGAGCAGTCGCGAGGTCACATCATCTTCGCCGGCATCAGTGTCTGCCGGCGGTCGCGCGGGCTTGGATGGTTTCGCCGGAGGCTCCGCCGCCTTGGCCCCACCGAGGGCGTCGCGAAGATCGCCAACGGGGCGAACGGCTTGCTCATCGCCCGCGTCAAAGCGGCGCTTGGCTTGCGCCAGCGGGATCGGCGAAGTTTCGTCCGCAACCCGCTTGCCGCGATCGCCTTTCTCCGTGGCAAACTCGTCGCGCACTCGCTCCCGTGTGTCTTTCAATTTCTCCAACGAGGCCGCACTGCGATCGCCGGCGTGGGCGAGGGCAGTCACCGTGCCGGTCATCCATTCAAACAGCGGGCCGATGGAACGGAACCGGATCGTCCAACCGACCAACTCCGCCAAAGCAAACGCGCCCAGCACGCCCCACCAGGGACTATACCGCAACCCCATTCCGAATAAGAGCACCACCAAAAGCACCACCTCGACGGCGATGGAAAGGGCGAGCCAGCTTGCCAGTCGTCGGACCGAGACATCCAGTAGAAATGCGGGCAAAAGAAGCCACGCAAGCACCCAATCCCATGCCGCCCGTTTGGCCTCACTGGGCGGTAGGTCGTGACTGAAGACGTCGGCCTGGGGCGCGGGCACGTCCAACCAACGCCCGCCGGTGATATCCGCGACCTGACGAAGAAGAGCTTCGTTGGGAATCAAGTCGCGGTACTCCGGCGAGAACGGGACGGTCAGCCCCGTGCGGATCGTCCCCGACGCCTTCCCGTGGTCGAATACCTGCACGGCGGCGAGATAGTCTCCGGACTTTTCCACGTCGAACTCCGCTTCGTAGTGCCCCGGTCCGGTCTGATTGAATCGAAGCGGCGTCGGCTTGCCGTCGGGGCCGATGAGGTTGGTCCGCATTTGCAGGTTGTTGAGAAAACGCGCGTCCTTGTCCAGCGCATCCACCGTGACGCGACCGCGTTTGCCGTCGTTGGTGGTGCGGGTGTCGAAGTTGGCGGGCGCTTCCTGACGCATGGTCCAGCGGACGATTTGCGCCCAGAACTTGGCGAACTTGGGCCACTTCGTCCAGGCGTCGCCCCACACCGGCCAGTAGCCGCTGGTGAACGCCACGGTCTTGCCCAATTCATACTGCCAGTGAGCGAGGACCGGGTCGTCGCCGTCGTCGGTCATGCGAACGATGGGGGTGAGCACGTTGGGACTCGGCTTCACCGATGTCAGCACCAGCCCGCCGAGCTGCGGAAGTGCCTCGCGCCCGGCCTCGATCCCGCCGAGAAGTTCACTCGAGGCGTGCAGCACCCGCGGCTGAAACGGTTCATCCACAATCAGCGGCCGGCGGACCACCTGCGATTCCTTGACGAAGATTTGCGGAAGCTGTTTGGGGTTTCGGGCCGGATAGTATTTCCCCCCCGTCTGGTTCGCGATGTTCATCAAAGTCCCCTCCATGACGTGCTGGCCCCATCCGATGCCGATGGTGCTGACGGTGATCTTCGCTGCGACGTAGTCGTCCACCAGCTTTGGCCACGGCGCTGCCGCATCCCCGTCGCTGAGGAGGATGACGTGTTTCTGGGCCGCGTCCTTCCCCAGTCCCACGGTTAACTCATCGTAGGCCATCTGCATCGTCGAACCGAAGTCGGGCATATCACCGTTGCTCATGCGGTCGATTTTCGCCTTCACCGCGGCCTTGTTGGTGTTCAGACCCAGCGGCACTTCCCAATTGGCCCCTCCGGGAGAGTACGAATAGGCCAACATGCCGAAGTAGTCCTGCGAGCTGATCGTGTCGACGCTTTTCTTGGCCATTTCCTTGGCCCAGAAGTTGCCCCGGTCGACTTCGCAACTGTGCATGATGAGCACCAAAGCCCCGCGCGGAATCACCCGCTTGTGCTTGATCTCGAAGGAGACGGGCATGATCTCCTCCACGGGACTGCCGATCCACCCGCCCGCGCCGAAACTCTCGTGTCCGCCGAGCATGATCAGCCCGCCGCCCATGTCCTTGACGTAGGTGGCCAGGTTCTGCAGTTGCTGATCGGTAAATGTTTGCGCCGGGATGTTGGCGAGGATGATCGTGGAGTAGTTCTGCATCTGCAACAGGTCGAACTCGCCCAACTCCGACGCGGCCTTCATTACCACGTCTACCTTCTCGCTACGCAGGGCGTCCGACAGGGGACGATCATATTGAGGATCGGCGGTGATGAGGAGCGCGGCGTTCGACCCCGTGACGAAGGAGAAGGCGCCGGCGGTGTTGTTCAGGGGGATGGCGTCCATCGAGTCGTCGTCGGGCTGAAAAAACGCCTTGTAAGTCTGGACGCCGGGCGTGTCGACTACGAGTTTGACGAGCAGTGTGTTGCTTCCTGGGGCGAGTTCCACGTGTGATTGTTCCGGAGACATGGTTACCAGCCGGTCATTGTGATAAATGGTGATCGTTCCCGACGCCCGCCGATAGGTCCCGACGACCATGCGCAGGGTGACCTGTTCGCCCGGTTCGGCGTGGGTCGGGGCGATCATTCGCTCGAAGTAGACCTCGTTGCGGTGTTCATAGCGTAGGGGCACGACATCGATGGGGATGCGGTCGGCCTGCGCTCGCCGGGCTTCGGTCAGCACGTCGCCCATGTTGTCGTTGCCGTCGGACATGAGGACGAGGCGCTTCCCCGTGTCGTGGGGGAACATGGCCATTGCCAGGCGCACCGCCGACGCCACGTCCGTCCGCTCCGTGTCGGGCATGACCGGCAAGCGCCCGGGCTTAATGAAGTATCCTCCGCGCATGGGAGGCTGCTGGAGGTACGCATTGCGGGCGAAGTCGATCAGCCCCAAGCGGTCCTCGGAGCGCATGGTCTCCGCGGCGTCGTGGATGTACTCCTCTTGGTACTGTTGCATGGCCTGGACGCTGTAGGAGCGGTCCATCAGGAAAAGTACGGTCAGGTCGTCATTACGGCGTACGCGTTCGATGCCGGCCAGGCAACAAGCGATGAGGATCACCAACAGACTGCGGGCGACGATCGCGAGGATGCGTCGAACCGGATCCAACCCGGCAAGCGACCGCAAAGAGGCGACGATCAGGGCCGGGACCAGCAACACCAGCCATAGCCACACCGGTTGCTGAAAGTCGAACGGAAGGGCGAAGGCGATGCAGTTCATGGTCGTATGACTTGCACGCGGCTGTTGAGTGAATCCACGACGTACACGCGGCCCTGGGGTCCATAGGACGCTCCCCACGGGGCGAAGAGTTCGCCCGGCGCTCGACCGGCGTGGCCCCATATTCGCAGCGAGCGACCGTCCTTGGAGAACCATTGCAACCGATTCCCCTCGTACTCGCAAACCAGCAAGGTGTTATCCGGTGAGACGCTGATGTCGTACGGATAGCGCATCTCGCCCGGCTCTTGTCCGAAGCGACCAAACGTGTTCAAGACTTTGCCGTCTAGCGAAAAACGAACCAGCCGATGATTACAGGCATCCGCTACCCACAGCGTCTGCTCAGTGTCTACGACTAGCCCCGTGGGACGACTCAGACGCCTGCCCTCGATCTCGGTTTCACCGAATGCGGCGACAAACCGTAAATCAGGGGACCATTTGGTAATCCGGTCGTTGGCGTAATACTCACTGACGTAGATGAAGCCTTGAGCATCGAACGCGACATCCGTCGGCAATTGAAACTGCCCGTCCCCAAACCCTTCGCTGCCGAACGAGCCGAGAAGTTTGCCGTCGCGGTCGAAAATCATTACTCGGTTGTAGTGGGTGTCGGCGACGAAGACTCGTCCGTCGGGATGGACCTTGAGGCCCACCGGCTTGCCGTGCTCCGTCTCCGGCATTCGCCAGTAGCTCTCGAAAACGCCGTCGGGAGAAAATCGCTGCACGCGCCCGTTCTTGTCCACGACGAAGACCGAGCCGCTGGTTTCGGCGGTGATCGCCCGTGGATAACTGAACTGCCCCGGCCCCAGCCCCACCCCGCCGAAAACACCGATGACTCCGCTGTCGGTGATCGGTGGCGGCTCACAGCCTAAAATGGACGCAATTGCTAAAACGACCGAGCCGCGCGTTTTAGCCCGCGCGAAGCACCGGGCTACCTGACAGACGACTCGACTCATTTTGGAAAACGATGATTAGTCCTTACCATCGTCGCTTGGGGTTGTTTTGGGTTGCTCGCCCTTGGGCGCTTCGTCCGGCTTGTCAGCCTCACCATTGGTTTCCTTGGGTTTTTCGCCCTTCACCGAGCGTTGGATGTTGGAGAAATAGGCCCTGACCGCTTTGTGGTATTGGCGAGGAATGCGGTCGCGGTTGATGCGGTCGCTGGCATCGCGCTCGGCCGCCGACACCACTTCGACGAGATTGGACTTCGTCTCACCCTTCACCTGCTCCCCGTCGACGAGGAATTGTCCCACGATCGCGCCTTTGCCGGTGTGGACCTTGCCGCGCTCGGTCTTAAAGGCAACGCCGGTTTTTTCTTCACCGGCTCGCCCGCCACGCCCCTGACCCATTCCGCCCATACCGCCGCCCGAACCGCACTTCGTACAGGACTGACCGTCCCGCTTTCCCGTGCCCCCTCAGCTGGGGCAGGGTTTATCGAGATTTTGTTTGGCGTCTTGGAGTGCCGAGGCCGTGGCATCGAGTTGGTTCATCTCCTGCTCCAGCTGTTCAAGTTCGCTGAGTTGCTCACCGGCCTGCTGAAGCCCTTCGATCGCCTCGCTCGTCTGGCCCGCCTGACTCGCCGAGGCGCTTTGCTTCATCGCCTTCGCCAGCTTTTTGGCCGTTGCGCCCGCCGCCTGCTTCTGCTGAAGCTGCTTGGCCATTTTCTCGATTTGCTGCTGGCTTAGTCCCTTTTCCTCAAGCTGCTTCTTGAGTTGATCGAGGTCGGCCTTGCTCAGTTTTTCGAGCATCCGCTCGATGTCTTCCTTCTTGATGCCCAACTGTTCGAGCTTCTGGGCCAATTGCTCGTCCTTGGCCAATTGCTCAAGCTGCTTGGCCAGGTCCGCGAGCTGTTTGCTCATCTTCTCGACAAGCTCCTTGTCCTCCTCGGATTTGAGCGTGGCGAGTTGCTCGCGGAGCGCCTGGACCTCCTCCTTGGCCGCTTTGAAATCGCCTTTGCTAAGGGCTTGATTAAGTTTTTCCGTCTGTGCTTCGGCCGAACTCGGCGATTTCAGCCCCCGCAACAACTTCCGCATCTCCGGCACGACCTCATACTTCTCACCAGCGAGCTTCTGCTTAACGGCGTCTTCGAGCTTGTCGATTTTCTTGACCGCCTCATGGCGGATGTCGGTGGGACGCTCCAGCTTTCCGCCCGAGAACTTCTCCAGACCGGCAAGGTCGTCGGTGAATTCCGCCAACGCCGGCGTGGTCTCCGTCATCTGACGAACCGCTTCGAGTTGTCGTTTGACGGCCACGTGCGTCTGTTCCCGCTCGACGGACTGCTTCGTAGACTCCTTCGCCTCGGTAGACTTCAGTAATCCTGCGGGGACCAAGAAACTCATGCAGGCCAAGACCAGCGCGACGACCGCGAACCCCAGCGGTCGAGGTGGCCGCAGGCGGATGTGACTACGGACGGAGAGCGAACCGCTGATTCGTTCCGCGTCGGCGACGACGGCCTGGGCGAACGGATCGTCCACGCCGACGCAATATCGCCCGCTGCTGAGCCGTTCGCGCAGTCCGGCGGCCTCATCCAGCTTCGCCGCCGCCAACTCGGCGCTCTCCCGCCGCGTCATGGTCCAAACCGTAGACCCGACCAGCGCCGCCACGACCAATCCGATCCCCACCCACAACACCGGCACCGGCAACTCATAGAGCCGCTGAATCAGGACGGCGACGGCGAACGTAACCCCCGCGATCGCCCCACACAGACAGATATCGTGCAGCCAGCGGTCGAACCATAGGCGGTGCTGGGCGGTACGGATTTGTCGTTCGAGTTGCGTCATGGCCGTATCCGTGCGGTACGCCAATCGGGCGGATGGATCGCTTCCCAATCCATACTAGCCTTCGGACGAACCGATGACAACCTTGACTGAGAGCGTGTTTGAGAAGGATCCTTTCAGAGCCGCGCTCGTAAGGAAGCGGACAATCCGAACCCGGAGCGCCGGCGACGGGTCAGTCCCCGGTGAAGGCGTTCTGCCAGCGCGCCAAGTCGCGCAGGTCCACGTCGTCATCCATGTCAACGTCGAAGAACCGCCACCCGGCCAATTGCGGATCGGTGGACGGGCCGAGCAGATAATCCGCAAACGTCACGAAGTCCGTCCAGTCCACGTCGCCGTCGCCATCGGCATCTCCGGTCACCCGTCTGATTGCGAGACTGTGGTACCGCCCCCCTGCGACGGCCACGAAGCCCGTGTTGGGCGCGGGAACGTTGGTATGACCGTAGTAGTTGTCTCCCCACGCCACGATGGACCCGTCGGCCTTTAAGCCCAGACTGTAGAACTGCCTTGCGGCGACGGAGATGAAACCCATGTTGGGGGAGGGGACGTCGGTTTGACCCGAGTTGTTGTCTCCCCACGCGCCGACGGACCCGTCGGTCTTTAATCCCAGACTGTGGGTGAGCCCTGCGGCGACGGCGATGAAACCCATGTTGGGGGAGGGGACCTTAGTTTGACCGCGGTCGTTGTATCCCCACGCCACGATGGACCCCCCCGCCTTCAAGCCCAGGCTGTGGAGCCCCGCAGTGGCGACGGCGATGAAACGCGTGTTGGGGAGCGGGATGTTCGTTTGACCGTATTCGTTATTTCCCCACGCGACGATGGACCCGTCGGCCTTTAAACCCAGACTGTGGTACCATCCCGCGGCGACGGCGATGAAACCCGCGTTGGGAGAGGGGACGTTGGTTTGACCGTATTCGTTGTATCCCCACGCGACGATGGACCCGTCGGCCTTTAAACCCAGACTGTGGTAATCTCCTGCGGCTACGGCGATGAAACCCGTGTTGGGCGCGGGGACGTTGGTATGACCGGAGTCGTTCTCTCCCCACGCAACGATGGACCCGTCGGCCTTTAAGCCCAGACTGTGGTCCCGCCCTGCGGCGACGGCAACGAACCCCGTGTTGGGGGAGGGAACGTTCGTTGGACTCGTGTTGGATCCCCACGCGACGATGGACCCGTCGGTCTTTAAGCCCAGACTGTGTTCAGTGGCTGCGGCGACGGCGATGAAACCGGTGTTGGGGGAGGGGACGTTGGTTTGGCCCCAGTAGTTGTATCCCCACGCCACGATGGACCCGTCGGCCTTGAGACCCAGACTGTGAAACCCGCCCGCGGCGACGGCGATGAAACCCGCGTTGGGAGAGGGGACGTTGGTTTGACCGGCGTAGTTGTATCCCCACGCGACGATGGAGCCGTCGCCCTTTAGGCCCAGAGTGTGGGACGACCCTGCGGCGACGGCGATGAAACCCGTGTTAGGCGCGGGAACGTTGGTTTGACCGTAGTTGTTGCGGCCCCACGCTACGATGGACCCATCGGCCTTGAGCCCCAGACTGTGGTACACTCCTGCGGCGACGGCGATGAAATCCATGTTGGGGGAGGGGACGTTAGTTTGACCGTCATGGTTGTATCCCCACGCCACGATGGACCCGTCGCCCTTTAGCCCCAGACTGTGGGACCACCCTGCGGCGACGGCGATGAAACTCGTGTTGGGCGCGGGGACGTTGGTCTGACCGTAGTTGTTGCGGCCCCACGCCACGATGGACCCGTCGGCCTTTAAGCCCAGACTGTGGTAGTATCCTGCGGCGGCGGCGATGAAACCCGTGTTGGGGGAGGGAACGTTAGTTTGACCGTGGTAGTTGTATCCCCACGCGACGATGGACCCGTCGGCCTTGAGGCCCAGACTGTGGTAATAACCCGCGGCTACGGCGACGAAACCTTCGGAGAGATCGACACCGACGACCTGCGATCCCCAGCCGACGATCGCGCCCTGCGACGATTGTGCTTGTGCGATTCCCACCCCGGGAACCGTGACGGTCATCCAAGCGCAAACAACGACACCAGCGCCGCGGATGGCCGCAGCGACGCGACCCGCGTTTTCTCGAATTGCCGGATTCATGAATCCCTCCCCAAGATGGTCGCCGGACTCAATTGCGGCGATCGAAAAGGACGAAGGCCCATTGTACCACCGCCGCCAGCGCGATACCAGCCCCAAACCGCCGATCGCTCGGCCATCCCCCGCCCACCGATCACCCCGCAACTTCTATGGGTAGAACAAGCACCTCCGCGCCACGGGAAACGCGGTTTTTCGCTCAAAAACGGCATTTCGGCCACGGGAACGGACCGTCCCCGCCTGGGAATGGATGATCCACTCCAAGGAATGGACAAGCTACTCCCCGGAGCGGGCGACCCACTCCAAGGAGCGGACCATCCCCGCCAAGGAGCGGACGAGCTACTCCTTGGAGCGGACGAGCTACTCCCGGGAGCGGATGAGCCACTCCCCGGAGTGGACCATCCCCGCCAAGGAGCAAACGAGCTACTCCCACCAGCGGACCGCCCGCTCCATGCCTGTCGCGGTTCTGACAGGTCCGCTCTCTCACGAGCACGGCTGTGTGGGGCCGACTTTCCAGTCGGTCGGCGGGACTTGGCCGTGGTGACCCTGCGACGACCGGACGCATTGTCACCCTGACCGGATGACCGATGATGGAGTCCATGGATGCTCGCGAAAAACCCGTTTCAGGCGCCCTCTGGTCGCGCGGTCCGAAACGCCTGTTCGACGGTGCGGCGGCGCTGATTCTCCTACTCGTGTTATCGCCTTTGCTGGTTTTGATCGCCGCCCTGGTGAAGCTGACCAGCCGCGGGGCGGTGTTTTTCACCCAAGACCGTGCGGGCAAGGACGCGCGAATTTTTCGGCTTGTAAAGTTCCGCACCATGCGCGGCGACCGCAAGCCCGACCCCAAGGAACTCGTGCCCCTTCATCATCCGGACATCACCGCCCTAGGCTATGTGCTCAGACGGTTCAAGATCGACGAGGTTCCGCAACTGTTCAACGTGATTAGAGGCGAAATGTCCTTAGTCGGTCCGCGCCCGACCCTGCCCGATCAGGTGGCGGCCTATGACGCCTTCCGACGCCAACGGCTGCTCGTCCGCCCCGGCATCACCGGCCTGGCCCAGGTCTACGGCAACTCCCTCATGCCCTGGGATGAGCGAATCCTGTACGACATCGCCTACGTCCGCCGCTGCGGATTCTTTCTCGATTTGTCGATCCTCCTCCGCACCATCCTCGTCGTTTTCGTCGGCGAGCGACGCATGACCCGCCGATTCACGAATAGCCCCTTCGCCCGCTATGTCGATCCTCCCGAAGCGGAAAACTGAAGGGTGACTGTCTACTGTCCTTTCCAGGGATGGCCTGAGCCTGTTGTGGACGATGCGGGTTCCCCCCCATGGAGCCGTCGGAAACAGCGGGTTGGCGGGGTCGCCGAGTTGACCGCGCGGGGTGATCGGTGAAACGGGGGAGGCCGAGTGATCGAGGGATGTCGGGTCGATGACCATACTCACGTGCTTGCCCCGCTGTTCGCCGCGGATGGGGCGTGTGGGGACCGCCGCTGGACTTGGGCCGGTGTCCTCGAACGACTCAAGGGCATCCACCGACAGACGGTGACCATGCATGGCAACGCACTCACCTGACAAGCCGTCCGGATGACGACTAGCAGGAGCTATTGAAACTGCTCGAAGTTGCCCCGTAGCCACGCCCTAGAATCGCTAAACCGCGCGCAACTCACCCCCTTCACGGAAGTTACGTCGCTTGGTCTGTGGGAAGTTGCACCTTGAGGGCGATTTTTGTCGCACACTTCGGCATAATACAAGTAAAGTAACTGGTTAACGGTTACGCGACTATACTATGGCGTCGCTCGAGGGGACGGTTCAAAAACAGGTTTCGGTACGGATTATATCATGTATAGATCATGGCGAATCCTTTTGGTATCGGCGGCTGTCCTTGCGGCGCCACTCGCGGTTTTCGGCGATCCGGGGAGCGAAATGGTTTCGCCGGACGAGCTATGGCGGACCGCAGCTGCGGCGCCGCAAGCCCGCGTCGGGGCCGAACCGTGGATTCAGGCCGACCTCTACCAATACGTCGAGCTCGACGCCGCTGTGCTCGCCGGGGCGCTGAATCGCGCTCCGATGGAATTCACGAATGCAGCCGTCGCCTCGCCGCTCACCATGTCGCTCCCGATGCCCGACGGAACTTATACCCGATTCGAGGTGTTGGAGTCTCCGATCATGGAGCCGGCTCTGGCCGCCAAGTTCCCGGAGATTCGGACCTACCTGGGGCGCGGGATCGACGATCGTGCGGCGTCGGTGCGGTTCGACCGGACTCCGTTGGGTTTTCACGCGCAGATTCTGTCGCCCTCCGGTGCGGTCTACATTGATCCGCTGTGGAAGGGAGATACGACGGCCTACGGAAGTTATTACAAGCGTGATTACCGCAAAGTGGCGGACCGTTTCCAATGCCTTGGGCCGACTGAAAAACCTGCCGAATCCGTTCTCGGCGTAGACGGCGGTGGGGCGGCTTTGACGGGCGAAACATTACGGACCTATCGGCTTGCCTGCGCCGCCACCGGCGAATACACGGCGTTTTTTGGTGGAACGGTCGTTGCCGGGATGTCGGCGATCGCCACGGCGGTCAATCGCGTAACCGGAGTTTATGAGACCGAGCTTTCCGTTCGAATGGTTCTGGTGGCCAACAATAACCTAATCGTCTACACGAACGGCGCCACTGATCCGTACACGAACAACGACGGCATCGCGATGTTGAGTCAGAACCAGTCGAACCTCACCAGCGTCATAGGCTCGGCCAATTATGACATCGGGCACGTGTTCAGCACCGGCGGCGGGGGCGTGGCGGGTCTCGGCGTGGTTTGCGCCGGCAGTTCCAAGGCCTGGGGCGTGACCGGATCGTCAAGTCCTAACGGCGATGCGTTCTGGATCGATTATGTCGCCCACGAGATGGGACACCAGTTCGGATCCAATCATTGTTTCAACGGCACCAACGGAAACTGCTCCGGCGGAAATCGCAACGGAGCGACCGCGTACGAGCCGGGGAGCGGGTCGACGATCATGGGCTACGCGGGGATCTGCGGGGCGGACGACCTCCAGTCCCACAGCGACCCTTATTTTCATTCGGTGAGTTTCGACGAAATCCGCGTCTTCACGCAGTCCGGGACGGGAAACAATTGCGACGTTCCAACCTCAACCGGCAATACACCGCCGGTCGTCGAGGCGGGTCTGAATTACACGATCCCTCGCAACACGCCCTTCGCGCTGACCGCCGTGGGAATTGATCCCGACGGCGTCCCCGTCACGTACTGCTGGGAACAACGGGACCTCGGCGCGGCTCAGGCGCTCTCCTCGCCCGACAACGGCACAAGCCCGATCCTCCGCTCATGGAACCCGACGACCAGTCCGACGCGGACCGTTCCGCGACTGTCCAATCTTCTCAACAACACCCTTCCCATCGGTGAGAAGTACCCGGCGGTTAACCGGACGATGGATTTTCGCGTCATGGTCCGCGACAACCGCGCGGGCGGGGGAGGCAGCGGCTCGGACAACATGGTGGTGACGGTGAACTCGTCGGCAGGCCCGTTCCAGGTCACCTATCCGAACACCGTGGTAACCGTCAGTGGTCTGATCACCGTGACGTGGAGCGTCGCGAGTACCAACGTAGCGCCGGTCAGCGCAACGAATGTTGACATCTTCCTATCCACCGACGGCGGGAACACGTTTCCGACCGTGCTGAAGTCGAACACGCCCAACGACGGATCGGAACAGGTGGCGCTGCCGAGCGTTGACACCACGACGGCGCGCATCAAGGTGCAGGGCGCGGGAAATATCTTCTTCGACATTTCCAACGTCAATTTCACGATATACCCTGGCGACGGCCCTTGGGGTGCCTGCTGCCTGGGGAACAACGAGTGTGTCCTCTATGTCACTCTTGGTTCCTGCGAGAAGCTGGGTGGGATTTACATGGGGGACGGGAGCACGGCGTGTATCCATAATTCCGAAGGGGGATGCATTCCGACGCTATCTGAGTGGGGTTTGGTAGTCCTCGCGCTGCTGACTGCGACGGGAGGCACGCTGATCCTTCGTCGTCGCGTGCCTGCCCACGCGTAGCACGAACCGAAGAAGGGGTGGCGCACCGATCCAAGCGATGACGCTTCAGTGTAGGCTGGCCGTCGCACGCAGGGACGCGAGGAAGTCCTCGGGGTTCTCGACGCTCAGAAGGACCGTGAACCCTGCCGTCGTGGGTAGACGGATTCTTTCTTGATCTGTCGATCCTCCTCCGCACTATCCTCGTAGTTCTCGTCGGCGAACGACGCATGACCCGCCCATTCGTCGAAAGTCGTTTCGTGGATTTTGTCACTTCTGACGAAAACAGGGTTGACAAATCTCAAATCTGATATATACTCTATTTGAGATAACTGAATAAGCCGATCCCCGGGCCAAAATCGTGGAACGCAAATTGGGGAACAGCTGAGCGGTAGGTCCCTAGGCGAGGAAACGGCGTTCCACCTTGAACACTTTGCGGTGCGACTGTAGGTTGCTTCCCGCAGAGAGGAGATGCGCGCATGCGCTTCAAGGTGGAACTTCATCGGGATGTTGGCCAATATGTTCGCCGCAACTGTAGCGAGCCCGATCGCGCAGCATTTTACGACATGCTCGAACGGATTCGCTCGGACCCGATCACAAACTCCGAAGTAATTGCCGATGTCAGTATCAGTCGGTATACGCTTCGATACTTCCGGTTTGGACGGCACATGGCCGTTTTCCAGTTCGACCCGGTAAAAGATCGGGTGGTTGTGAGAGTATGCAGACGGTTCCGAGACAATCCGACGCGAGGCCGAAGCGCAGTGGATCCTCCCTAAAGGGCACGTCGCGCGGCGGCCGAGATGTTCCGAGAGACCGTTCCCATCGCCGCGTTTTGGATGGGCATCCGACCTACCTGGTTCGAGACGCGACAACGACTCACGTAGTGGTCCCCGTCGATGAGTATGAGCGGCTTATCAAGGCCGAAATGGCGCTCCATGCCATTGCACAGATCGAGAACGAGAAGGACGAAGATTTCATCGACGCCGACGACTTCGCTATCGAGTTGGCTACGGAGAGCGTGGTGAAAGCCCGCAAGGCCGCCGGGCTGACGCAAGCTCAACTTGCCAAGAAGCTGGGTATGCCCCAGTCGCAAATCTCACGAATCGAACGCAACCCCGACCGCACCACGGTCCGCACGCTCAAGAAGATCGCCAAGGCGCTTCGCGTCGACGTGCGTGCGTTTGTCTAATTCAGTCGCCACTCTTGCCGGGAATTCCCGGCGGTTTGACGGTATGAGTCGATTCGGTTAAGCTCGAATAGTGGCCGATCCGACAAAGAAACCTCTCCGCGAAACATACACGACACAGCCGGTGCACCGACCATCAATTCGACATCATTGCGGGTTGTTCGGCATCTGGGGGCATGACGATGCCGTCGCCCTCACTCACCTCGGTCTCTATGCGCTGCAACACCGCGGACAGGAGTCGGCGGGGATCGTCTCGATCCAGGGCGATCATCTGGCGCGGCACGCGGGAATAGGGCTGGTCAGCCAGGTGTTCGACGAACCGAGCCTGGCGCGGATCAAGGGTCGGGTCGCTATCGGCCACTGCCGATACTCGACGACCGGCTCCTGCACGGAGAACAACACCCAACCGCTGCTGTTCTCCTTCGCCGGTGGTCAAGTGGCGATCGCCCACAATGGCAACCTGATCAACGCCGCGCTTCTTCGTCGTAACTACGAGGACGTCGGCCACATCTTCCAAACCACCAGCGACACCGAAGTCATCATCCACCTACTGGCCAAGCCCACGCACCAGACCAAGGATAACCCGCTCAACCACGTGCTCAACCACTTGCAGGGAGCGTACTCGCTCTTGCTGCTGTTCCCTGACCGAATGGTCGCGGTTCGAGATCCGCTGGGTTTTAGGCCGCTGGTGCTGGGTTCCCTAAAGAACGGCGCGGTGGTCGTGGCCTCGGAGACGAAGGCCCTGGACATGGTGGACGCCACCTACGTCCGCGATATCGAGCCGGGTGAAATGGTCACCATCAACGACGAGGGGGTGGACAGCCGTCGGTTCGGCGGGGACATGGGCGGCCGTGGCGCGGCGTGCATTTTTGAACAGATTTACTTTTCCGATCCGTCGAGCCGGGTGTTTGGGGAGAACGTGCATTTGGTTCGGATGGCCATGGGGGCGCGACTGGCCAAAGAAGCGCCGGTCGAAGCCGATGTCGTCGTGCCCATCCCCAACGCCGGGCAGTGCGCCGCAACCGGTTACGCCCGCGAGAGCGGAATCCCCTACGGTCGGGCGTTCACGACGAGTCACTACAGCGGTCGGTCGTTCATCATGCCCACCAAGGAAGGCCGCGACCTGACCGTAAAGATAAAGCTCTCCGTCATCAAGGAAGCCGTCGCGGGCCAGAGGCTGGTGGTGGTAGAAGATTCCGTGGTTCGCGGCACAACTACGCGGGGCAAGATCGGCGCCCTTCGAGGGGCCGGCGCCAAGGAAGTGCATCTGCGCGTCGCCAGCCCGCCGATCCGACATCCGTGCTACTTCGGGATCGACTTTCCGGACCCGAAGGAATTGATCGCCAATGGGCGGTCGGTCGAGCAAATCCGCAAGTTCTTGGGGGTGGACTCACTGCACTACCTGTCGCACGAGGGGATGTTGGCGTGCGTGAAGATGGCCCCGGAGAAATACTGCACGGCCTGCTTTTCGGGAAATTATCCCATGAACGTCGACGAGCCGGTGGAAAAGTTCGCCCTGGAGCGAGTGCAACTTCGAATGTTCACGTAGGGATTGCTGTGCAACCGGGTTGGGCGTGATTCGCCTTCCCGTTTCCATCGGGGTCGGCCGGCGTACATCGTCATTCCAATTTCGCCCCGCACACAGGACATTGCAGCCCCTGATCAGTTCGCGCAGGCGCGATCCACCGGCCGCCGCAGGACGCAGAGTTGCATCGTCGCGCGGAGACCCCGGTTTCGCGTTGGCACTGCGGGCACTTAACGGGGAAATCGTCGAAGCCGAACTTGCGATTGATGACGAAATGATATCCACAATGGGGATCGGAACAGACCACGTGGAAATCGGCGGTGGTGGCCGCGGCTCTGGCGCTGGGCGGCGGCGGCGGGGTCAGCGAACCGGTGAGGGTCGTCGCCAACCAAATCAACATCACACCGCTCAGTCCGTAGGCTGTATAACGAACCGCCGAAGTTTCCCACGCCAGTCGCGGCTCCTCGCGGACCGCCTCCAGCCAAGTAGCGAAATGCTCATGCACGACGGGCATTTGTTTGCGGACGAGCATCAACCACTCGGCCAGTCGGTTGGGGCGTTCCTGGGCCATTACGAAGTATCCTATCGGACTGCGTATGGTTCGGCGACGGTCAGGCGCGCCGAGTATACGGCGGGAGCGTGGATAAGCGCGTGTCCTCAACGTGGCCGCCGATGGTGAAATGGTAGAGGGATTGGTAGGCCATCCCGCGAAAACCAAATAGCTCATGGACCTCATCGTCGAAGAAACAACCGATGCCGGTCGCTCGGACGCCGGCGGCCTCGGCTTCGAGGTAGAGAATCTGGCCGATGACGCCGGTTTCCCAAAAGAGGCGACGGTAGAACCAGGCCCCGTGCTCCTTCAGCGGGCGCTCGAACTCAGCGATCATCCCCAGGCTAAAGGCACTATCGGCGGCGATGTCCTGTCCGCAGCTTTGTTGGCCCGCGACGTGCCGTGCATCACCGCTAGAGAGCAGATAGAGCGGCATCGATTCCGGGCAACCGCGTGGCTTTGACCACAGGAATGTCTGGTCCGTTGCGGCGCGGAGATCAGTGAACTTCGCGGGATCACGAACCAGAAAATACAACCCCGAAGGAAGCCCGCCGACGCGATGCACGAAGAGACCAAGATGGACGCACGCGGGCGACCCGAAAGTTTTCCA
>JAGVHG010000093.1 GCA_020056715.1 Phycisphaerae bacterium | reverse complement strand
TGCCCGGATCAACGGACACAAGGAACGGATGGGATTCATGTACGATCATGACGAACTCCACGCCAAAGCAGCGTAAATGATTCCTCGTTCCTACTTAGGTAGACCGTACGCTCGACGGCTTCGGCGGGAATGTGGCAGAGCAGGCGCTCGCAAAGGTCTCCGTAGGTATCAAGGACGACCAGGCCGATGGCGCGGCGAACGTCGTCAAGGATCATGCCCTCCATCACGGAGGTCTTGCCGGTGCCCGGGCGGCCGATCAGGTGAGCGTGTCGGCACCGTGCGGGAAACGGGATGCAGACCGGAATCTCCGAGCCGGCGATGACGGAAAAGCCAACGGGCGTTCCCGAGCTCAGGGACCCATCGGACGTGAGCGTTTCAGGCATTGCAGTGACCCCCGCGATCTCGGTCATCGCATCCGGCGGCGTTGCCTCCAGGATGTCGGCTGCGGAAGCGTGCCGCCCTTTAGCGTCTCCTCCCGCCATGGCAAGAAGCGGCAGCCAGAATCGCGAGATTTCAGCTACGCCCGCGACCGTTTTTCACTGAACCCGGAGGTCGCGTTCGAAGCCGTTCACGCCAACGGTGCAGGCCTGGTTTTGCTGAATCCAGAAGTTGCGCTAGTACCGGGTGTTCAAAGCGCTTAAGATCCACGAGGTTTCGGCTGTCACTTTACGGCTGTCGCAACCCAAACTATGCCACGAATTTTCGACAACATCGAACAATCGCTTCTCCCGGCCCTTCGGGACATGCTCGGACTCGCTGACCGGGCTGACTTCTGCGTCGGGTACTTCAACCTTCGGGGTTGGAAGCAGATTGACTCGTACGTTGAGCGCTGGGCGGGCGGCGACGGGCAGTGCTGTCGGCTATTGGTCGGAATGCAGCGGCTCCCGCAAGACGAGCTTCGCGAGGCGCTGAGTCTCATTCGTTCCGATTCGGAAATCGACAACCAATCTGCAGTTCGGATCAAGAATAGTCTTGCGAAGGAGTTCCGCGACCAGCTTATGGTCGGCGTGCCGACAAACGAGGATGAGACCGGCCTGCGTCGGCTGGCCGCGCAAATTCGAGATGAAAAAGTAGTCGTAAAGCTGTTTCTGCGACATCCGCTCCACGCAAAACTCTACCTTCTTTTCAGGCCGGACCCGATCACTCCGACGGTTGGCTATTTGGGCAGCAGCAACTTGACGTTCGCAGGTCTGTCCAAGCAGGGGGAGCTGAACGTCGACGTCGTCGATTACGACGCATGCAACAAACTGGTCCAATGGTTCGAAGACCGCTGGAACGACAAGTTCTGCATTGATATTTCCGACGAGCTTGCCGGCATCATCGAGCAAAGCTGGGCCGCAGAAGTGCCGCCTCCACCGTACCACATCTACGTGAAAATGGCCTACCATTTGTCACAAGAAGCCAGGGCTGGATTGACTGAATTCCGAATCCCGCGCGATTTCGGCAACAAGCTGTTCGAATTCCAAAAAGCCGCTGTAAAGATCGCAGCCCATCACTTGAACAAACGCGGAGGAGTTCTTATCGGTGACGTGGTGGGTTTGGGCAAAACGCTCATGGCGACCACGCTTGCCCGAATTTTCGAGGACGACCACGGAATCGAGACCCTTATCGTATGCCCGAAGAATCTTGTTCCCATGTGGGAGGACTATCGCGAGCAGTATCACCTTCGGGGCAAAGTTCTGTCGATCGCCCGCGTCCAGAACGAACTTGCCGATCTTCGTCGATACCGGCTTGTGCTTATTGACGAGAGTCACCACCTACGGAATCGTGAAGGCAAGCGCTACCGTGCGCTACTCGAATATATCCAGAGTAACGATAGCCAGGTAATCTTGCTTTCGGCAACTCCGTATAACAAGACATTCCTAGACTTGTCGAACCAACTTCGTCTTTTCGTGCACGAGGACAAGGACATCGGCATCCGGCCCGAGCGGCTGCTCCGAGAGATGGGCGAGGTCGAGTTCATCCGTCAACACCAGTGCCCCGTCCGTTCGCTCAAAGCATTCGAGAAAACGCCACATGCTGACGACTGGCGAGACTTGATGCGTTTGTATCTAGTGCGCCGCACACGGAGCTTCATCAAGGAAAACTACGCCAAGACCGACCCATCAAATAACCGCAAGTACCTTGAGTTTGAGGATGGCGGGCGCTCGTACTTTCCGGACCGCGTCCCCAAGACCTTGAAGTTTAGGATCGACGAGAACGACCCAGGCGACCAGTACGCAGCCCTTTTCGCCCCTAAAGTCGTGGACACCGTCAACGACTTAACGCTCCCGCGCTACGGGCTTGGCAACTACCCCGCCCCGATGGGAAGCAAGCCACCGACGACTGACGAGGCCCGTGTACTCGATGACCTGTCCCGCGCAGGAAGCCGCTTGATGGGCTTTTGCCGCACCAACCTTTTTAAGCGCCTTGAGAGCGGTGGATACGCCTTTGTCTTGTCGGTCGAGCGTCACATTCTTCGGAACTTCATCGTTCTGCACGCCATCGAGAACGACCTCCCGCTGCCCATCGGTACGCAAGATATGGGGCTTCTCGATAGCAACCTCAACGACGTTGATTCCGACCTCTTCGATGAGGAGTCAGGCGGCGACAGCGACGACCGCGATCCAGGCATTACGACCAGCGGCCTCCGAACTGAAGCGCAATTCGAGCAACGTGCCGCCGACATCTATCAGGCCTACGCGGGCAAGTACAAACGCCGATTTAAGTGGCTTCGGGCTGACCTGTTCGACGAAACCTTGGCGAAGGACCTGCGCCACGACGCTACCTTGCTCATGAAGATCCTTACCGAGTGCGGTGAGTGGGACTGGACGCGCGACGAGAAGCTCAAGGCGTTGGTCGAGCTTGTATCGCAGGCGCACCCGACGGATAAGGTGCTCATCTTTACGCAGTTCGCCGACACCGTGGACTATCTCGAAAATCGGCTCAAGGCCGCGAGGGTTCAAGCGTGCGCGGGCGTCACGGGGGACTCCGCGAATCCTACCGAAGTCGCCTGGCGTTTCAGTCCCGTGAGCAATAACAAACGCCCACGAATCCAACCGAGTAACGAGCTGCGCGTCGTCGTCGCCACCGATGTTTTAAGCGAGGGCCAGAACCTCCAGGATTGTTCGATCATCGTCAATTACGATTTGCCGTGGGCGATCATCCGGCTCATCCAGCGTGCCGGTCGCGTGGACCGCATCGGCCAGAACTCGGACAAGATT
Organism: Phycisphaerae bacterium; assembly: GCA_020056715.1. Taxonomy (GTDB): domain Bacteria; phylum Planctomycetota; class Phycisphaerae; order UBA1845; family UBA1845; genus SBAX01. The sequence goes on along the minus strand of JAGVHG010000093.1, from coordinate 14,720 downwards.
CTTTGCTATTCGTTCCTGCCCGCGGACGGTGTGGAACGCATCATCAATCTGCGCGGCCGCGTGCGTCAGCGACTCCGCGAGAACGCCGAAGTCGTCGGCACCGACGAGGCCTTCTTCGACGACGACCGCGATGATCTACCGCTCTTCAATCTGTACAACGAGAAGGCCGGTATCCTCGACGGTGATGATGACACCGAAGTGGACCTGGCGTCGTATGCGTACCAAATCTGGAAGAATGCCATCGACGCCGACCCGAAACTCGAATCCACCATCCCGTCGCTTGCGAACGTCGTCTACTCGACAAAACCACACCAACCAAAGGCCGACAAGCCGGAAGGCACGCTCCTATTCTTGCGCACCGCGGACGGCAACGATGCTCTCGCATGGATCAACAAGGACGGCGCGGGCGTCACCGAGTCGCAGCTCGCTATCCTAAAGGCTGCCGAATGCCTGCCGGACACGCCTGCCCTGGACCGTCACGAAAACCACCATGAACTCGTTCGGAAGGGAGTTGTGTTGATTGTCACGGAAGAGAAATCCGTTGGGGGACAGCTTGGCCGCCCATCAGGCGCCCGCTTCCGCACGTATGATCGGCTCAAGCGCTACGCAGAAGACATCAAGGATACGTTGTTCGGCAAATCCGACTTCGGCGACCAACTCCGACGCGCGGTCGAGGAGATCTATAAGTACCCGCTTCTCCAAGCCGCCATCGATACCTTGAATCGGCAGCTAAAGAGCGGCGTCGACGACCAGTCGCTTGCGGAACTCGTTGCCGCCCTCCGTGAAGATGGGCGACTCTGCCGCATCACCGAGGAACAAGAATCGGACGAGCCGCAGATCATTTGTTCGATGGGCCTTCGCAAGCCCACCTGACCTATAGGGGAATCCGCGAGATGAAGATCGACGGTTCGAGCGTTCGCCGCTTGCTGAAGGAATGCGACTTCAAGACGCTCTTCCGCGAGCAACTTGGTTGGGATAAACACACCGCCAGGCTCGACATTCCGCTTGACGGAACGACATACTCGCTCAGCGCAATCGCCGAGAAGCGCGGCTTCCAAGTATTTACCTGTCCGACAATCCCCGACCGGCCGACTCGCTTGAAACTCGACCGTCAGCTCACAAAATCAGCTCGTGAACACCTGGTCATCTACGTGGCCCCCGACCGCATGGAGCAACTCTGGGAGTGGGTCCGCCGCGAGCCGGACAAGCCCGCCGCCAGCCGCGACTACCGCTTTCACGTCGGTCAGACCGGTGACTTGCTGGTCCAGAAGCTCGAAGCACTGGCCATCGGTTTGGCGGAAGAAGAGACGCTCACCATCGTTGACGTGACCGGCAGGGTGAAATCCGCGCTTGACGTGGACAAGGTCACCAAGCGCTTCTACGACCGCTTCAAGACCGAGCACGCTGCGTTTATGAAGTTCATCAAGGGCATCAAGAGCGACGCCGACCTGCAATGGTACACGTCGCTTATGCTCAACCGCCTGATGTTTGTCTACTTCATCCAGAAAAAGGGATTCCTCGACGGTGATGTCGACTACCTGCGCAACCGTCTCGCCCGAATGCGCGAGCAGCACGGCAAGGACAAGTTCTACTCGTTCTATCGCTATTTCCTGCTCCGCCTGTTCCACGAGGGGCTTGGCCAGGCGCAGAAGGAGCGCAAAGCCGAACTCGACAAGCTGCTCGGCAAGGTCCCGTTCCTGAACGGGGGCTTTTTCGAGGTCCACGATTTGGAGGAGAAGTATCCCGACATCGACATCCCCGACGCCGCGTTCGAGAAGCTGTTCTCCTTCTTCGAGGAATACAACTGGCACCTCGACGAACGGCCGCTCCGTAGCGGCAACGAAATCAACCCCGACGTGGTTGGTTACATCTTCGAGAAGTACATCAACCAAAAGCAGATGGGGGGCTACTACACGAAGGAGGACATCACCGAGTATAACAGCAAGAACACGGTCATCCCGTTCCTCTTCGACGCGGCCGAGAAGAAGTGCGCCATCGCCTTCAAGCCTGATTCGGCCCTCTGGCGGATGCTTCGCGATGATCCCGACCGCTTTATCTACTCCGCCGTCCGCCACGGTGTCGTTACCGACAAGGGCGACATCATCCCGCTTCCGCCCGAAATCGAGGCCGGTATCGCCGACGTATCCAAACGTGGCGGCTGGAACAAACCGGCGCCGCAACCGTTCGCACTACCGACCGAGACGTGGCGAGAGCACGTCGCTCGTCGTCAGCGATGCCTCGAAATCCGCGAGAAGCTTCGCCGCGGCGAAGTCCACCAGATCAACGATCTTGTAACGCTGAATCTCGATATTTGGCAGTTCGCACGCGATGCGATCGTCAATTGCGAAGGCCCCGAGTTGCTTCGGGCGTTTTACCACACCATTGCCGGCCGCATCCCGATGAAGTCGAACGAGAAGTTCGAGCGCGGCATCAGCGTGCTCGACCCTACGTGCGGCTCCGGCGCGTTCCTATTTGCGGCCTTGCGAATTCTCGAAACGCTCTATTCCGACTGCTTGGAACGCATGCGCCGCTTCGTCGACGAGTTGGAGCAGTCGGGGGCAAAGCACCGGCCCGAAAAGTACGCCGACTTCAAGGCCATCCTTGCCGAAATTGAGGAGCATCCCAACGAACGCTACTTCGTGCTCAAGTCGATCATCATCAACAACCTTTTTGGCGTGGACATCATGGAGGAGGCCGTCGAGATCTGTAAGCTCCGCCTGTTCCTCAAGCTCGTCGCCCAGGTGGAGCGCGTGGAGCAGATCGAGCCGCTGCCCGACATCGACTTCAACATCCGCGCCGGGAATACGCTCGTCGGTTATGTCTCGCTGGAGGAAGTTCGGTGCAGCCAATCAGGCACGCTCGGCTTCGGCGACCAAGAGATTGAGCGGATCGAGGAAGACGCCCAGGTTACCGACGGTGCCTACAAACGCTTCCGTGAAACACAGGTCCGTCACGGCGGCTCGGTCACAGCCAAGGACAAGGCCGAGCTTCGCAAACGGCTCAACAAACTCGACGCGGAACTCGATCGGTATCTCGCTGGCGAGTACGGCGTCAAGGTTGACAAACCCAAGGATTTCGACGCTTGGAAGCTCAGCCACCAGCCGTTTCACTGGCTGGTCGAGTTCTTCGGCATCATGCGCGACGGCGGCTTCCATGTGATCATCGGCAATCCGCCGTATGTCGAATACTCGAAGGTCAAGGGGACGTACACGATACGTGGGTATACGACCGAATCGTGTGCAAATCTCTATGCGTTCACGTGGGAGCGGTGCATCAGTCTGTGCGAACCGATTGGGCGGATCGGGATGATTGTTCCTGTCGCATCGGTCTGCACAGATGGATACGAGCCTCTCCAAACAGCTTTGTACAAGTCAGGCACTTCGATAGTGAGCGCTTTCAACGACCGGCCAAGCAAGCTCTTCGATGGGCTTGAGCACATTCGCTTAGCGATCATTATTCACGCGCGTGGACAGCAGCGGCGAACATTCTCGACCACGTACAATAAATGGCAATCGGTCGAGCGGCCGTACCTTTTCCACAATCTGGCGTTCATCGAGACAACCGCCTTGAACCGTGGCGGGGCTATGGCCAAGATCGGTACCAGCGTCGAGCAAGCAATCCTCGAACGCTTTGCTCAGGAAGCTTCCACGCTTGCTGATTTCGAGAGGGCTGGAGAGCACTCCATCAATTACACGCGAAAACTGAGCCACTTCGTTCAAATTCTCGATTTTGTCCCCGAGATTCGGGATGCCGTCGGTCGGCCGCGGCCACCATCAGAACTGAAGGAGCTTTTGTTCTCCAAGCCTGAACAGAGGAACGTATTCCTCGCGATGCTCAACTCGACGCTGTTCTACTGGCTTATCACGGTCTATTCCGATTGCCGCAATCTGAATCGCCGGGAAATCAACCTCAGCCGCTTCGATTTTCAGCGCGCCGATCCGCACGTTGTGGAGCGACTCTCTTCGCTTGTCAAGCGGCTCATGGACGACATTCGGGCGAACTCGAAGGTGCTTACCATGAAGTACGAGAAGCTCGGTGAGCTTCGCATTCAATGTACCTATCCCAAACTGAGCAAGCCGCTAATCGACGAGATAGATCAGGCACTTGCGGAGCACTTCGCCTTCTCGTCGGAACAGCTCGACTTCCTACTTAATTTCGACATCAAGTACCGCATGGGCGGGAGTGACGACGCCGAAGTACAGGAGAAATAGATACAATGGAGATCAGCAAGAAACCTTGGTCCATGCTTTCGGTTTGTGGATACAAGAGCCGTATTGACACCAATCCGGACTTCCAGCGCCCCGCTGTATGGAGTCTCGGCCAAAAACAACTGCTCATCGATACGATTCTGCGCGGCTACGATATCCCCAAACTGTACTGGCGAAAAATCGGCAAAGCGCCGGAGAAATACGAAGTAGTGGACGGTCAGCAGCGTCTTCGCACCATCTTTGAGTTTCAGGCCGGCGAGTTCCATCTGGCCAAGAATGCTGACGACATTGACGGCGTTGTGGTTGCCAACATGCACTACAACGATTTGCCGGAAGACCTCCGCCTTCGCTTCGATAATTATGACCTCGACGTGATCGTTCTCAGCGACACCAGCGAAGACGAAGTTCGCGAGATGTTCCTGCGCCTGCAAAATGGAACAAGTCTGAAGGCGCAGGAGAAGCGCAATGCCATGCCGGGCAGGATGCGCGAGTTCATCAAGGATCTTGCCCAACATCAGTTCTTCTCGCGATGCAATTTCGCGAACACGCGATTCACGCACGACCTTGTGGCGGCGCAGATGACCGCCATTGAAATCAACGGCGGCCCGTGCCATGTGCGCAACTCCAACCTCAATGCTATGTATACGTCGCATATGGAATTCGACCCAGCCAGCCCCAAATCGCGCAAGATTCGCCGCGTGCTGGCGTATCTGGCGCAGACGTTTACGGAAAAGACACCTGAACTGGAGCGATACAGCGTCGTCTCGCTCTATGCGTTGGTGTCGCATTGCCTGGAACGTTATGTCATGCAGGGCCGCGAGGACGACTTACGAACCTGGTTCATCCAGTTTGAAGGTACTCGCGCCGCACAAGAAGACCTCTCCGCTGATGAAGCAGACCCCGAATTGCTTGCCTACAAGGAGCGCACGAGCCACAGCACTGACGCGCAAGATTCAATCCAGTGGCGGCACGACTACCTGCTCCGCAAGTTCTTTGAGGCCGTGCCCGACATAGAACCCAAGGACGGGCAGCGATTGTTCTCGCACGAACAACGGCTTGCAATCTTCCGGCGTGACGGCGGCATCTGTCAGGTTCGCCTGAAATGCAATGGGGACAAATGCGAGTGGGATGCCTGGGAGGCGGACCACAAGAAACCATGGACGAAGGGCGGCAAGACCACGGTCGAGAACGGCCAAGTGGCGTGCCCGGCGTGCAACTCGTCCAAGGACGCTGCAAAATGAAGCGGAAAACGAATCATCCCGATGGTCCCTACTTCGCCGGCCTGGGCCAGACGCCTTTAGATGGTCGCGCACTTGCAGCTCCAGGTCTTCATGTTAGGGTAGCGTTTGGCTCTGAGGAACGTAGTGGTCGTCCTAAAGCGGGAGGGGCCTGAATAGGAACTTATGTCGTCCAAGAAACTCACGACAATCTGGAAGGCCGAGCCGCACACGATAGCCAAGATTGACCTCTTGAGCGCGTACCTGAAGGCGTGGTTCTCAATCCTGGGGACTAAGCCACCTCGCCGAAACGCGGAACTTCTCTACGTGGACGGCTTCGCCGGTCCCGGCGAGTATACGAACCATCCGACCGGATCGCCGATCGTCGCGTTGGAGGCTGCTACATCCGCCTTGAACACGCATGGAGCGCGATGGAAAGCCGGCGACATTTACTGTGCTTTTGTCGAACTCGATCCCGCCCGCACGGAGAATCTGGAACGCAAGCTGAGCACGGTTGAGAGTCACGCTCGTGTACATGCGTCAACCTATGCGGCCACCTTTGTGGATGGTCTAATCGCAATAAAGGCCGCTCGACCGCGTTCGTTTTCCCAAGCTTATCCGCTTTTCGTCTTCATAGACCCGTTCGGCGCGACAGGGGCACCGTTCACGGCCGTCGCGGAGATTCTAAGCAGCCCTTCATCCGAGGTGCTCATCAACCTTGATGCAGACGGCATCGCTAGAATCTTTCGGGCCGGGGATGATGCAAACCGTGACATCCTGTTGACCAAAGTATTCGGAGACACGTCTTGGCAGGAAAGTCTGTCGTTCAACGCAGACTTCGTTGTCCAATGCCGCCAGGCTCTCGAACTCTACAAACGCCGTCTCCGGACGCTTCCGGGTATCCGTTACGTGTTCGCGTTCGAAATGCGCGGGATTAAGGATTCGATAAACTATTTCCTTGTCTTCGCCAGCGGCCATCCGCTGGGTTTGGAGAAGATGAAGGAAGCCATGAAGTCTATCGATCAAAGCGGCGCCTACACCTTTTGCGATGCCAACGTCAGGCAATCGCTGCTATTCCGCTTTGACGATCCCGAAGAATTCGCACGACAGCTGTTTGAGCGGCACAAGGGGAAGCGCGTTCCCCACGACGAGCTTCACGACTACGCCCTCAACGACACGCCGTTTGCGAACCCGAAGCGGATGCTCAAATGGATCGAAGAGAACGATCTGATCGAGAGCGTTGAATTATTGCCTGGGAAAACGCGTCGTAGGGGCACTTTCAGCGAGGATGCCGTGCGAGCGATTATATTTAGGCAGGGAGTGATTCATGCCCAAGGCTAGCACTATTGAATGGACCGAGTACACGTGGAACCCAGTGACGGGCTGTTCAAAGGTGAGCGAGGGCTGCCGCAACTGTTACGCAGAACGAATGGCCAAGCGTCTTAAGGCGATGGGCAACGCTCGCTATGCCAACGGATTCGACGTTACGCTCCATAACGACCTCGTGGACCTTCCGCGGCGACTTCGTCAGCCGCGCGTAATTTTCGTCAACTCAATGAGCGATTTGTTTCACGAAATCATCCCGACAGCGTTCATCCAGCGCGTATTTGCCACGATGGAGGCGTGCCCACAGCACACCTTCCAAGTTTTGACCAAACGCAGCGGCCGCCTCCGTGAAATTGCACAATCTCTGCCGTGGCCGCAGAACGTTTGGATGGGCGTAAGTGTCGAGGATGTTCGTGTGCTCCATCGAATCGGTGATTTACAGAATGTTCCGGCCGCAGTGCGTTTTCTGTCATGCGAACCACTGATTGGCCCATTGGACGAGCTTTCCCTCGACGATATTAAATGGGTCATTGTTGGAGGCGAATCCGGTCCCGGCGCGCGACCGATGGCCAAGGCTTGGGTCGAATCGATTCGTCGTCAATGCCACCGCGAGAGCGTCCAGTTTTTTTTCAAGCAGTGGGGCGGGGTGCGCAAACACCTAGCAGGCCGCGAATTGAACGGCCGGACTTACGACGAAATGCCGCCTCTCGCCCGCGAAACCAGGCGAACAACTTCCCGGGCGCTCCCGGTCCTGGCGGTGTGAGTCGGTCTAACAAGAGTGCCGTCATGTGCTTGCCCCAAATCCCAAGCGATGGACGATCGATTGGCGACCTCGACCTGCTTGCGACGAGGAAGCTTGCAATCCTCTGTTCTCGTGCGTGTCCTGGTTCGATCATCGTTCAAACCCTCGACGTGGTCCGGGCGCTTCGAGAAACGCCGTGGACCATTGTGAGCGGGTTTCAATCGCCGACCGAACAGGAGTGCCTCGAAATCCTACTACGGGGCGAGCACCCGGTGGTCGTCTGCCCGGCCCGGAGCGCCCAAGCTCGGACAATTCTACGATTTATGCAATGAACGAAAGGCTTGTCACCGATTTTAGTGTCCTAGACGACGTACTACTCGCGCCACCAAGTCGCATGGATCAGATCAGGCGATTATTGGCGACGCGAACTATCAACGCTGTCGGGCCAGCCCTTGAGTACGCACTTCAACAACCCCGGTGTAACCACGTTCTCCCCACGCTCGACACTCTCCCCGCCACCGAAGTTATCACGGCCCTCAGATCTGCCATGTACGCCGCCGAGGAATCGCGGCACCTATCCGATACCGCTCTCAACCCCCGCCGTGCTGAATTTGCGATCTTGCGATCCAGAGATGGCGACGCTGAAAGACCAGGGTGGATCGCCTACTTGAAAAGGCTTCAAGCCGCGGCCTGCCAAGCCGGTTTTGACAACGGGACCGCGGCTGGTCTTGCCGGTGCGGTGCATGAGTTGGTCGATAACGTCGACTCCCATAGTGATGCGATTGAATCGGGAATCGTCGGTTACGCCTACGATCAAGGGCGCTTCGAGTATGTTGTCGGCGATAGCGGCATCGGCGTGCTCGCAAGCCTTCACAAGAACCCTCAATACAGAAGGCTCTCCGACCACGGACAGGCACTCCAGACCGCCCTAACAGATGGAGAATCGCGATTCGGCCGGGGCACAGGGCATGGACTTGGGTTCCGATCCATCTTCGTTGCCTTGGCCCACCTCAACGGCTCCCTCCGCTTCCGGAGCGGCGATCACCGGCTCCAAATAGATGGCAACGGCCCCAATTTGCCCGCCGCATTGTTAGCGCAAACCGTTCTGTATAAAGGACTTATAGTTTCTGTTGTCTGCCGAACGCTCCGATGACCGATTCTCCGCTTGACACGATGGTCTTTTAGTCATATACTTCACGTGAGGTTGGTGACATGATCCTGCGAATTCGCAACATCGTTGACGACAACGTCCTTGCTGGTGCAGCCAAAGGCGTTTTGGCCCTAACCGGGCTAATCAATGCTTACGGCCAAGGCGACGATTCGTCGCTCGTCATCCTCGACTTCCGCGAGGTTCATGTCGCCACTGGCAGCTTCCTTCGTGAAAGCGTCCTTGGCTTTCGTGACTACTGTCGACGTCGACAGCCACCCGCCGCCGTTGTCATCGCGAATGCGGACGCCATTGTATCCGAGGAACTCCGGAACCTGCTACAGGCGCTCGGCGACGCTCTGGTGGCTTGTGAGCTGACCCCGTCGGGGAAACAGCGTGACGCGCACGTACTCGGTCCACTCGAAGAAAAACAGCGCGTGACCTTGGGGGCCGTGCTTCGTCTCGGAGCAGCAGACGCCAGAGCCTTGCATGAGCGATTCGGTCGGGCCGAAAAGATCGGTGTGACAGGCTGGAACAATCGGCTTGCGGCGCTTGTTCAAAAGGGAATTCTTGTTGAGGAGCGAGAGGGACGCACGAAACGGTGCCGCCCGGTTATCCAGGAGCTTCGCTATGGGAGTTGACTTCGCCAAAAAGTGCGCGAAATCGTTCCAGAAAGCATGGGACCGGGGGATGCGCGAGCTCTCTACCCCGACACTGTTCTCGAACGAGCCGTCGTTGGCCGGCCGGACGTACTGTGCTGTTCCGACGAATGGCACCAATCTTACCCTCGGACACGAGTTTGTTGTGCGTATCACGGACGACGCGGTTCGCCTGTACGACGGCTGCTCCGAGGTCGGCATCATGAAGGATAATCCTGCCGCGCTGATCACTGCTATCAAGGAAAATGCCGGTTTTGCGGTAGCAAAGGTCACGCACGTACATGAGATTAGCGGCGCGGTCGATGTGATGGTTGCGTAATCAAAGCGAGCGAACAATGGTCTTATCTCTCCCCGTCGCAAATAACGGCCCGCCTCGCATTCGACAAGGCGCCGATCTCTGGCATCGTTCAAGTGGAACGACATGCTTCGGATGTCTTCAATGTCCCGAACGATCGCTTTGCGGCGGACTTGCCGTTGATAGGGCCGGTATGGATTGCACCTATTTGTGCCCTTGTAACGAGCCAGCCCGATGCGACAATGTTTGTTCCCGCAACCCGGTGCATTTTGTCGCCCGCGTTCGCGAGATCTGCGGTTTCGAATTTGATAACCTTCCACTTGCACCGACGGTTCCTAATCCAAGCATTCCCGCAGTGGTTCCTGAAATACTTCATGGTAAAAGTCGCATTGCGCCGCTAGTAGTTAATGCGGCAGCAGTTCCGCTGCACCGCTTGTTTTTCGCCCGCACCGGTAAGCCGCGGTTCTTAAGCCGTAGAAACCTGGAGGCCGCGTTTAGAGTGCGCCCATTTATTCTAATTGTCCATGGAGTCGCATTGGACAAGCATCTTGAAAACTATTGGTCCGCAGCCCGATCCGCCGGATTTGTCCACGCCGTACGAGCACTCAGGCCCGACCTCATCACTGTCCCTAACTTCAGCCTCTTCTCGGACGTTCCCCGATGGGACAACTTGTATAACATGAAGCGAATAGCGATCTGCTGGCACGAGCTCCAGTCTGCTGGAAGTGCTGTGGCACTCCACGTCAACGGGCGCACCGATCGCGATTATGCGAGATGGGGCGAGTTCCTTCATGCACATCCCGAAATCGAATGGCTCGCGTTTGAATTTGCCACCGGAGCAGGAATAATTGAGCGCGGACATTGGCACGCCGCGCAACTCAAGTCTCTGTGCGAGCGAGCCCAACACCCGTTAAGCATAGTCGTCCGCGGGGGCCGCCAGCACCTTGCGAGCCTGCAGAAGGCCTTTCGAGCCGTCACATTCCTTTCGGCGGATCCCTTCATGAAAACGATGAAGCGGCAACGACTTCGAATCATCGGCGCTAAGTCGCGTTGGACCAAGACGATGACACTCCTGGGGCAACCACTTGATGATCTGCTGGCGGAGAACGTCGCTGCATTCGAAGGACTGAGCGTCGGGCCTGTCGGCAAGCCGGAGCGGAAAGTCCCCCTGTATCAGATGTCTCGGAGTTCACACTGGGCCGCCGTCGAAACGGCATCGGCGGTAGCCCCCGTCTGTTAATGGCTACCTGCCGCCTTGCTCATTTTGTTCGACCTCGGAAACGAACCTATGGCCAAGCGTTCCAAGAAGCGAGAGCGACACCTAACGGTGTTCCTGCTCAAAGACGACATCACGCAATCGAAACATGCGCTCAAAGACCCTGATTCCCTCACACTCCGAAAACTACGCGATGACTTGCCGTTCAAGGGACGATTCTATTTTCAGCCGCAGCAAGACAGGCCGCCGGCCTGGCTCTCGCTTGCGCGAGCTGGCCTGGCGGAACCGATCAACCTGACGAATCAGAGCACTGCCGCTGTCCTATTTTTGAGTTCAGCCGGTCGACGATTCGCGCTGACATTCGGCTATGGCCGCAATCTGCTTAAGCCCGAGTCGTTTGAACGGAACTTTGGTCTTAAGGTCGCATTAAACACGGTGGACCCAAAGAACCTCAAGAGTATGGACAGCCGCAAGTTCGAAGACCTCACAGTGGCGACTCGCCGCCAGGCGAGTCGCGGGTCAGAGTTGTCGGCTTTCGGCCTAGACGTGACACAGGATGTGCTCAGGGCCGTCACCGGCAAACCGCGCAACGCCGATTTTGCAAGACAGGTTACAGGAGCCGATGCGCTCGTCATCGCCGTTGAGGCGGAGTTCGCAGAACTTGCCGCCGTCTGCAAGAAAACACTTGAAGCATACGGTCGCGACGATTACAAGGAGCATTTCGGTTTCATCGACCATATGCAGCCAGTTGTAGACCCGAGTCTCAAGACCCGGCTTGAAGCCGAATTGCTTCGTGCACTCCACGCCGGCGAGTCAGAACGCATGCACCTGTCCCCGCCGGAGCCCATCAATTGGGAGGAAGTTGACGGCTTTGTATACCCGCGTCAGGGTGATGATAATGTCCAAGCCGACTTGGACATCGACGAGTACCTCGCAACGCTTGATGATGTCGAACAAATTGCGATTGCCGACCTGAAGCGTCAGCGCATCTCCGTGAGATTTTCCGGGTCGGGACAGGCGCATCCGCAGTGGTCCGTCCACGATTCCATCGTATTTGAGACCGACATCGGCGATCATGTGTATGTCCTGTCTGCCGGCGGCTGGTACGAAGTTGCGAAGACATTCGCGAAACGTGTGTCGAAACGGCTCAAGAGCATTTGTGCGTCGTCGCTGTCGCTTCCCGATGCAGGTGCAGGCGAAAAAGAGGGTGAATACAACGAGCGCGTGGCCAACACTGGCAACTACGCGCTCATGGACCAACAGAATGTCCGCGCGAGAGATGCGAACTCCGACATCGAAGTATGCGACCTGTTCACACCCCATGGACAGTTCGTTCACGTCAAACGAAAGACTCGCTCCGCAACACTGAGCCACCTTTTCGCTCAGGGGGTGATGTCGGGCGAGGCCTTCCATTGGGATGAGGACTTTCGCAAAGGAACTAAGGCAAAGATCGCCGAACTCAAACCCGCGCTGGCGAAACTGATCCCCGATAAGCGCCCGACGCCAGGCGACTTCGAAGTTGTATATGCGATTGTTACGAGCATGCCGGCGAATCGGTGGCCTGCTGCCTTGCCGTTTTTCAGCCAATTGAATCTCGTTAACGCCCGCGACCGTCTTGAACGGCATGGCTAGAAGGTGTCGCTTCGTCGAATTGCCGAAAAGTCATCAGTGAAGTGATGATGAGCCAGGGCGACCAATCCTTGATGAAGACTCGCAGACTAGCGTTGCTCTGTTCTCGCGCGTGCCCAGGCTCGATTATCGTCCAGGCACTCGACGTTGTTCGAGCGTTTCGCGAAACGGCATGGACCGTCGTGAGCGGGTTCCAGTCGCCAACCGAGCAAGAGTGCTTCGGAATCCTCCTTCGCGGCGAGCATCCAGTCATCGTCTGCCCGGCTCACGGCGTTGAGGGGATGCGCATCCCGGCCGCGTGGAAATCCGCAGTCGCCAGCGGGCGGATGCTGATCACGTCCCCATTTGAAAAGAACGTACGCCGCGCGACCGCCGCGCTGGCGCAGGAGCGCAACCGCTTCGTCGTTTCACTCGCCAACGCCGTCTTCATCCCCCATGCCGCGCCCGGCGGAACCCTCCATGGCATGTGTCGTGAGCTTCGGGAAACCGGCAAGGCGCTCTGGACTCTGGACGACCCGGCCAACGACCATTTGCTCAAAGTCGCCTTCAGACCGCTAACACCAGACCTCGTTCCGGATCTTTGAGAAAACAATCTGGACCTCCGGGTAGCCAACCCGGCGGTCGCAGCTGGTAGTCCGAGGCAGTCAAGGTATCTCTGCCAGCATGACCCGAAGTTCAGTTACTTGGGTCTCGGAGCAAATGTTAACTGGAACACTGCGTAATCACGAATGTCGACGTCGTCATCGCCGTCCAAATCGGCTCTTGCGAACAAAGCCGGGCCGCAACGGTCAGAAGGCATGTGCAGCCCCGGACCGGCGAGGCAATTCCTCAGCTCGGAGTAATCCGCGAGATCGACGCGGCCGTCCCCATCCAGATCGCCGCGGCGCAGCCCTTCGTACCAGCCGGTTTGCTGGAGGTCGTGCCGGAACATCGGCCATTCCATGGTGTTTTCGTCATATGCAGCTTGTTCGCGCCAAAGATAAACGAATCCGCCCCTTGTGCCTATCGCCACTTCGACTGTGCCGTCTTTGTCAATGTCGCCGATAGCGGGAGACGCCACGTACTGATATGCCTCAGGTACTACTTTCGGCCAACCGTTCGCGAGCGGAACGCCATTTTTACTGAACGCATAAACGTTATGGCTGTCGCAATCAGCTATCACAATATCGACTTCACCGTCGCCGTCCACATCGCCTATTGCCGGCGTGGGCGCAACTGAGCCGTCTATTAAAATTTGCCCTGATCCGCCCGTATTGACGGGCCATCCTTGTACGAAAGCGCCGTTGTGATGCCAGACATATGCCATGCCGCCCATGGAACTTCCGACAAATATTTCCAGATCCCCGTCTCCGTCTATGTCGGCCAACGCCGGCGAACCGTCAATGGTTGTGCTTGCGCTCCGCGGCCATCCGGCGGCAGTAGTACCATCGTGATGCCTTACAAAGATCTTGCTGCCGCCCGCCGAAACAATTTCCATATCGCCGTCATTATCCAAATCGCCTACCGAGGCGGAACAATATGCCTCCGAAAATTCGTTATCGTGCTGAGGCCAGCCCGGATACGGTTCGCCGTTATGCCGCCATATGTAAACATTGTGGTCGAAATTTCCGGAAAGGACTATTTCTACGTATCCGTCGCCATCGATGTCAGCGACAGCCGGCGAGCCTTTTACGGCGCCGCCAACTGTTCGCGGCCAGCCTGCCGCAATGGTCCCGTCCATATTAAATACATACAACACAGAAGGCGCGCTGCCTGTGCCGTTATAGGCAACAATAATTTCCAAGGTGCCGTCGTTGTCAATATCGTATAACGCGGGAGAACCCGGCCATACACCATTGATAGACTTTGGCCATCCCGGACATACGCTGCCGTTACTGCGTAAAAGATAAAAATAATAACTTCCTGCAACGGCAATCTCCGGAGCATTGTCACCATCCACGTCCCCTATGGCAGGCGAAGCCGAAGTAATATAATTTGAAATGAAAGGCCATCCTGGCAGTGAAGTACCGTCATGATTCCACGCGTAAACGCCGTTAAAACGTGAAACTGCGATTATTTCAAGCAGGCCGTCGTTATTCAGATCGGCAAATACCACCGCAGAAATAGTTTTAGGGGTAGATATTGGCCATGTGCTTAAATTGTGCTGTGTATATACTTCGGAACGCCGAGAAGTCTCCTCTATTAACTCAAACTGACCGATTTTAGGCCGCCAGGAGTTTTTCGAGGCGGCGGATCACGGTTCGCTCATGACTCACCTTGGCCACTTCTTTGACCGCTTCGT
>JAGVHG010000138.1 GCA_020056715.1 Phycisphaerae bacterium | reverse complement strand
GGGCGACGTGCCCGGGCCAGCCACCGTAAAGGTTGCGGTGGTGATCGTCGGAGTATCCATCGCCTCGCTGAAGGTTGCCGTGATTTTCGTATTGATTGCCACGCTCGTAGCCCCGTCGGCGGGGCTGGTGGAACTCACCGTGGGGGCGGCGGTGTCCAACGGCGGCTGTCCCGCGCGGAGTCGCAGAAGGTTTTCGAACAACAACAGGGCGGAATTCAACTCGTCGAAGATGATCTTGATCGCGTCGACCAGGAACATGGCTCGGGGCGACATGGGCCTGGTGGTCGCGGTGATTTCAATCCCCCCGCGGGCGAAGCGGGCCGCCTCCCGCGCCCGTCCCACTCCGGCGCTCACCATGTTGCCCGGCGCCCGCGCCGCGATTGCCCCAGGGCTGACGTTGTCCGAGGCGTGCTGCCCCAGAGTCGGCACCCCCGACGTGCCCGGCGTCGCCTGCGCCATGGCGGCCGAATTCCATGCAAGCACCGTTGCGACCGCGACCGTCCAAACCAACCATGACCTGACCCGCTTCATCGTATGATCCTCCGTCTCTACTCCTCTCCCTTGAGGGGAGAGGCTCGTAAGGGGTGACACCCCCGACCCGTCATCCTACACCCGAACGTGGAGTCCGGGCGAGCCGGAAACGGGTCGAAAGGCCTGATCCTGCTCCCTATTATTCGGCAACCCGCGGCCAAAGTTACGCGAAAATCCGAATTCCGGGTCAGGAACCGTCCGCCGCAGGTTCGCTATCGGTCGCTTCACCTTGGACTTCGCCGCCCGGGGGCGTTTCCGGACCGGCCTCTTCCTCGTCGTCCTCCGGGGCGATCTTCGCCGCCGCCACCACCTTATCGCCCTCATCCAGCCGGATCAGCCGGACACCTTGCGTAGCCCGGCCGATCTCGCGGACGGCGCTGAGGTCCGTCCGCAGCATGATCCCCTTGGCCGAGATCATCATCAACTCATCGTCGTCCGTCACCGCAAGGATCGCTACCACCCGCCCGTTACGCTCCGAGGTCTTGATGTTGATGACCCCCTTGCCGCCGCGGCGGGTCTTTCGATACTCACCGATGTCGGTGCGCTTGCCGTAGCCGTTCTCGCACACGGTCAGCAGCGACATCCCCGTATTGATCGCCACCATCGACACCACCGAGTCGTCGGGTTCGAGGTTCATCCCCCGTACCCCGTGGGCGCTGCGGCCCATCGCCCGAACGTCGTTCTCATGGAAGCGGATAGCCATGCCCTCGCGCGTGCCCAGCACGATCTCGTTCTCGCCGCTGGTGCGTTCGACGTTGATGAGTGAGTCATCGGCGTCGAGGGAGATGGCGATAATCCCGCTGGGCCGTGGACGACTGTACGCCGCGATCGGCGTTTTCTTCACCGTGCCCTTGGCCGTGGCGAAGAAGACGTACGACTCCTCGAACTCCTTCACCGCCAGTACCGCGCGGTGCGTCTCATTGGGTTGCATCTGCAACAGGTTCGCAATGGACCGCCCGCGCGAGGTTCGGCTCATCACCGGCATGTCGTAGACCCGCGCCCAATACACCCGCCCTCGATCGGTGAAGAAGAGGAGATAATCGTGCGTAGAAACGACAAACAGGTGTTCGAGGAAGTCGCCTTCCTTGGCCGCACTGCCGCGAACCCCCTTGCCGCCGCGCCCTTGCTTGCGATATTCCTCCACGTCCGTCCGTTTGATGTACCCCTCGCGGGAGATGGTGACCACGACCGGTTCGTCGGGGATAAGCTCCTCCATCCGGAACTCGCCGACGGCCTCCACAATCTCCGTGCGTCGCTTGCTGGTGAACGTCTGTTTCAGCTCGTGGATGTCCTCGCGGATGATGTCCAACACCAGCCGCTCCTCACGCAGGATGGCCTCATGCCCTTCGATTTCCTCGACCAACTTGGCGTAATCATTGCCCAGCTTCTCCGTCTCCAACCCCGTCAGTCGTTGCAACTGCATCGCCAGGATGGCGTTGGCCTGTACCGCGGTCAGATGGTGATCGGTCTTCGAGAACCGCTCCACAAATACTTTCGGGAGCAGCTTCCGCAACGTCGGCTGCTCGGTGAGTCGCAGCGGCCTGGCCATCAGGTTCGCCCGCGCCGTGTTCGGATCAGGCGATTTCTTGATTAGCTCAATGATCGCGTCAATGTCCCCGACGGCCAGGATCAATCCTTCGAGAATGTGCGCCCGCTGTTTGGCCCGTCGCAGCAAGAATGAAGTGCGCCTCCGGATCACGTCCTTGCGATGATCGACGTACAATCCCAGCATCTGCTTGAGCGTCAGCGTTCGCGGCTGTCGATCCACCAGGGCGATGTTCATGATGTGGTAGTTCGATTGCAGAGGGGTGTATTCGTACAACCCATTGATGACCACATCCTCATTGGCGTCGCGCTTCAGATCGATCTCGATCCACACGTCGTGCTTGCGGTCGGAGGCGTCGTTGACCGCGGACACGTCCTTGATGTTGCCGGACTTGACCGCGTCGGCGACCTTCTCCGTCACCGTGCTGCGCAGCACGGCGTAGGGAAGCTCGGTGATGACGATCGTCCTCTTGCCGCTCTTGCTCACCTCGACGTGGCACTTGCCGCGCAGGGTAATGCTGCCCCGCCCGGTGCTGTAAGCATCGAGAATCCCCCGCCGTCCGCAGATTTGACCGCCCGTGGGGAAGTCCGGGCCGGGGATGACCTTCATCAACTCCGCGATGCTCACGTCCGCGTTGTCCAGGTAGGCCAGCAGCGCGTCACACACCTCGCCCACGTTGTGCGGTGCAAGGTTAGTCGCCATGCCCACCGCGATGCCCGTCGCGCCGTTGATGAGCAAGTTGGGAAACTTGCCGGGCAGGACCGTCGGCTCTTCGCGGGAGTTGTCGTAGTTGGGAACGAAATCGACGGTTTCGTATTCTAGGTCTTCGAGCATCATGGCCGCGGCGCTGGTCATCCGCGCTTCGGTGTACCTCATGGCCGCCGGCGGATCGCCGTCGATGGAGCCGAAGTTGCCCTGCCCGTCGATGAGCGGCTGGCGCAGGTTCCACGGCTGGGCCATGCGCACCAACGTGGGATAGATCACCGACTCGCCGTGGGGGTGGTAATTACCGCTGGTGTCGCCACTGATCTTGGCGCACTTCTTGGTCTGCGCCCGCGGACCGAGGTTCAGGTCGTTCATGGCGACCAGAATCCGCCGTTGCGAGGGCTTCAGCCCGTCGCGGATATCCGGCAGCGCCCGGGCCATGATCACGCTCATCGAGTAGGTCAGGTACGAGTCCTGCATCTCCTCGATCAGCCGATGATCGACGATCCTCTCCGGCCCGCTGGGAACCGCGCCGTCGTCTTTCACATCCGTTGGTGTGTCAGCCATCTGTCATCCTCATAGGCTACTTCCCCCCTTACCAAGGGGGGACAAAGGGGGGGCTCGTCGCCCGCCAATGTTACGCTACTCCTCGTAGGTGACGCAGGACGCCTCGGTCGCTCATAGTGCGTCCCGCAGCCGATTGGGTATAATAGTGCAGTGACGGTCCATGCGGTAGAGGGAACTCGGAGGCTTTCGTAACTTGCGGGAGCGATTTATGGTCGCGATGAGCAGCGTTATCGAGTTGAGCGAACACATCGCCCGGGACTTCAACCCGGAGAAGATCATCCTCTTCGGTTCGCACGCCTACGGCACACCTCGCGAGGATTCGGACGTGGATTTGCTCGTGATCCTCCCGTTCGAGGGAAAGCCGCTCGATATGTCGCTCGAAATCCTCGACCGCACCGATCCGCGCTTCCCGGTTGACCTTCTCGCCCGCCGCCCGGACGACTCCGCCCGGCGCTACGCCGAATTCGACCCTCTAATCCGCGATGCGTTTGATCACGGGATCGTGCTGTATGAACGGAACAGTTAGAGAATGGATCGAGAAGGCCGAAGGCGATTTCGATATCGCATTACTCGCCATGCACGCTCCCGGTCGCCCACACTACGATGCCGTCTGCTTTCACGCGCAACAGAGTATTGAAAAGCTCATGAAAGGCCTCTTGGTTCGGCAACAGACCAGACCTCCGCTTACCCATAACTTGAGTCAACTGGCTGACCTGATCGCACCACTCTATCCGGCGGCGATTTTCCTAGTCAAAGAACTTCGTTTCTTAACCAGAGTTGGCGCTGGTTTTCGATATCCCGGCGAATCGGCGGACAAGGACGATGCGGCGGCGGCAATAGCCATCTGCACGCGCCTCCGCGAGGCGCTGTTGAAACTCATCACCGAAGGCAACGCGTCCGGGCCATGATTCCATCTAACCGCGGCGTGCAAATGTCCGTGGGCTTGCGCCTACGGCTCAGATTGCGGCGCGGCGCGTCCCACTGGTGGCTACTTGGGCGTGGGGCTTGGTGGGGTTGCCTGGATTGGCGGTGGGGGTACACTACGGGGGTTCTTGAGGCCGGTGTCGATTTGGAGAAAACAAATGATTCCATTGACGGAATTGTGGTTGCCGATCCTGCTGTCGGCGGTCTTCGTCTTCATCGTGAGCAGCATCCTGCACATGGTGATTCCCATTCACAAGGGCGATTACAAGAAGTTGCCCGGTGAAGAAAAAATCCTCGCCGAGATGCGAAGTCAAAGTGTCCGGCCGGGGAGTTATGCGTTTCCCTGTTGCGAATCCATGAAGGACATGGGCTCGCCGGAAATGACCGCGAAGTGCAAACTCGGCCCGGTGGGGTCCATGACTGTGATTCCCAACGGCCCGTGCAATATGGGCAAGAGTCTCGTGTTATGGTTCCTATACTCGGTTCTGATCGGCGTGTTCGTCGCCTACGTGGCCGCGCTGGGTCTGCAACGCGGCACAGCGTACATGCCCGTTTTCCGGCTGGCCGGAACGGTGGCCATCCTGGGCTACGCAATAGGCGCCCTGCCGGACTCGATCTGGAAGGGGCAAAAGTGGTCCATCACCCTCAAGTTCGTCTTTGACGGCGTCTTGTACGGACTGGTGACGGGCGCAACCTTCGCCTGGCTTTGGCCGTCGGCGGTTTGATCCGGGCGAGCGCCTCCCCCCTTATCAAGGGGGGACAAAGGGGGGTCGTCGTCGCTGGTGCGAGAATCCCTTCTCGCACGCATTACGACGGGAATCCTTTCCCGTATCCTGGGCGGGGAATCTATGGTGAAACACGCGGGAAAAGATTCCCGCAGAGTTGGTGCGAGAAGGGATTCTCGCACCAGCCGCTTCAACCCTGTTGTTTTATTTAGTCGTGAAGACCGTATAGGTCGTAGTTGCCGTGCCCGGTCCACCGTACGGTACAGCGAGTCCGGCTCCATCATAAATATAGGTTTTGGTGGTGAAGTCGAGTTGGGCCTGCACCTCGGCATTTTCGTCTTTGGCGAGGTTGAACGCGAAGGCGCCGGTCGCTTTCTCCTCGGTCGATTTTACGCTGCCGTCGGCGGCATAGAGGATGTGAGTGTACCGTTTTTTGTCGAAAGTATACTCGACATACCCGTTATATGAGAGCGGATGCACAAAACCATCGTCGATATCGACGAATTGTGTATACGTGGTTGCGTCGATAACGCAGTCGGCCGTTCCGCTTAGCGTGATGGGCTGACTACGGTTCGCGTTGGGCAGGTAGAGGTAGCCGTCCCCGGTGTATTCAGCCGTGAGTTCCTCCGACTCAGTGAGCCGGCTGGCGGTGACGGTTCCTGATGCGCTAATCGTGTAGTTGTAGGCGTGGTCAAATACACCAGGGATGGTAAACCCAACCTTTTCTTCCCGGGTAATGGTTCCGGAGAAGGGAATCGTCACGGGCCCGGTGATATGAACGAGGGCGGTCGCGGACTTGGTTGGGTCAGCCTTGGAGGTAGCGACGACATGATAATCGCCCACCACGGCCGAGGAAGGATCATAGACACCCAGGGCGGTAATGGTTCCACCGCCGCTGGCTTCCGCGATGCTCCAAGTCACCTCATTGCTCAGCCCGATCGCCCCGGTCACCACCGCCTGGAACAGCACCGTGTCGGTGGATCCCAGGGGCCTCGAAACTTCGGAGGGCTGGATGGAGACGTTAACCTGAACCTGTACCTCCGGCCACTCGTGGCCGAACTTGTCCACGATCGTGACAGTCACGCCGGTACGTGACGTGATTGGGTTGGCCGCGCTCGTGTACGAGTACGATTGCTCGTCCGTGTACGGAATCAGATTGTCGTTGATTTTCTTGTTGTTCAAGTAGACGTTGAACCCAGTGAGATAGGACGGGTCGATGTTCGAGGCTCCGAACACCCAGGCGACTCCGTTGGCCGGCCAGGCTCCCGAGCTGAGCCCCGGCGGCTCCAGCAGGTAGTAATCGGTCCCGCAGGCGATGTCGTCGTAGTCTGCCCCGGTACTGTCGTAGCCGGTATCGGTATGGGCGTTCACGAACACCTGACGCAGGATCGAGTAATTCACGCCCGTCGTGCCCATCTTGCCGAAATGTGCCACGGCGATCGAGGCTTGCGGGGCGTTGGGGTTTTCCAGATACGTGTTCACGTCGGCACGGGCCGGCGGAGGCGTGGTGTCGGCATACGAGTACGTGCTGAACGGCCAGTCCGTGCTGCCGCACCCGGTGGCGGCGACGAGCATGCCGTCGACGGCCTCGTCGCAACCCAACTCGACGTAGTGGCCCGACAGGTGGTTTTGCGTGAAATCGTGGTGCCAGGCGAGTTCCGCTGTCGTGAGTCGCTTGGGGAATTTCAGGTAGCCCGGCGACAGGTCGTAGGTGCCGACGCAGTTCTGCTGGACATAGGCGGTGAAAATCTCTCCCAGGGGCGTGTTCAAGCCCGCCAGGACTTGTTCCAAAGCCGCCAAATCGGCGCTTGCACCGGACAGGATCACGTTGGCCGCATCGAAGCCGGGGACGGCGTTGGTTAGCGCGTACAGAAAATCGCCCGCGGCGTACATGCTCCCTTCGCTCGCCGAATCCAACGGCTCGGCAATAAACGTGGAGATGCCGTCACGAAAGACGGTCAGCATATCGGCCCGCCCCAGTTTGGAGGCACGGACGGACCACCAATTGGCTACGGCTTCGTAGAACCAGCGGTTGGATACCGCCCCCGCGAAGTTGTAGTGCTGCGTGCTGAACAGGTGGGTTAGCTCGTGGGCCACGGTGGTCTGCAAATCATTGAAATTGTCCAACCGTGGCCGGATGCGAATCAGGTTGTCCTCCCACCAGGAGAACTTGCCCGAGGCGTCCGCGATGTACATGAGCTGGCACGTCACACGTCCTGGATCATCGAAGACGTTGCTGCCATTCGCGGTCAATCCGGTGAGGTACTGGTGGGCCTGCTCGAGCGAGAAGGCCACGTCCTCGACGTAGTCGGGGACGTTCGGATCGGTGGCGTGGCCGCCGCCCGTGCCCCAGGTCGGGTTGTCCACCACGACGTGCCGGGAGTTTTGGCCAAAGACTGCTGGGAGGTAGTACACGACCACAAAGTGATCCGTCGCGTAGGTGTATTTGTTCAGCTGGGCGTTGTTGAACCAGTCGAGGTAGTTCAGTTCGCTTTCCTGAATCAGCCCGACATAGAACACGCGGTACTTTGAGAAGTGCGTGGTCGGGAACGAGATCGTTCCGGCGCCGGCGTCGTAGGGGATGACGCCGGTGGCTGCGATCCAGGCGCCGGTGGCACTGTCGAGGATCTCCACAGAGAAGCCGTGCGCATCCACGGGTTCGGGAATACCACTGACATCGACCGGCAGCGTGACGATCAGGGGGGCGATGAGTGTCTTGCCGGTAAGCCCGGTCGCCGTGATGTCATACTCCCGGGAAGCGACGTACCCCTCGTCGTCCAGCGCGCCGGCCGCGCCGCCGGCAGTTGCCTGCACGGTGATTTTTCCAGTCGCGCTCGCTGGCAGGGCCGTGATCGTGACGCCGGCGCCGGCGTCGATGTCGCCACCCACGGAGAGATCGAGCGTCGGCGCTGTCGGTTCAGGCGTGCCGGGGTCGCCGCCCGTGGTGACCCACACGCCCTCGACGTGCGTCATTCCCGCGTTGCCCGTGGTCGCGTTTTGCGCCCACGTGGCGGTGTCGGAGTCAATGACGGTGTACGTTCCGGGCGGAATCAGTGTGTCGGGCGCCGCCTCCCAGTAGAGGTTCTTCGAACTGCCGCCAGCGCCATCGCTCCCGACAGCCTGCCAGGGACCGTAAGTGGTACCAATGGCGTCGCGCAGTGCAACGGTGCCCACAGTCGCCGAGCCAGCGCCGTCGTTCCAGTGGTAGTTGCGAATCAGCGTAACCCGGTAGGTTCGTTGCGTCGTAAACTCGGCCGCCGCGGTCGGGCTGTTCGCCACAAGCCAGCCGTTGGAGTTGTCGAAGATGACCTCCGCGTCCGAGGTCTGGCCGCCGTCGCCAAAATCAACCGGACCGCAGTCCGTGCAGTCGGTGCCCGGGGCGCAGGCACCGGTGACTGCGCCGGCGCGCCCGTCGTCGCACTCGCCGTCGGACGCGAATTCACAGGTGTCCTCGCATTCCGGCCCGCCGCCGCCGGTATCCTCTGTGCCGGGGTCGGGAGCGCCGCCGCCGCTGGGTGAGGACCCCGATGGGCAACCCGAGATAGAGGATACGGCAAGCAAGGCCAGGATTCCGATGGTCGTTGCGACAATGCCTCTGGCGAAGTTCATGTGTAGATCCTTGAATGGCGTGCCCGGGGCGTGCGGTCGTGCTGTGCCTGACTGTTCATCCGACGTTTCCCAGATGACCTTGCCCAACTCCGCTATCGGACGGTGCAGGGCCATTGCACCACGCCAAGCCCCTTTTGCGCCGGCGTTTTCACGGGTGTCGGGGGCAGAACCGGGCTTGTTCAAGACGATCCGAGGCCATGACCCCGGATTATTCTCCAACCCACTCCATGTAGCGTAGGGCGCGGGGGCGGCGTTGTCAAGGGAAAAATGGGCGTTCGTAGGGCGGCGGCGGGTGCTGGCACGTGCCTTAACCATTTGCCGCTCGTGCATATGGCGTGTAGCCTGGTAGCACCTGCCTACACTATTGGCCCGAAGCCGCCGTTTCGGATCGCCTGTGGTTCTCTCTCGCGGCGCGCCGGGATCGCGGTACGGATCACGCAGTTGTTACTCGTCACTCGTCACTCTCCACTCGGCTCCCATTCGGCAATGGGCAATGGACGTGTCCGTTCCATAGCTGTCGCGGCTGATTTCGGGGTTTCGGCTTTTCGACGTTTCGGGTTCGGAATTGGTGAGGATTCGGTTATCATGTTCGGCCATGAATCGCGCGGCGGGTGTACCGGAGACTGTGGTCATCGAGCGGCAGCAGCAGATCGACGAGTTCTGCGCCCAGTCGCGGGCCGAAGGACGCTTCGCCTTCGACACCGAGTTCGTCATGGAGGACCGCTACGAACCCGAAGTCTGCCTGGTTCAGCTCGCCTCCGAAAACGCCGTCGTGTTGATCGACCCGTTCCTCAAGCTGGATCTCCTGCCGGTCTGGGAACTTGTCTGCGATCCGCAGGTGGAGACGGTCGTCCACGCCGGGCAAGAGGACCTGGCCATGGCCGTCCGACGCACCGGGCGAGTCGCCCGGCGGGTGTTGGACTTGCAGATCGCCGCGGGCTTGGTCGGATACGACTATCCGTTGAGCCTCCAAAAACTGGTGCAATCGACCCTGCATGTTCGTCTGCACAAGTCGAAGACGCTGACCGATTGGCGGCAGCGTCCGCTCAACGCCGCGCAACTTCGCTATGCGGCAGACGACGTGAACTATCTTCTCGCCGTCCGCCGCAAGCTCCACGACCGATTGGTCCGTGCGGGCCGGCTCGAATGGGCTGCGGAGGAGTTCCGGGGCTTCGAGGATATGTCCCTCTACGCCCGCGTCGAGGAGGACAAGCTTCAACGAGTGAAGGGGATCAGCGTTCTCAAAGGTCGACAGCTCGCCGTCGCCCGGCGGCTGCTGCTGTGGCGCGACGAGTTGGCCCAAGTACTCAATCGCCCCGCGCGCATTGCTTTGAAAGACCACCTGCTGGTGGAGATTGCCCGACACGAGTTGTCGTCGTTCAGCGAGCTGCGTGAGTTGCGAGGCTTGAACATGAGCGACAAGAACGTTCAGGCGTTAGGGGGCATCGTGAAAGAGGCGATGGCGACGCCCGCGGAGGAGTGGCCCATCGCCAAGCCGTACGATGAGGAAGCCCCGCGTGAAGCCGTTCTGGTAGCACTCGCTACGGCCGTTGTTCGAGGATACTGCCTGGACTACGACCTGGCGTACAGTCTGATCGCCACAAAAAAATCCCTGCGGGATCTGATTCGCCACCGTACCATCGGCCAGCCGTCCGACGCCACGGCAGTCGAACTCCTCTGCGGCTGGCGCGGCCAGACCGTCGGCGTCATCCTCGATGAGGTCCTTGCCGGACGACGAACCATTCACGTGGAGCCGAGCAACGGAGAGTGGGTCGTGCGCGTCGGCCCGGTCAGCCGACCGGCCCTTGAGCCGGGCGGCGAGCATTCACTGCGGCAACCGTCATGACTGCTCGACCCTTCTCCATCTAAAGAATCTTAATCGCCTCCGCAGGTCAACGACTCGACGTTGTCAAAGATGGTGGCCCCGATCACGGCATCGCCGATCGATTCGAACACTTCGACGCCCAGCAACTCATACCGCCCTCCGTCGTCCCAGGCGCTGAGGTCCGGCTTGACCGCCGTGGCTAATTCGAATGCAATGAGATCCGCGACGGCCAAATCGTTTGGGAACCCCAGTCCTGCGGCAGTGTTTATCGGAAGTTCGACGACCCAGTATACGCCGACCCCACCGGCGACGCCAAGTAGCGTCTCGGCCGCTGTTTTCTGCGTTGTCGTTTTCGCCGATCCGTCCACCCGAATCCAGAGTTGATCGCCGTAGGGCTGCACATCCATGCCGTTCCGTAGCCGTAACGCATCGAGCGTAAAGATCAGGCATTCCCCTGGAGTAATCTCCCCGGTGCGGAAGAACAGCAACCGCATGGTCAACTCCTTGCCTGTTTCGTAGATCTCGGGAATTTCCATGCGCCACGCGATGGCCCCGGCATCGCCGGTCTGGTCGTTCGGCGCGCCGAGAGCCGGCTCGCGAATGGCCACGATGTTCACGTCCAACGAGCCGGGGATGTGATCGGTGTAGGTGAAAAAGTCGTCGATGAATAGGTCGACGAAGAGGCCGCCTGGCTCTCCTGGTGGACCGGCCGGACCCGTCGAACCTGAGGCGCCTGATGAACCTGCCGGTCCGGTTGGTCCCGCCGGACCTGGGTCGCCCTGTGGACCCTCAGCTCCGGCTGGTCCCGTTGGACCTTGCGGACCGAGCAACCCCTGCGCGCCCGGCGGACCTGCCGTACCCGGCTCACCTTGCGGACCCTCGGCACCCTCCGGACCCGGCAAAGGCTCGCCCGCGGGCGGCTCGGTCGCCTGATTCGCGACAATCTGGTCAATCTGGTTCTGCAGATTCTGAGTCCCTATGAGGTTAAGGATTCCCAAGAGCAAGTCGCGCCCATAGTCCTGCAACCCGAGGGCGCCGTTTCCGCACCCCGCGCCTTGCAACAGCAAAACACCGCCGACGAGCGATGCAATCGCCCGTTTGCACAACCATCTTTTTGATTTCATGTTTAGCTCTCCGCCACTGGGTGGCAATAGTAAATAACACGACCGGTACGCGACGACGGATTCACGAGAAGGTGCCGACGGGACCGAGCTGTCAGTGTAAAATTCCTCACTGTATTTTATCACTGTCGCAAGCACGGGACAACTGGAAAACATGCGTGGCAACCCCAAATTGCGGGTGCGGGATTTAGCGGATCTGCGATCGGCTGTCTCGATCCGAATTTCGTTCACTAGGGGCAATAACCGACTTGACAGCGGGTGTCATTGGCACAACGATTCTTTGTATGGATCCGGTGGAGTGGGCAACTTTTCGCGCTTGGACATAGGGACAAGTTATGAGACGTGTTAGTGCCAGTCTTACGACACTTTTTCTCGTCATGATGGGTCTACCGGCAATGGCCAGCTCGGCGCCGTTGATCGGCGTCGAGGAAAACACCGGCGACTTCTATGCAATCTCCACGACCGACGCATCACTCCAGCTCATCGGCCATAGCGGCGTTACGGGACTGGGGGCCTTGGAGTTCAACCTACGCGATGGATTCTTTTACGGATTCACTACCGGGGCAGCGCCGGCGCTCTATCGATTCGACATCCCCACGACCCTCGACGCGGTGACCGGACAGTCAATCGGTCCGTTAGGAGTTTATGCCTTCGAGGGCGGACTGGCGTTCGCCCCCGACGGGACCGCCTACGCCGTGAACGGGGGCGTTACCGTGCCCTATCTTGTCACTCTCAATCTGAACACGGGCCAGGCGACGGTCGTCAACAGCTTGCAGGGTCGGCACGACATCGCCGGTCTGGGCTGGCGCGGCGACGGTGTGCTGATCGGTCTGGATAGCACGGACAACGCCTTGCTCGCTATCGACCCCACGACGGCCGGGGCTACGACCATTGACTCGATCTCGCCGATCATCGGCGGGGTGGGCGGTATGGCTCTTCTCGACGGCAGCGGCTACTTCGTCACCGGCGGTCCGCTCGCCGCCAATCCAGGTTCCAACGGGTTGTACTCCTTTAACGCATATACCGGCGAACACGCTTTCATTGGGAGCTTCGAAAACGTGATCCTTGGCAGCGGATTTTCGGGTCTGACCGTGGTGCCCGAGCCGGCCACGCTAACTCTTTTGGCCTTCGCAGGCGCCTCGCTGCTTCGCCGTAAACGTCGCTAGAGAACCTACAGGCGATGCGGCACTGACGGGCAAGCCGCCAATGGTATCCACTTTCATTACACGATTTTTTCGTTACGGTCGCGGGGCCTTGGGAGGCTCCGGCGGCGTGGGCGGCGTTGGTGGTACCGGCGATTTTGTGGTCGTTTCGTTCGCGGAACGGTCCTTGTAGGTTACGACGGATTCGGTACGCACTGTTAGTGGGCCGTCATGGGTAGTCATCGATGATTCAGAGCTGTAGAAGTCGATCTTCTGCAGGATCGGGCCGAGCTTCATGATGATGCCCAGCGCCGACTGGATGACTTGTTTGAGTTGATGGGTGTCGGGTTCCTCGGGTATGGCCGCCGCGGCCATGCCACCGGCCAACCCAATCATTCCAGCCGCGCCGGCAAGCTCCTGTCCGCGTTTGGACGTGTCCTTGAAGGAGGCGCCCGCGACGGGGCCGGTGGGAACCAAGCCTTCCGCGATGAAGCGTTTGTTTTCACGGATGGAGGGCGCCGTTCCGGATGCCACGGCGAGGCACTTGTTGACCGCCGCCGCCGACGAGCCGATGGTTAGCCATTCACCGTTTACCCCGACGACGGGTCTCATGATCATGGCGAGCATGGGATGGGTGATCTCGCGGAACCCTTCGGCATTGACTTTCGCGGGGGTGACCATGAGCATCTGGCCCTGGCCCTTCATCTGGCCGCTGAGGGCGTCGATGGCGCCGTTGACCTTCGTGGCGGCGAGTTCGGAGTTCTTCACCCGGATCATCCAGACCCAGTCGGCGCCGCCCATCGGCGTCACCACCGCGGCGGGCAGGTCGATGCTGATCATCTCACCGCTCAGCCAGTCGAAGATGTCGCGCTGGGGGTCGAAGCCGACTTCGGCGAGCTTAGCCTTAAACTGGGAGATGATCTCCGCGCCGCCGGGGACTTCCTTGGAGACGAACTCGATCGCCAAGTTGTAGAATCCGCCGAGGTCGACGAACCCGTCGAGGCGGAAGCCCGTCGCGTCCGCGGGAATGAATTGGTCGAAACGATCGAAGGGCTTGCGCAGCAAGCACGCCTGGACCAAGGGGTTGGTCTGTTTGCCTGCCTGAATGCGCGTCGCCAAATGGGTGAGTTCGCGTCGCCCCTGGGTCTCGACGGTGGTGATGTTGTAGTCCATGACGTTGCAGAGCGCGAATAGTTTCTGCACGATCGCAAGAGCTTTCGCGCCGTCCTCGTCGTCGTTACCGGCGGGCGGGGTGTTGCCCAGGGCGGAGGCAGGCTCCTTGGCGGCGCCATCCTTGCCGTCGCCTTCTTTTTTCTCGGACGGCGTCTTGGCGGCGCTCTTCTTCTTCCCCATGGCTTCAAACATCCGTCCGAGGTCCTCAACGAACATCTTCACGTCGAAGTAAGCCAGGGAATCCTGCGGGGGCTTCACCAGGTTGATCGCTTCTTGAAAGCGCGGCTGCGCCAAAATGGCCTTTTTGCCGGGCTGCCCGGCCATCAGGGCGAGAACATCGTCGAGGGTTTGGCTGGAGGCGCCGCTAAGTGGTCCCATGGGCACTTCGGCGACCAGGCCGATGATGTCCCCGCGACGGAGCAGGTCCACGACGAACGCGGCTTCGACAGCACCCTTCTTGCCGAACCTCAGCGACCAAAGATCCACGTCGTTGCGCTTGGACTCGATGAGCTTGATGGATTCATCGAGCGAGGCGATCTCTTTGAGGATCGTCACCAGCCCGGCGACATTCGTTTGTCCGCTGTTCTCCGTACCGCGGGCCAGCAATACATATCCGTAGCTGGAACTGCTCGGCGAAACGCCCTCGGCAAACGCGAACTCTTTGCCAATCAAGTCGCCCCAACTGACGCCGTGGAGGAGGCCGGTGACCTTCTGGATGGTCGCGTCGGCCTTGGCGCGGTCCTCGTCGGTCAACGCGGACATGACCAACGTGGTGATATCGCGATCAATGCCGCTGTTCTTAAGGGCCTCGAACACCTCGCCCCATTGCTGCTCAATCCAGGCCCGTTCGGGATTGTCCGCATGATGAATGAAGAACCACGCATGTTCAGGGATGTACTGACCGAGCGTGAAGCGCGCGGGGAGCTGTCCCGCGAACGCCAGGGTCGGCGCCAACCAAACCGCGAGCATGACGCTGCGAAACCGAAATGTTGGATTGCACATGATCAAATCCTCCACAAATCCATGACGATGAGCGTTGCCGACGCCTTCCATTTCCCTTCACCTTAGCGGCGGCGGAGCGTCGGATGCACGACCCGCAAGCGGAGCATCCAACCTCTATTTTCAGCATAGTTACACCGTCGGCACAGTACCAGCATAAGGCTGTCGATAGTTGTTGGAACTTGTCAACGGCTCGGGCACAACGCATTGGTGTGGCATGCCCAAGGCCGACGAAGTCGGTCGTCGGCATGGCGGCGCTACGCTTGGCCATGCCGCCCGCGCGCCTTATGAT
The DNA here is from genome assembly GCA_020056715.1 of Phycisphaerae bacterium. GTDB lineage: Bacteria > Planctomycetota > Phycisphaerae > UBA1845 > UBA1845 > SBAX01. Next base: position 36,872 of record JAGVHG010000138.1, on the reverse strand, counting down.
GCGAAGAGCGTGATGGTGATCTCATCGATCGCCGCTGATCTTCGTTTGGCGGGCCTAAGAGACCGTGTATCGCGTGGCGGGGGGGTGGTACACGTCTGCGGCCTGTGGGGATCCTCTGCGCCGATGGTGACGGCGATGGTCGCTTCGGCGTCGCCGCGCGTCCACCTCTACATCACGGCCCACCTCGAAGAAGCGGACGATGCCCGCGACGATCTGGAACTGTTTCTGGGACGTCCGTGCGAACTCTTCCCGGCCTGGGAGGCGCTTCCTGGAGAAGGGGCATCGAGCGGCGAGATTGAGGCCGAGCGGCTGCGACTTTGCGCCCTTCTCCTGTCGGGGCACGGACCGCTCCATCGCTGTCGCGGTTCTGATCGCGCGACCGCGCGGGCTGAAGCCCGCGGCTCAGGGACGGTGATCGTCGCGCCGATTCAGGCGCTGATGCAACCTGTACCGTCGCCACAGACCTTAGCCCGACACACGTTGACCGTGTGTGTCGGCGCTTTGTCGCCGGGTGAAGCGGCGCGATCGCCGGAGTCGCTTGTGGAATGGGCGATCGATCACGGGTTCGCGCGTCTGGAAATGGTGGAGTCGCCCGGGGATCTGGCCCGTCGCGGCGATATCGTCGATCTATTCGCCTTCGGCGAGTCGACGCCGTATCGCATCCAGTTCGACGGCGAACAGGTCGAGTCCATTCGCCGGTTCGACGTAAGCTCCCAACGATCGGTGGAAACACTGGAAGAGCTGTCTGTCAGCGCCCTGCCGCCGCGGTCTACTGGCGATGTAGAGGACCAAGCGGACCTATTCGCTTTCCTACCCGGCGATGCCGTCGTGGTGTTAGACGGGCCGACAGAAATTCAGGAGATGGGCCAGATCATTCGGTCCCGTCTGGGCGATTCGGATCGTCTCTTTGAGGTAAGCGACGTGCTCGCCAGGTGCGCGCGCTTCTCACAGCTTCATCTTTCGCGGTTCGGGTCATCCGCCGTTCGCGGCGAGGATGCTTTCGATTTCCATGTTACCTCGCTGGCGCGATTTGAGGGCGGGGCCTCGGATGCCGTCACGGAGTTGTGCCGCATCGCGGGCGACCACGAAGTACACGTCATCTGCGACAACGAGGGCGAACGGCAGCGGCTCGCGGATTTGCTCGCCGAGCAGGGGCGGGATGTTGCATCGCGCGTACACCTATCGATCGGCGTCATGCACCGCGGATTCGTGTGGACGCGTTCAGAACCGCGAGTGCCAACGAGCGGTCCGAGCCGGACCGCTCCATTCTGTCGCGGTTCTGACGAGACGGCGGCGAAGACGGTGGTCATCGGACATCACGAAATCTTCCAGCGGCATCGGCAGCGGCGGCGGATTCGGCGGCATGAGGCCGGGCGACCGTTGGAGACCTGGACCGATCTTCGACCGGGCGAGCTGGTCGTCCACGTCCTGCACGGCATAGGCGTTTATCGCGGGCTGCAGAAGATGCGGAAGGGGGATTCCGCGCAGCAGGAGGAGTTCCTTACGCTGGAGTTCGCGGATCGCGCCGTCGTACACGTGCCGACGTCGCAGATCGACCTGGTGCAGAAGTACATCGGGGCCGCCGGGCGCAAGCCGCAGCTTTCGACGCTGGGTGGCAAGCGTTGGAGCAAGACCAAAGAAAAGGTCGCTGAGTCAGTTTCCGAGTTGGCGGAGATGCTCCTGCGCCTTCAGGCGGTGCGTTCGCAAGCGGTGGGTACGGCCTATCCCGGTGACACGCAGTGGCAGCGGGAGTTTGAGACCGCGTTCCTCTACGAGGAAACCGAGGATCAGCTCTTGGTAGCGACGGAAATCCGCGAGGACCTTGGCCGCATCAGGCCGATGGACCGTTTGATCTGCGGCGACGTGGGTTATGGCAAGACGGAGCTGGCGATGCGTGCGGCGTTTAAGGTCGTGGAGTACGGTCGGCAGGTGGCGGTGCTCGTGCCCACGACGGTCCTCGCCGAGCAGCACTACGAGACCTTCCGCGAGCGCCTGGCCGACTACCCGTTCGTGGTCGGTTGCCTATCCCGGTTTCGCACCGGCTCGGAGCAGAAGTCGATCATCGAAAAGGCCAAAAAAGGGCAGGTGGACATCGTCATCGGCACGCATCGGTTGCTGAGCAAAGACGTTTCCTTCGCCAACCTGGGGCTGGTGGTCATCGACGAGGAGCAGCGGTTCGGCGTCGAACACAAAGAGCGCTTGCGGGCCATGCGCGAGACGGTGGACGTGCTCACGCTGACGGCGACCCCGATTCCGCGAACGCTGCACATGTCGATGATGGGCATCCGCGACATCAGTTCGTTGCAAACTCCACCGGTGGATCGTCGCGCCATCTCCACGCAGGTGAGGCCATTCGACCGGTCGTTGATCCGCGACGCCATTCTCCGGGAGATGAACCGCGACGGGCAGATTTACTTCGTACACAATTACGTGCAGTCGATTCGGGCGATGGCCGAGACGATCGCCCAGATCGTGCCCGAAGCGCGCATCGTCTATGGCCACGGGCAGATGAAGGATGACGAGCTAGAGGCGGTGATGCACCGGTTCGTGCGTCGAGAAGCGGATGTTCTCGTCTCGACCACGATCATCGAAAGCGGGATCGACATTCCCGCGGTCAACACAATTTTCATCAATCGAGCGGAGCGGTTTGGGCTGGCCGATCTGCACCAGTTGCGCGGGCGAGTCGGTCGGTCGAGCCACCGGGCCTACTGCTACTTGTTGCTGTCGCCCGATCGTCCGCCGACAAGCAAAGCCGCCAAGCGGCTCAAGACCATCGAGGAGTTCAGCGAACTTGGCGCCGGGTTCCGCATCGCCATGCGCGATCTGGAAATTCGCGGCGCGGGCAACCTGCTAGGCCGTGAGCAGAGCGGGCACATTGCGGCCGTGGGGTATGAGATGTACTGCCGGCTGTTGGAGCAGACCGTTCGACGCTTGAAGAACGAGCCGGACCCGACTCCGCCGTCGGTACACGTCGATCTTGACGTAGCGGCCCATGTCCCGGCAAACTACATCGCGTCGGACCGCTCGCGGATCGAGGTGTATCGGCGTATCGTATCGTGCCGAACGGCGGTTGATCTGACCCAGTTGGAGAGGGACCTCGTCGACGCGTTCGGTCCGTTGCCGCGGGAGGTCCAACGGTTGCTGGAGGTGGCGGAGATTCGCGTGCTCGCTCGGCGGTTCGGGATCAACTCCATCAGTCTTCGCCCGCCGGACGTGATTTTCCTCGTCGATCACGTTGCGACGGCCAAGGCGGCGTTCGACGAAGCCCCCGGGAGCGTGCGTATGCCGGATGCCAAGACCGTTCACTTGCGATTGCCTCCTGCATATTTAGAACCGTCGAGTTTGGTTTCGGTGCTTCGGCACATGCTCGTGAAGGCCGCCTCACGCGCCGATGCGAGTGTTGCCGGCGTGGGAGCAACGGTATGACGACGTTTGATCGTTCGGGCTTTGTTCGAGCTGCGGCGTTCGCCACGGTTGTGATGGTCGGCGGTTGTTTCGGGCCGATCGCGGCGGACACATCGAAGTCGAAGACCAGCACGGCGCATTCACGGACCAAGGCGGCCGCCAAGACCGCGCCGATCAACGACGACCCTTCCGACAACTCGCCGGTGCAACGCATGACCGTACAGTCCGAGACGGTCGAAGCGAAGGACCTATGGTTGGGGCACCGTGACGAGCTTGCCAAAAAAGCGGACTCACTTGCTGCGCCCGACGAATATCGCGCTTTCGTCGCCGAACGGGCCGCCCAGCTCATTACCGACAAGATCGCGGAGATGCTCCTATATCAGAAAGCGTCGTTACGGCAGGCGGAAGAGGTCGGGAAGAAGATCGACGCCTACGTCGACGGCGAAATCCGAAAAATCGTCACCGAGGACCACGGCGGCCTGCAACGGCGCTATGAGAAATACCTCGAATCGCAGGGAAGCACGCTGGAACAAGCGCGGACGCAATTGCGGCGGCAGTTCGTGATCTCAGGCTATTTGGAAACGGAGGTCCGGCCGAAGGTCGCGGAGCCGACGCGGTCCGAACTCCTGGCGGCCTACGAGAGCAACCGTGAAGCGTGGCGGCGACCGGCCCGGCGGAGCATGTCGCTGATCGACATCCGCGTCGCCGACTTGCTACCGGGCGACGTGGACGCCCCTACGCGGGAACAATTGCAGGCCGCTCGTGAGGAGGCCCACTCGAAGATCAGGGCGGCCCAGCTCGAGGTGCGAAATGGCGCGAGTTTCGCCGAGGTTGCCCGTCGTTACTCGCATGGTGCCCGCGCCGCCGATGGCGGGGCGTGGGGCTGGGTAACGCCCGACAGTATTCGCGAGCGTTTCCAGCCGGCGGTCGCGGCGTTGGAGAACTTGGGGGCCGGGCAGGTCAGCGATATCCTCGAAACCCCGGAGGGCTTTTTCCTGGTTCGATGCGACGAGCTGGAACCCGCGTTGGAGCCGGATTTTCAGACTGTCCAGCCGCAGCTCAAGGAGTTTTACATCCGCAAGGTTTACAACCAAATGATTGCCGAGCATCTATCCGAGCTACGCACCAAAGCCCGGATCGCGCCGGCCAGGCTCGAACGCTTCCACACCGCCGTCGTCGCCGCGGCGTTCAATCCGTTGGGCTCTGCTATGCGCTAAGGCGCGACAGCCGATCTATACGGTTCAGTCGTCGTCATCGCGGTGGGGTGCCTTCAGGTCTGCTGCTTCCGACTCCGGCGTGTCCGTGGAGGAAGTCCCTATCATGGCACGGACGCCCTTTTCGTGGACGAGTCTGCCGCCAAGGTGGGCCGTGTTGGCGATAAGCAACGTGCAGCCGAGGTAGATGAGAACGAAGATCACCCGCGTCGTCATCGCCGCAACGGGACGGGCAAGGGGGCGGATCCATTTCGGCAAGAGAAGGATCGCCCCGAACAGGATGGTTAACACGGTGAACACGTTGCGCGTCGTCTCGCCCAGGTCTTCGTGGCGCTGGAGCAGAGCGTTGATCTGCGGCGTCCGTTCGGCGAGTTCGCCCGCGGCCTCGCCGCTCTCCACGGCGACGAACGAGGCCGTCGTTCCCAGGACCATTAGCAGCCAAGCGGCGAGGAACAGGCCGATCCGCATCCGGCGTCCGAGCAACCCGGCCACGATGAACAGCGGGGCAACGATCAACAACGCGATGGGAAAGTGTATCACCAGCGGATGTATGCCGTGCCACGGCGGCAGCGGCGGGAAGAAGCCCATCTCATTCTCCTTGCAGGGATTCAGCAGCGCCAATCAGCAAGCACGCGTATTGTGCGCGCTACCGCTCATGGTCCAGGTCTTGCCGACAGCACTTTGTCCCCGCAACGCGGATCAGTTCACTTTCTCGTACTTCTCCTTCGGTGAGAAGCAGGAGAGGCACTTCTCGAAATTGAGGTTCATGGTCGTGTACCCGCAGACGGTACAGACATAGAAGTCCTTTTTGCCGCCCTTCCATTGGGCCAGTTCGTCGAGGGCCTGCTTGAAGAGCTTGGCGTGTTCGGTCTCGGCCATCTGGGCGTAGTTGAAGGTCTTCACCGCATCCGGTTTGTCGTCGGTCTTGGCCTTGGTGATGAAACCGGGGTACATCTCCAGCCGTTCGTAATTCTCGCCCGCTAGAGCTGCATCGAGGTTGTCCTTCGTCGATTTCGCTTCGATCTTCTTGATGTCCACCTTAGGCGTTCCGCCCATCTTCTTGATCACCTCCGCGTGATTGGCGGCGTGAATTTGCTCGGCACGGGCGGCGGCGCGGAAAAGACTGCCGACCGGACCGTAGCCTTCGGCATCAGCCTTTTTGGCGAATTCGACATAGCGAGCGTGGGCATTGCTTTCACCTTCAAACGCCGTCATGAGGTTGTCGAGCGTGCTGGGCGCCCCCTTCGGGGTCTTCTCAGTTTGCTTGGCATCGGGTGCGGCGGGTTTGTTCTTGGCCTCTTGGGCGGGGGCTGAACAGCACCATGTGGCGATGACGAAAATGGCGCAAGTCGTTTTGCCCCGTCGGGATGAGATTGTGGTTAACACGCGTAAGTCTCCTCTTAACCAGTCATTCGGGCGTCGAGCGCGCCCTTTCCGGCGGGAGTGCTGCAAGAACCGTACCACCTTACGTGGATTGCGACTGCGGCTAAGCGAAATGTAAACCGGGAGGCATGTCATCCGCAAGGAAAGGAAGCGGGACTCGATTTGATGGTACTAAATTAACTGGGCATTGGTGGATTGGGTAGGATGGTGCCGCTTCTACAGCCCTTGGGCGATGACGGGCAAGGGGGTGCTTCCGCTGCGCGCGGATCGACAAGCCAACTGACACGCCAGTCGGATGGCGGCCTTCATGCTGCCGGGGTCGGCGGCGTTGGTCCCGGCGATGTCGAAGGCCGTACCGTGGTCCACGCTGGTGCGGATGATGGGCAGGCCGAGGGTGACATTGACCGCCGTACCGAACGTCAGCAACTTCACCGGGATCAACCCCTGGTCATGGTACATCGCAACGATGCCGTCGTAGCGCGAGCGGCGTCGCTCCAGGAAGAGCGTGTCGGCGGGGAACGGTCCCTCCACGTCGATGCCGACGTTGCGGGCCATTTGGATCGCCGGTCCGATGATGCGTTGTTCTTCATCGCCGAACCGGCCTTCCTCGCCCGCGTGGGGGTTGAGTCCCGCGACCGCGATCCGCGGGTGTTCGATGGCGAACCAGCGTTGCAACGCTTCGTGAAGCAGATCGATGGGTTGAAACACCAGGCCGATGGTGAAGTGGTTGCGCAATTCAAACAGACCGACGTGGCCGCTGACCAACGCCAAGCGAAGGTCTCCGCCGACAAAGGCCATGGTGAACCGTTTGGTGTTGAAGGCGTCGGCGATTTTTTCGGTGTGGCCGGGGAAACGGCACCCGGCGAGCTTCCAACTGACTTTGTGGATGGGTCCGGTGACGATGGCGTCGATGACGCCGTTCTTGGCCGCTTCAATGGCCTCGTCAACGAAGCGAAGCGACGCCCGGCCTCCCTCGGCCGTCGGGCGAGCGTTGACCCACAAGCCCGCCGGGTACTCGGCGAAATCGACCACCACGACTCCGCTATCCACCCGTAGCGTCTCCCCATGAGCGATGCGAAACCAAAACGGGCGGATGGCCGCGGCATCGGCGGCGGTTTCGAGGACCTCGGCGGCGCCGTAGATGATAAACCGAGCGAGCGAGCGGACTTCGGGATCGGCCAGGGCCTTGACGATCACCTCGGCCCCGATGCCGCAGGGGTCGCCCATGGTGATCCCGATCAGGGGCTTGGATCGCACCGCGAGGGGTGATAGGGCGTCCCCAACGACGGCGACGGTCATACGAAACCAGCCTTCTGCAAGGCATCCAGCGTCAGGCTGCCGGCCTCGGTCATCTGCGCGAGCTGGTGGACGATGGTTCGAGCGATGATGTCGGATTCGATGTTGACTAAGTCCCCGACGGCGAGCGTGGAGAGCGTTGTCCGTTCGATCGTCGTGGGAATGAGTGCCACGGTGAAGTCACCATGGTGTACTTCGGCGATGGTGAGGGACACGCCGTCGATGGCGACCGATCCCTTGGGGACCATGTAGGGCGTTAGATGCTCGTCCGGGCGAAGCCCGATCACGTATTCGCGATCCGAGCGCCGGACCTCAATAACCGCGGCTGTGCCGTCGATGTGTCCCTGGACGAAATGGCCGTCGAGGCGGTCGCCGACCTTCAACGATCGTTCCAGGTTGACCCGATCGCCGACGTGCTTGCGTCCTAGGGTAGTTCGCTGCAAGGTCTCAGTGATGACATCGAATAAAAGGGAGTCTCCCATGACGGAGGCCACGGTGAGGCAAACACCCTGGACGCACACGCTGTCGCCGTTCTTACATTCCCTGGCGACTGGACCTGCATCAACGTGCAATCGCCTCCCACCCGCCACCACGCGGGTGTCACGAACCGTTCCTGATAATTCCACGATACCGGTAAACACAGTCGAATCATCTCGTCTGTCGGAATCCCGTGATTTCCCTTACCTGATGCTAGACTTCGCGCGGATTCTGTCAAGCAAAACGGTTCCACAACCCAGTGCGTGAAACATTCCTGAATTTGACCGCCGGATCGGCCGATGATATCGTATGTAGTCACGCGTGGGTCCGGTTGGGGTCCGAACTCGCGAAGGATTACCGGCCGCTAGCGAAAGGTGCGAGCCCGTGTGGGAGCGTGGTTCGCGGCTTTCGCCACCGGCCTGTAGGAATCAGCCGTGGATCAAGCCGAGGTAACCGCCCGCACCGAACAACTACTGGGTTACAGCTTTCGCGACCATGACCTCCTCGTAACCTCACTGACGCATTCTTCGGTCGCAAACTCCCGCGTCGAAAGTAATGAGCGGCTCGAATTCCTCGGCGACGCCGTGTTGGGCATGGTCGTCTGCGAGGAGCTGTACCGGCGTTTCGGCGACTGGTTGGAAGGAGACCTCACCAAGGTCAAGTCGGTGGTCGTGTCGCGGCGGATTTGCGCGGAAATCGCCGACGAAATCGGACTCACCGAGCTGCTCATTCTCGGAAACGGCGTCGGGGTCAAGGCGGCGCTGCCTACGTCACTTCGGGCCGCCGTCTTTGAGGCCGTGATCGGGGCGATGTTCGTGGACGGCGGACTGGACCCCGCCAAGCGTTTCATCCTCGCGACCATGTCGGGCCACCTGGATCGGTCGGCGGCCTCGCAGACCCACGACAACTTCAAGTCCGCGTTGCAACAATTCGCCCAGCGAGAGCTTTCGGCGACGCCTCATTACGAGATCCTCGATGAGCAGGGTCCGGACCACAGCAAGTGCTTCGAGATATGCGTGGTCATCGGCGGCGAGCGTTACCCTAGTGCCTGGGGTCCTAGCAAGAAGGAAGCCGAACAGGAGGCCGCTAAACGCGCTCTCGAAACGATTCGCGAGCGAACTTCATCTCAAAGCTAGAGCATTTTCTGAAGTAGCGTGTTTTCGTATATCATGCGGCGACGTGAACAGAGCCGCGGGCACCGGCCCTGAGCCTTATACACAAGTTGGCTAGGCGCGAAAGTGCGTCCCGAAGGGACGCTGTGAGAATAGCCCAGCGATTTATCGCTGGGTACGGGGAGCAAGAAGAGACGCGAGTCCCGTAGGGACGATTGAAACATTCAGCCGTCCCTACGGGACTGGGTCAACGAAAACGAACCCTATTCCCAGCGATAAATCGCTGGGCTATTTTCAAACGGCCCTACGGGCCGACGAAGTCGGAGTTGTGTATAAGGGTCAGGGCGCCAGCCCGCAGACATCTTGGCGCGCCGGGATCACCAGGCTCGCGCCTAGTGCTCTGATTGGTCGCCGTGCTTTATAGGGGAGCTTCTACTTGGACAAAGATCGTGATCGAATCGGCGCGGCGATGGGGACGGTGCCGAGCGGCTGCTCGATCCTTACCGCCGAACACGCGGGCCGATCATCGGGTGTGTTGGTTTCCTGGGTCCAACAAGCCGCCTTTGCGCCGCCGTCCATCAGCGTCTGCGTGAAGCGAGGTCGCCCCATCGTTGAACTCATGGAAGCCTCGAAGCGATTCATGCTCAACGTGATCGGTGAAGATCCGACGGCCATGTTCCGGCACTTTGGACGTGGGTTCACCTTAGACGAGGACGCCTTCAAGGGATTACATACCACGCCGACGGAATTCGGGCCCATGATTGACGGCTGCATCGCCCACCTCGGCTGCCGCGTAACCCAGAAAGTCGCCGTCGGGGACCATGACCTTTATGTGGCCGAGGTTGTGGCCGCCGCGTCCGTCAACGGCGCGAAGCCCTATACGCATCTACGGACCACAGGGTTGTCGTACTAACACGCGGGGAACGCCGAAATCGCCAAGGGCGCTGCAGTCGCTTTCAAACTCCTCGCGGACTGCGGAAAGCTCCGAGGCTCTTCGTTCGGCATTCCAGCCAAGAACGGGTGCGATTCGTTCAACGATCCGCGGAAAGACCGCTTGTCCGCCGTCGTCCGCGAGGAAGTAGATCGACGTGCGGCGTTTCACGAGGTCAAGCAAATGGCACACCTGCTCGGTTTTGCACAAGTACAACAGCTCGGCGAGGCAATAAGGCAAGTCGTCGAAAAGCGGCGGACCCTCCCTCCTCGGTCGGCTCGTCTGACCGCCGAGAAACTGGTCCCGGGTCGCTTCTTTGAGAATGGCCGCGGCGTCGCGGCCGTAGAGCCGAACCAAATGCGACACGACCCGCCCAACGGCGCAAGAGCCGTTCGAGGCGTTGTCGGATGCCGGCATGGCGGCGCTGCGCTTGGCCATGCCACCCGCCGATGCGTTTGCAAGTTCGGCGATCCATCGGGCGGCGTCGGTGCGGGAAAGCCCCGGCCAGAGGGGGGCGTTGCGAAGGCGATGGCGCAAGTCGGCATCGGCGGTGGGGCGAGGCAGGAGCCGGTCCACCTCATCAATGGCCTGCTCGGCCATCCGCCGAAACGTGGTCAGCTTGCCGCCGTTGACGGTGATCAGTCGACGGTCACGATCGACGACGACCTCGGACTTGCGCGAAAGGCTGTTCTCCGAGCCGCCGCCCTGATCGATGATGGGTCGAACCCCGGCGTAGGCGCAGCGGATGTCGCCGCGTGTCAGGCCGGAGGTCGGAAAGTAGCGGGTGAAGCTCATGAACAGATCGTCGATCTCATCGGCGTCGGGGCGAACGTTGCGAAGATCGCCGGCATATTTCGATTCGGTGGTGCCTACAATCAGCCGCGTTTCCCAGGGGATGACCCAAAGCAGGCGCAAATCACGAACGCTGCGGATGACGATCGCATCGTTGCCGAATCCCTTGGGACGCTCCAGGAGGATGTGGCTTCCCTTGATCCACAGGAGCGGCATGGGCTCGCCGCCCAGAAGCTGCGTCGTCACCGGCGCCCACGGGCCTGTGGCGTTCACGATGCTCTTAGCGCGGATCGAATAATGCGCTTCGTCATGCTCGGTAAACAGGTCCGCGGTCCAGGCGCCATGCTCGAACCGCGCGTCTGCGACGGAAGTATAGTTGCAGATCTTCGCGCCCTCGGTTTGCGCGGTTCGCAAGGTCGCCATGACCAGCCGTGCGTCGTTGGCTTGCGCGTCCCAAAACGACACAGCGAAGGGATGTTCGCGGAGGGTCGGATAGTCCTCCCGAAGTCTGCCGCCGAAACATGAACCGGATCGCCGTCCGTCGTGGTACCATTCGAGTGCCCCGTAAAGCTGTAGGCCGCTCAGCGTAAGCAGCCACTTGGGGAACCGGTGACCTTCAAAGGGAATCACGAATCGAAGCGGGGTAACTAGGTTGGGAGCGAGTTGGTTGAGCAGGCGATCGCGCTCTACGATCCCTTCCCAGACCAGTCGGAAGTGGCCGTGTTCGAGGTAGCGAAGTCCGCCGTGGATGACCTTGGAGGTCAGGTGGCTGGTACCCGAGGCGAAGTCATGGGAATCGACCAGCAGGGTTCGCAGGCCGCGCATCGCGGCGTCGCGAGCAACCCCGGCCCCGGTGATCCCACCGCCGAGGATCAGGCAATCAACCTCCGCAGGCAGCAACGTATGGTCCGGTCCGTGGACGCTTTCAGCATTCATCGTGTCACGAACGCCCCGCGGAAAACTTTTCCCCCGAACGACAACCATCGATAGAACGTGACAGCATCTGGCACAATGAACAGGATTTGGTCTACAAAACTACAAAACTCCATACCGATTTACCGTTCAACTCAAATCCTCCAGGTCGGCGATATCTTGCGCGAGATAGTCAACGTCCCCCGAGTTCAGCAGTTTCAAGAACTCTTTGGATTCGGTCGGCAGCCGGATCGTAGCCATACATGACCTGTCGCAGAAACTCGAGCGCGGCCAGTCGATCCTCGTGCGTGCTCGTCCGCCAACAGCGACGCCTATCGTCGTCGTCAAGCGTCCCGACGCTGAATGAGTTTCGATCCAGACCTTGCTCCAGGTTTTCCATGACGCCCTTCCATCAAGCATTTCCGTTTTGTAGTGCCACAGGACGCAATTTCCATTCTCAGGCGGCGCCGGGTTCGCCCGCGCGGGCGATGTCGGGGGCCGCGGCGAGGACTTTTTCAAAGGCTTTCGCATATTGGTCGAGCAACGGCCGGTCCGCCGACGGGAAGGACGGCAGTTGTATCAAGGTCGCGTTCGCGGCGGTCGTCCTCGGTAAAGCGTCGGGCCGATAGGTCGGCAGCGTCTCCCGCGGCAGCGACTGCAAACGGGCGATTTCGATGAACCGCCCCTCTGTGAAAACCGGCTGCTGATGCAGCAACGGGTACTTGGGCCGCACCACGTCGCACCCTTCCGCACGAAGCGCGGCGACCAAGCGATCCGTCGTCAGACCGGTGCTCGATTCGTCGTTTTGGACGATGAACAGAAAATACATCCGCAAAACGTCGGTGGGCGGTATGAAGGTGTTGATCCCTATCTTCTCCAATCGACGCGAGAGATATTCGATATTGGTGTTCCGGCGTGTGTTGCGTTCGACCATATGGCGGAATTGCGTTCGCGCGACCGCCGCCGACAGCGGGGCCATGCGGTGCTTCATGCCGAAACCTGTCCCCGCGAAGCGCCGCGCGGGCGTTTGCAGGTGGAGAATTCGCTCGAAGTGCCCTAGACACAAGGCATGTTCGTGGATCGCATCGTTGTTGGTGACCAGGATTCCCCCTTCGCCGGCGGGGGCTAACTTGTTGGTTTGAAGGCTGAACACCGCGGCATCGCCCAGCGTCCCCACCCACCGGCCTCGCCACTTCGCCCCGTGGGCGTGTGAAGCGTCTTCGAAGACCTTGAGTTTGTACCGCTCCGCAATCCGCAACAGAGCATCCATCTTTGATGGCATACCCCACAGGTGCACTATGACCATCGCCCGTGTGCGAGGCGTAATCTTTTTCTCTACGTCGTCCGGATCGAGGCCGAGTTGATCGGGTTCAGTTTCGCAGAAGACGGGTACGGCCCCGCACCATAGGACGGGCATGACCGAGGCCCAGTAAGTCGCGGAGGGGACCAATACTTCATCCCCCGGCTGTAAGCCGAAGGAGTGCATCGCCGCGAAGATGGCCGAGGTTCCGTTGCAGCAGGCCAAGGCGTGCTTCACACCAAGCCAGGAACGATAATCCTCCTCCAATTCCTGGGTGATTTTATGAAGAGAGAGTTCGCCCGAGCGAAGGACTTCGGTCACTGCGGCGACATCGTCGTCAGTAATAATGGGCCAGCTGTTGGCCTCCAGGCCGTCGAGTGTTACGGCCTTGCTGCCGCCAAGAATCGCCGGACGATCAACAGTCGCCATTGAGACAACCACTTGCAGCCTCCTGTGTCGGGGTTTGCCCGTCTGAACCGATAACAGCAACTCTGATAACCAGCGAGTTCGAGGTAGCTGATCCTATAACCTAGGCCCCTACCCCGCAACCCCGCACGTACGGTCCATATTTTTGTCCTATACACTACCCGTCGGTGTTACAGGTTCCGCGTATGGTACTCTATATCATTCGGGTCGAAGGTTCGGGGTTAGGGTCTAGGAAAGAAGAGGACGGGAACCAAGCCCATCTCATAGTGCGCTTATAGGGTCGTTGTGATCGCTTGTGCGGATCGGTGCTTCCGCACGGGGTAAAAACGGAGAACGGGTACGATGGGGTCAACCATGATTGGACGTAAGGGTCAACATTCCGCGGCGAGGGTTGGATTCACACAAGTTGAATTGCTGGTGGTGATCGGGATCATCGCCCTGCTCGCGGCGGTGTTGCTGCCGTCGGTGGAGAACGCGCGGCGTAGCGCCAAACCTGCGCGCGTACAACCTAGGCCCACTCTAAGCAGCTTAGGGGGGAGTCCGGGTAGCGCGACGCACGGGTCCATCGCGGGAGTCTGCGCTCCGATCGATCTCACGCAGAGCGTCGACCCCAATACGATCGTCGGCGGCTCGGTTGCGTGCTTCGACGGCGGAAACCAATGTACGGTCGACAACGCGTATGCCCGTTCGTTTAACCTGGGTGTCGGCCCGACGGCCGGTCAGTCACACTACGTTCGGTGTGTTACGTACGGCGTCGATGAGACCCTGGGCACCAATCCGGTAACCATCGCGCTCTATCAGGATACCAACGGCGGGCCTCCGAACAACGCAAACCTCGTTCCTCTCGCCAGCATCGTGGACGTCATTCCGGACGGCACGCAATTAGCGCTGCGAACCGTCAACTTTACGGCGATGAACGTCGTCGTGCCGGCGAACGCCTTCCTGGTCGTCGCGGTGGAGTCGCCGGACCTATGCGCGACCCCCGGTCCGAATAACTACTATTTCAACGGATCGAACAACATCGGACAGATCGCTCCCAGTTACTTCAAAGCGGTGGACTGCGGACTTCCGGACTACACCGATTTGGCGGCGATCGGTTTTCCCAATCAGCACATGGTCATGACGGTTGAACTGGAACGGGCGGGCGGCGAGGCCTGCTGCATGCCCGACGGGTCATGTCAGATACTGCCCGTCGGCCAGTGCGGTTTTACGAACGGTACGGTGGTTTCGCATTGTCCGTCGGATGGACGCTGCGTTCCGCCCGGGCCTGATTGCTTCAACACGCCTTGCGGGCGAACGGAGTTCGATTTCTGCAACGATCCGATACCGGCTGACTTTTTTGGCCCGGGATCAGACCCATTTACTGGAATCATCATCCTTGGCGGGCGAGACGACGGGCTACCGGATACGATGGTTCGTCGCTTTAACGCCATGCTCCTCGACGGTCCGCCTGAAACGGTTCCCATCGAGCTCGTTAAGCTCAGCCTGGTGAGTTGCAATCCTATTACCATCCGCAGCATCACCGCCCCCGACACCTTTTGGGACGTATCGGTAGGCCTTTCTTCCGTACCTGTGCCGCCCGGGGGCATGACCGTGGCCAAGCAGCACCCCAACGGGGGAGTTTTTAGCGCCCAGTTCAACGTGCTGCCGCGGTTTACCTTTACTGAGATTGGAAACCCAAGCAATATGAGAGTTCTGGATATGGGAGCGGAGGGAATACCGCCGGAACATCTCATGACTGTGGGCGACGAACCGTGGGTACACCAAATATCACCCATCATTCCGAATACTCCATGCGGCGTGAACTTTGTTCCGGGCGTCGAGGAGAATCCGCAAACTCTGGAACAGTGCTGTACGGAAACGTGCCACGCCAATCCGGCGGGGGGACACAATCACTGCACGAAGCAATGCAACGTTTGCCCGCGAGGTGCGTGCTGCAATCCGCAGAACGGCACGTGCTCAGTCGTCCAAGGAGCGGCGGCCTGCCTGGGACAGTACAAGGGCGACGGCACGAATTGCGCCGACAGCGACGGTGACGGAATCCCCGATTGGTTTGAGAATAACGACTGCTGCCGGCCGAGCACCCCCTGCAACATCGCCTCTAACCCCAACGACCCTGACACCGACAACGACGGGGTTCTCGACGGCGCCGAAGTGGCTCAGGGATGCGATCCGTGCGTACCGGGTTGCGGCGCGCCGGTTTGCGAGCCGAACGCGGCGGGTACGGCCTGCAACCAGGTGACGTGCCCGAACCTTTCCGAGGAGTGCGTCGCGCATTGTGGAAAGCTGAATCCGTTTACTGGACAGGTCACGGTGAACAGTTGTGACTGCCGCCAGTTTAACGAGTGCCATCTTTCGATACCGCAGGTTCCGGGGGTGGTGGCCGGTGTCGGCGGGAATCCGTGCGTGGTCGTCGACAACGGCGGCGGCACGGTGACACTGCCTCCGGCGGGGTGCGCCTACCTCAGCCCGGACGAGGTGCACAAGATCATCGACGGTTTGCCTGCGGGTACGGAGATCCATCTTGCCCCGATCCATAAGGACTTCATCTGCAATCGGGATCCGGGCGCAGCCGGCGTTTGCTCGTTTCAGACGCTCGTGGATTGCGACGAGGCGGGCGGGTCGCTAGGTGGCGAGAAAGAGTGTGCTGGGTCGAATCTTCAGCTCGACCTGAGTGTCTTGAACCCACCCTGTCCGGGTCCGCTCTGCGGCTGGAACCGACCGGTACTGGTCCCGATGGCCTTTGAGACCCACACGGCGCCGCGGACGCCGGGTGACCCGGTGCAATCGTTCGACACGGATATGTTCCGGATGTTCGGACAAATCAACAACATCGGCGATCCGGATTTCGATCTATTGAGGATCGTAGGCGGTACGGATTTCGGTATGCCCAGCCCGGGTCATACGACCTTGACAAGGTTGCCCGGCAATCAGTGGGCGGTGGACAGCTTCTTCGACATTACCTACCGGATCGACTTCGTCGGCGCGCCCGGCGGGCATTTGGGCGGCATGTCCGGGTCAACGACGGCGACGATTCGGATGCAGACCGGCGGTGGGGCCAGTTGCAAAGGCGGTTGCCCGGCAGGCTTCGTTTGCGAAGAGACCCGCGTGGTGAACGCCGACGGCACGATCGACCTATGCTGTGACTGCCAGGCGGCGACGGTCTGCGAGACCGATCCAACGACCGGTGCGTGTCGGCCCAACACCTGCCCGGCCCCGGAGGAGTGCATCGCCAATTGCGCGAAGGTTACCCAGGTAGGCGGGGCGACGACGGTGACGGCCACGGATTGCCACTGCGACGATCCGAATGTCTGCCACCTCAAGGTCGGCGCTTCCGGTGTCGTCACCGCCGGACCGGGTGGGCCGTGCGAAGTGGTCGACAATGGCGGGGGTTCGGTTGACCTGCCGCCTGCCGGTTGCGACTACCTCAGTCCGGACCAGGTTCACAAGATCATCGACGGGCTACCGGCTGGAACGGAGATCCACCTCGCCCCGATCCATAAGGACTTCATCTGCCGCGAGAGTCAACCGGGCGGCGTCTGCTCGTTCCCGCTGGGCGTCGATTGCAGGGAGGACGGCGGCGACCTGGGCGGCGAGAAGGAGTGTTCCAACTCGACGCTTGAGTTCCAACTAACCGGGACCGGTGACCTTTTGGGCTGGAATCGAATCGTGACCATCCCGAATTCGAGCTTCGAGACCCACACGGGGGTCAAGAAGCCGGGTCAACCGGTGCAGTCCTTCCCGACACAAATGCACCGCTTGTTCGGGCAGATTTCGAATATCGGTGACCCCGATTTTGATCTCCTGCGGATCGTCGCGGGCAACGATTTTGGTATGCCTAGCCCGGGACACACGACTCTAACGCGGTTGCCCAACGGTAATTGGGCGGTGGACAGCTTCTTCGACATCACGTACCGGATCGATTTTGTGGGGAATCCGGCGAGCACCCATCTTGCCGGCAGGTCGGGTTCGACTACGGCAACGATTCGGATGGCGACCAACGCGCCGTTCAAGTGTACGAATACCTGCCCGGCCGGCCAAGTGTGCGTGCAGACGACGACGCAACCCGCGCCCCCGGATGGAACGATGATCGTTTGCTGCGACTGCGTGCCTACGGAGGCCTGCTGCCTGCCGACGGGGGCGTGTACCCAAATTCTACCGGCGCGATGTATTGCCTTGGATGGCACGCCGCAGGGACCGGGATCGACCTGCCCGGGCGAGCTGCTCTGTCCAGGCGCCGGCGATTGCAACCACGACGGTCATAGCGACCTGCGTGACCTAGCCGCGTTTCAGAACTGCTTCACCGGGTCCGGCGGGCCGAATCGATGCGCTTGTACCGATCTCGATGCTGACGGTGATACCGATCTAGACGACTGGAAGATCTTCAAACGTGCCATGACCGGGCCGTAGTCCGTACAATCTTCTAGAGCAGCCGCGCAGCGGTGCTGACAACGAAGACGCCTCTAGCCTTCAATCCTCAGTCCGCTACGATGCCCGTGAGAGGGGACTCACGGGCATCGTGGCGGATCGATTCTCTCTGCGTCCCCAGCCGATATCCTGCTTCCGGAGCGGAGCGGAGGAACGGGCAGGGGTAGCCGTTAATATACCCCGTCAGGCCCGACACCATTGAGTGTTGGGCCGAGGACACGCCGGTCTGCCTTGCTTCGGGCGGACCGCCTGGACCCTATAATCCATCGCGACAGCCCCAAGGCCCGTGAGCCTTGGGGCGATAGATTTGCTGAGTGGCTCAAATGCACGTTAAGGGTTTGATACGCCCGGATCATAGGCCAGGTCGCTGCGTCGCGGCCGTTCTCGCGGTGCTCACGGCCCTTTGCGCCGGCCGCGCCGGCGCTCAGGACGCGGGCGACCTCATCCAGGGTGTAAAGGCCGCACGGCGCGTGCCGCCGGGGGTCAATGCGGACGCCGCCCCGATGTTGATAGACACCTCCGCGCCGGTGGTGAATCTCCTGCAACGCGCCGAGGAGGGGATCGCCCGTGCAGACTGGAAACTGGTCATCGACTCGTTGCAACGGGTGATCGACGACCCCGAGGGCGCATTGGTCGCGGCAGCGGCGTCTCCCGTGAGTGACACCGCGAGGGTCGCGAACGGGGCCGGCGACGATGGAATGCTCTACGAGTCCGCGCGACGCCAAGCCACCCGAGTCATCGCGTCGTTGCCTCCCGAAGGTCTGCGGGCGTATCGACTCTTTTACGACGGACAGGCCAAGCGGCTGTTCGATCGGGCGCGAGCGGAGCATGACCCCGCCGCCCTGCGACTGATCGCCAGTCGATATCTGATCACTCAATACGGCGACGATGCGTCGGAGCTTCTGGCGTCATGGGCGCTGGATGAGGGCCGACCGGGCGAGGCGTTGGCTTTGCTCACCGACGTTCTCGAATTGGTTCCCGACCGCGACGTGCCGGAACAACTCGTGGTCGGGAAGCTGGCTGCGGCGTACGCCATGCTCGGTCAAAACGACCAATCAAGCGCGATAGTCGCCGCTTACCAGGGAAGAGTGGACGATCCCGCGACAGGTCCAACACCCTTGAGTGTTGGACCGAGGAATATATCCACGCCGGATTGGCTGATACGAATGTCGGATGGCGGATGTCGGATGTGGGATGTCGGATGGCGGATGTCGGATGACGGATGTGCAGCGGACCGAGAGCACCTCCGACATCCCACATCCCTCATTCCTCATCCCTCATCCTATCGACCCGCGCCGCCGCTTACGCCGAGCTTGGTGGAAGCCGCGCCATGGTTCTATGAACTGCCCGGTACGACCGCGGACCTTTGGCGGCGCATCTACGACGATGATCCGGCGGCGGCGCTGGTTCTCCCCTCGAGCCAGTTCGTTTCCGACGGAACCCGTCTGTTCGTGCGGATATCGGCCGGCCGTAGCCAGAGCGGGAGCGGAGCGGACGCAAGTGCAGGGGAAGCCGTTACAGCGCTCGACCTACAGGATCTCATGGTGTCGTGGGAATCGTCCCAGCGGCGGCAGGGTCGTAGTGTCCGAGCCATATTGGACCGGCGCGCCGGCCGTGGTGCGCCCGGGCAACGAAACTTCCCCGGAGTAGCCAGCGCAGCTGCCCAGCCGCAGGCGGAGCGGGTCGAAGACTACATCGGCGGGGCGATCTCGATCGCGCATGGGTTGGTGTTCACCGTGGAGCGGGGCGGCGCCGGGGGTGGGTTGGACGCACAAAACGCGCCTGCCGCGTTTCCGCCCAACTTTGCACCGGCTGGCCGGCGAAGTACGGGGGGCAATCCCATGGCGACCCGGCTGGTCGCGTACGACGCCCGGAGCGGCGAGCTTCGATGGCAGCGCGGGGCCGGCGGCGATCCCGACGATGAACTCATTGACGTACAATTTCGGGCGGCGGCGATCGCCGTTGGGGACCATGTTTGGGCGCCGTATTTCAAGCAATCGGACCTGTTTATCGCGGTGCTGAATCCGACCGACGGGTCATTGGTTCGTAGTGTTTTGCTGGGTTCGGCCCGCGAGCCGCTCAACCCCGTCGCCCCGACGCTGCTGCTGGCCGTCTCCGACGGACTGGTCTACGTGCCTTCGGGCTACGGAGCGTTGTTCGCCTTGGACGCCGCTGACGCGACCGTTCGTTGGGCGTGTCAGTATGAACGCGGCAATCGACCGCGACGCGATCCGCGTACCGCGCCGGTAACGGCGTGGCTTCCTTCGCCGCCAGTTGTCGCGGGAGGGTTGGTCCTCCTGGCGGCCACGGATCACCGCGAGTTGTTGGCTTTCTCGGCAGGCAGCGGAGAGTTTCGGTGGTCGGCGGCAGTGGAACACGGCTCCTATGTGATCGCAGCGGACTCAACCCGCGTTTGGCTCGGGGGACGGAACATCTCGTGTCTTTCCGTCGCCGACGGCAAGCCCGTGTGGGCGACGCGTCTGATCGCCGTCCCGACGGGGCGGGGCGTGGTATCCGGCGAACTGGTTTTTGTTCCCACGTCCGAGGGGCTGCTCTCGCTCGATGCCGCGACCGGGGCCGCCATCGGCGTACAACCCACGCCGCCGTCGCAGACGCCCCTGGGCGACCTTCTCTGCGTGGGCACGGCGCTGTTCAGCGTCGATCCGTCGTCGGTGCGCAAGTTCCCCGATCTTGAGCGTACCCATGCGGCGGCGCTGGCCCGTCGTGAGACGCTTCCGACGGACCCGTCGGCGGCGATGCAATTGGCGTGGGTGGAACTACTGCGCGGTGAGCCGGGACGAGCTGACGAAGTGCTTCAACAAATTTCGACCGCAGCCCTCGCCAAAGACCCGCATCGGATGGACTCCTTCGCCCGCGTGCGCGTGGAAACGGCAATCGCACTGGCGGGAAAGGCCGCGAGCGGATCTGCGGAGGCGTTGCAATGGCTTCAAGTCGCCGACGCGGTTGCGCTTACCGGTGCGGACCGACTTCGCTGCCGATTGGCCATCGCCGATCAACACATCGCCGGCGGCCGGTATGCAGAGGCGTACGGTAATCTGGTTCAACTCGGGCTAAGCGCCGAGGCCGATCAGATGGTCCCCGTCTACGGCGGGGAGTCCGTCGAGACGACCGCACGAACGCAGATCGTGGAGCGCTTGCGGGAGCTTCATGCGAAGTTGAACACGGAGCAGACCTCGCGGCTCGACGACGAGATCAATCGGCAACTCTCTGAGGCCTCGTCCGCCTTCGGTCCGCCGGTCGGCGGACAGGACGGGCGGGAAGTGCGAAAGGCCCGCGCCAAACTTCAGGCGTTGGCCTATCTTCCTACGGTGGGGTCAGTGGCCAGGCGGGCACTTCTTGAGCTTGCGGACTGGGAGCGCCGACAACTGAGGTTCGAGCGCGCCGAGCAATTTCTGTTGGAAGGGGCACGAAACCGTTTTGACCCTAGCGCGGTCGCGGCGTTTTTGGGTTTGTGCGAACTTTACGGTCGATCCGCCCAGGACCAGATATCCGCGTTGATGCCTTGTTTAGCGGAATTAGAGAAACGCTTCGGGTCGGAGCCGATCCCGCAAGAGTATTCGGCGCCGCCGGCGCCTGCGGCGGCTCAGTCACGACCGCTTGTTGCGGAGTGGGTCGCTCAAGTCCGCAGCGCAATCCCTTCGGCCGTTCGCGATGCCTTCCTCTCATCACCCAACGGCAAGGGGGCCGACCCCGTGGAGCGGAGGGAGTTGAGCAACGACGCGGTGTGGGCGTATCACGCGGCGGAAGGATCGTACTTGGGTCGTATCGTTCGTGTCGAGCCGGAAGGGTCGCCGCTTTTGCGGGATCGGATCCTGCTATATCGGTCGGATGGCGTGCTGGAATGTCTTTCCGCGGGAAGTGAGGGCCTCGCCGATCGACTCATCCGTCGACCGGCGGATTCGGCTGACGGGGAGTTGTTGTGGCAGACCCGTCTGCGACTTCCTGAAGAATTCGCGGAAAGTACGCTCGTAACTCCCGGCGCGCCGGGACCCCTCGAACCCGCCCGCCGGGCGGTGACGGACGGACAGATCGTAGTGCTCAACGGCGCGGACGGGCTTTTCGCCGTGGGGTTGGTCACCGGTCGACGATTGTGGATGAGACCGCATGACACCCCCCCGTGGCGGGTCGGCGACATGTATAAGCGGGACCAGTCGATGGCGGCGGCCGATGGACTGCTTGCGGCCACGCCGCGGCAGGGACGGTTGACGTTGATGCGCATGATCGACGGATCGACGGTGTGGGAACGTGATCTACGCGGTGAACCGGTGGACGCGATCTGGATGAGTGCGGACCGGCCAGCCGGTGCGGATCGGGTGATAACCGCGGATGCCGCTCGCCAGCGAGTGCATTTGTTCGATCGTGCCGATGGTCGGTTGGTCAAGCGGATCCTCTTTCAGCAGGCGGATCCTTCGCAGCCCATCTTCCGCCTCGTCTCCCGGCGCGCCGGGACGGGGATGATCGTCGGCCCGGAATCTTCCGGAGCGACGCGGGGTGTCGTCGCCGTGGGTGACGCTTTGGGCGACGTGGTTTGGCGGGTCGAATTGGACAAGCCCCCCGTGCAGCTATTTCAGCCCAAGGAGGGCTATGTCGGTATCGGATTGGGCCAGGGCATGGTCCGCATCGTCGATGCCGACAACGGCGAGACGGTCCTGGAGCGACAGGTCTCGGGCGCGTACGACGTGACCGGAGGAGTATTGTTCGATGGGCTGCTGGTGTTGCGCGTTGACGCGATCCGCGGTCAGAAACAGTCCGAGCCGGCTGGCCGGTCCGCGCAGTTGACGGCCCTCGATGTAGCCACCGGCGAGGAGGTCTGGCGACGCGAGGACATCAGTTCATTACCTGATTCCGATCCCGGCGCGCCGGGACTGCGAATTGAGGACGGAGTGATCCCGGCGTTGGTGGAGACGATGCAGGCGGAGGTAACGCCTTCCGGCGTCGCCACGCCCAGGATGCGGACGGCGTTGGTGTTGATCGATGCGCGCACGGGACGTAACCTGGGACTCGGGGCCGATCTGACTTCGACCGGCATGGGGGGTCGGTTCACCGGGGACGTCGTGATGCGCCCGGGCGCCGTGATCGTGGGCACGCAACGAACCGTCAATGCGTACCGGGCGAAGACTGCGGAACGCGACGGGACGGGGAAGAGCCACTAATGGTCAACTTTAACGGACGTTACGCCGGGCTGGCGCTTTCGCTCTTCGTATTCGCTGGACCATCCATCGCCCCAAGGCTTACGGGCCTTGCTGCTGTCGTGATGGGGCAAGCACCAGCGGCGGAGACGTCACCGGTCGCTACGGAGACGCCCAAAGCGCTTCGCTTGCCCAAAGGCATTACCCCGGAGGCGCATCAGGCCATCGAGCGCGGGCTGGCCTACCTCGTCCGAAATCAAGATCGACAAGGCTCGTGGTCCAACAAAGGCGCTTACGGCGAATATCCAGTGGCCATGACAGCGCTTGCGGGCTTGGCGCTGCTGATGGACGGCAATACGACGACGCAAGGCCGCTACGCGCCGCAGGTCGATCGGGCCGCCAACTATATCATGCGCTCGGCGTCGCAGACGGGCTTGATCGCCCGCGGCGATGAGGATTCCAGACCCATGTACGCCCACGGGTTCTCGCTGCTGTTCTTAAGTCAATTGTACGGCATGACCGAGGACGCGACTCGGGCCCAGCAGATTCACGAAGTGCTGGAGCGGGCCGTCCAACTTACGGCGCGGGCGCAGAGCGACGCGGGAGGGTGGATTTACACACCCACCGCCAACGGCGATGAAGGTTCGGTTACGATCACCCAGGTCCAGGCGTTGCGCTCTTGTCGCAATGCAGGCGTCACCGTACCCAAGGATGTCATCGATGACGCGATGAACTACCTTGTGACCTCGCAGAACAGCGATGGCGGCATCCGCTATTCGCTTCGGCAACAGGGCGGCGAGTCGCGGCCCCCGATCACGGCGGCCGCCGTGTGTTGTTGGTACAACGCGGGCGAATACGACAACCCCCGTGCAAAAAAGGCGCTGGAATTCTCCAAGGACCGGATCCGTCCCACGGGAACCGCTGGTGGGCACGACTTCTACGCCCATCTTTACCTCTCTCAGGCGCTGTATATCTCTTCCGATCCGTATTGGGAGGAATACTTTCCTCTCCGGCGCAATTACATGTTGTCCATCCAACAACCCGACGGGGCGTGGTTCGGAGACGGGGTGGGCGATATTTACGGAACGGCCGTCGCTCTCATCATCCTCCAACTCCCGTATAATCAACTCCCGATTATGCAGCGATAGGGGACGGTAAAGCGTAGAAGTCGGGGGGGTGGCCCACCTCTTTAGAGGTGGGGGATGACCGTTAGGCGGCATGGGATCGATTGTTGAAGGAAACGAAAGGAATGATCCGTTTGGAGTCGACCATGAAAGATAAGGATTGGACGCCGGGACCGGCGGTCGCGGGGGAGGATGATCGAGAAACGATCGAGCAGCTTCGATCGGCCTACGCAAGCATCCGCACGGAGCTTGCCAAGGTGATCGTTGGCCAACACGAGGTGCTCGAACAACTATTGATCGCCCTCTTCGCCGGCGGGCACTGCATCCTCGAGGGTGTTCCTGGATTAGCGAAGACGTTGACGATTTCCACCCTCGCCCGATGTCTGACTCTATCGTTTAAGCGTATTCAGTTCACGCCTGATCTGATGCCCTCGGACATCACCGGCACGGAGGTGATTCAGGAAGACCGGGCGACGGGGACGCGGGCCTTCAAGTTCCTTCGCGGCCCGATCTTCGCCAACGTAATCCTGGCCGATGAGATCAACCGTACCCCGCCCAAGACGCAGGCGGCGCTGCTGGAGGCGATGCAGGAGCGGCAAGTCAGCGCCGGTGGCGAGCGTCACGAGCTGGCCCCGCCCTTCTTCATCCTGGCGACGCAGAACCCCATCGAACAGGAAGGGACGTATCCATTGCCCGAGGCCCAACAGGACCGGTTCCTGTTCAAGGTCTTCATCGGGTACCCGTCGTATGATGACGAATACGCGGTGGCGGACCGAACGACGGGTCAGTCCGATCCGCCGATCCAGGCCATCTTGTCGGGGGCGGATATTCTCCGCTTCCAGCGATTGGTGCGGCGGGTGCCGGTGGCGCCGGATGTTATTCGACACGCCCTCGACCTGGTTCGAGCCACGCGCCCCGACGAGACGCAAGCGCCGGCCATTGCGAAAAAGATGATCACATGGGGCGCCGGGCCTCGAGCGGTGCAGGCCTTGATCCTGGGTGGGAAGGCGCGAGCGGCGCTCAACGGACGCAATCATGTATCCACCGATGACATCCGAGCTTTGGCCCATCCGGTGCTGCGCCATCGTCTCGTCACCAACTTCTCCGCCGAGGCGGAGGGGTATACCCCCGACCGGATGATCGACGACCTGTTGAACAGCATCAAACCCTACTCCACACCCCTGGACAACGATGAGCGAATTCGCAAAGTACTTTCATCCTGAAGTGCTGAGCAAGATTTCGCGGCTGGAGCTGCGCGCTCGCCACGTGGTCGAGGGGTTTGTGAGCGGTATGCACAAAAGCCCCTACAAGGGCTACAGCGTGGAGTTCGCCAACCACCGCCCCTACGTGCCCGGCGACGACATTCGCCACATCGACTGGCGAGTGTACGCCAAGGCCGACCGCTTCTTCATCAAGGAGTACGAAGAAGAAACCAACATGCGCGTACACCTATTGCTCGACTGTTCCGGGTCGATGGCCTATCCGGAGCATCCCGGTACGGGGCGGATGACGAAATGGGACTACGCATCAACGCTCGCGGCGTCATTGGCCCATTTGCTGATCTACCAACAGGACGGCGTGGGGCTAACGCTCTTCGACAGTCAAATCCGTCGGCAGCTTCCGGTGTCGTCCAATCGCGGCGCACTCGTGGATTTCACCAACGCAGTCGTTGCGAGTGCTCCGCAAAATAAAACGGACCTGAAAATCCTGTTTCACCAACTGGCCGGGCGTATTCCCAGGCGCGGCATGGTGGTTATTCTTTCGGACCTGCTCACCAATGTGGACGACATCATCCGTGGTCTGCAGCGCTTTCGATATGGACGGCATGATGTGCTCGTATTGCACGTACTCGACCATGATGAGTTGCAGTTCCCCTTCTCTGACCGCACGCTGTTCGAGGGAATGGAAGAATTGAATCAAGAAATCTTGACTGACCCGCAATCGCTGCGCAGCAGCTATTTGGCAGCCTTGGAAGTGTTTCTGGGAAGAATGCGGCGTGCATGCCTGGATCAGAAGATTGACTACGCCCTGATCAGCACTGCCGACTCACTGGACGTGGCCTTGACGACGTTTCTCGCCACGCGAATGCACCGACAGCGGGCGAAAGCATGATGATTTTCGATTTTCGATTTTCGATTTTCGATTACTGGAATGGAACGACCTCGTTCTGCCGTCTGCCTTTATTCAATCGACAATCGCAAATCGCAAATCGACAATTCGTGGGACGACGCAGATAAGGGAAGAGCATGCCTCTACAACATTCGATGCTCGCCGCCTTTGTCACTCCCGCCCTAGCGTGGGTCGGGGCGGGAGCTATCGCTGCGCCGATCCTGATCCATCTGCTCGCACGGCGGCGGTTCAAACGCATCCGCTGGGCGGCGATGGACTTCCTTATCGACGCCGAACGCCGCAATCGGCGGCGCATCCGAATGGAAGAATGGATACTCCTCGCCCTGCGGTGTCTGGCGGTCGCCCTTCTGGGTTTGATGGTCGCGCGGCCGTTCATGACCCCGTCCGGTCTGGCCTCGGCGTGGGGCGGGTCGCGGCGAACCGAACGCATCTTTGTCCTCGATGATTCCTTCAGCATGGGCTACCAGTCGCCCGGTGCGACGCCCTTTGAGCGGGCCAAGTCGGCCGTTCGACGCCTGATCGACTCCATCCGAAAAGATACGCCCGACGATACGGTGACAGTGCTGCGGATGTCCGATCCCTCCAAGCCGGTCGAGTCCGGCGCGTCGCTGGATAGCGAAGGCGCGGAGGAGTTACTTGCTCGCCTTGAGGCCCTAAGCCCGTCCCAACGATCCATCGACCTATCCGCGGTATTCGAGGGCGTGGTCGAGGCCCTGCAACGCGATCCGGGGGTGGTCAACGTAGCGGTATATCTCATCAGCGATTTCCAACGCACGGATTGGGTGCGGCGCGAAGGCGCATCAGACGCTGCTGCGAGTTTGGAATCTCGCAGCAGTGAAGCGGGCGTGGCCGCGTCCCTCGCGGATTGGGCCTCCAAGCAACGTGGTCTGCGATTGGTTCTGTTGAACGTCGGAGAGACCGACGCGGCCAACACCGCGGTCACCGATCTGACCCTGCAAGGCGGACAGTTGGTCGCCGGGACCACGGGCATGGTACGCGCGAGCGTCACCAACTTTTCAAGCCGGACCGTCGAAAATCTTGAACTGCAAACGAGCGTAGGCAACAAGTCGCAGTCCCCCAAGACCATCCAGTCGCTCGCCGAGCACCAAAGCGCCGTGGTCGATTTGGAAGTCGATTTTCCGCGTGCCGGAGACGAATCGGTGCGCGTCGAGATTCCTCGCGACGCCCTGCCTCTCGATAACGTGCGCTATGTCGCTTCCGAAGTCGTCAGCGCCGTGCGTATCCTCCTGGTCAATGGCGAGCCGTCGGCTGACGAGTACGACGACGAAGTCGCCCTGCTCACGACGGCCCTGCGGCCCGAGGGCGAAGTATTCAGCGGGCATGAGGTTGTCGTCGCAGACGAGCCGGGCCTCGCCGACGCCAACCTCGCCGGGTTTCATGTGGTCGTGTTGGCGAATGTCTATCGCATCAGCGAGCCGACGATCGAATCGCTCGAACGCTTCGTGCGACAAGGGGGAGGAGTGGTCTTCTTCCTCGGCGATCAAATCGACGCCGATCTCTACAACTCAACGCTCTTTCGCGGGGGTGAGGGTCTTCTGCCCGCGGAACTCGGCGAACTCGTTCGTCCGGCGGACCCGGCCCATCTGGTCATAACGGACCGGCTGCATCCCGCGTTGCGTGCCGTGGGCCGCGAAGACGATCCGCTGGGCATTTCGCAGATTCCGTTCTTCGAGTTCTTTTCCTGCAAACCGCTGGAAACACCCGCCGATGCGGCGCAGGGCGCCTCGAACAAGAAGATCGAGTCTGCGCCGGCGGCGCAACCGGTCCGCGTGATTGCCCGATTTGATACGCCTGATGAGCACCCCGCGATCCTTGAACGGGCCTTCGGTCGGGGACGGGTGCTGCTGGTCACTACTTCGGCGGACAAGGAGTGGAACCAGTGGCCCGATCATCCGACGTACTTGCCGGTCATTACGGAACTCATCCGTCACACCGCCCGTCGCGCCGAAGGAGACGCGGAGCAGTGGGTGGGAGCGCCGCTGGAATTGCCTGTCGATCCGGCGCTCTTCGGCGCGGATGCTCTCGTCCGCAGCCCGGCCTACCCCAACGAGCCGGAGGCGAGCGTGACGGCGTCGCCCTCCGCGGATGGTCGCGGACTCACGATTCAATGGGAACACACCGAAATGGCCGGGCTTTACCAGTTTGTTCTGCGCCGCCTCGACGGCAGCGAAGCGATTCGGCTGTCGGCAGTCAATGTGGATCCGCGCGAAAGCGACCTGACTATGGCTCTGGAGACAGAGCTTCGTCGGGCGCTGGGCGGTTTGCCCTTCGAGTACGTACAAGGCCTGGAGCGTGTCGCCCAGGCGGCGGACGAAGCCCGCGTTGAGTTGTGGCGACCGGTGCTCATCTTCGCGGCTTTGGTGCTGATGAGTGAGCAATGCCTCGCGTGGTGGTGGGGGAGGAGACGCTAGGTCTTGCAGTCGCTGATTTCAATCTGGCCGATCCTCGTCGGCGCGGTGACGCGCGACGAAGAGACGTTCGTCACCGAGCTGCGGCATACGCCGGAGGGTTGGACGGCGATAGCGGGTGTCGCCCTCTTGGGAGTTCTGTTGTGGGCGGTGGTGTGGATGTACCGCCGCGAAGGCCGGATCGGTGCTTCGGCGCGGGTGCGAATGCTCCTCGCGATGCTTCGGTGCGCCGTCTTGGTGGCGCTAGCGGTGATCTTCCTTGAACCCGTTCGTGTACGCATCCTGCGGCGATGGATCGACTCGTATGCGGTCGTGCTGGTGGACGACTCGTCGAGCATGGACCTTTCGGATCGATACCGCGACGAATCGAGCGCCGCGCGGGTGGCGGCCGTATTGGGCGGGCTGGTGCGAGATTCCAATCTCGCACCAGCGGCCGTTCGGAGGCGCGAGATCGTCGAACGCATCTTCAGCCGCGAAGATCATAAGTTTTTCCGCGACCTTGCAAGCAACAACCGCGTGAAGCTCTACAGCTTCAGCGACGACGCGAAGTTGCAGGCCAACCTCCGTGCGAGCCGCGAGCTGGTGCGAGATTCCAATCTCGCACCAGGCCCTTCCGAGCCTTCGGGCGGTCCCGGCGCGCCGGGATTTTCCAGCCTTGATGATCTTCCGGCGGAGTTTCCGGCGACCGGCCCGGCGACAAACCTGGACCGGGCTATGCGTCGCGCCGTCGAGTCGCTGGGTAGCGCTCCGATCGCCGGCGTCGTGGTTCTTACCGACGGGGGGATCAATCAAGGAGCTTCGGCGGAGGAGATCGCTCGCTTCGCCAACGATCGGCGCTTGGCCGTCCATACGATCGGCGTAGGTGATCCGGCTGTGCCGCGCAACGTCCGTATCACCGAAATCCAAGCGCCGCAGAACGCCTTCAAGCAGGATCCCTTCGCCGTCACCGCGACGTTGACCTCACAGGGGATCGAGGGCGAGACGATCCACGTCAACTTGCGGGAGCGCAATGCAAGCGACGGCGGCGAAGGGCGGATCGTGGACACCCGGATACTGCCCGTTGGCACCGGCGGTGCGCTTGGGACGGTAACTTTCGAGCGGCGCCAGGAGCGGGTTGGGCGGTTCACGTATTCCGTCGAGGCGCCTCCGGTGGAAGATGAATCCATCACCGAGGACAACAGTAAGCAGACCACGGTGAACGTGATCGACACCCGCACCCGTGTCCTGCTGATCGCCGGCGGGCCGAGTTGGGATTATCGCTACGTCACGACCCTGCTCCAACGCGACGACACCATTGACGTGAGCTGCTGGCTCCAATCTGCGGACTTAAGCGCCGTGCGCGACGGAGATATCGTCATCGACCACCTGCCGACCTCGGCCGAGGAGCTATTCCAGTACGACGTGGTGATCCTCATGGACCCCGAAAAAAGCGAGTTTGACGAGCCGTGGTGTCGGCTGGTGGACAAGCTGATTACCGAACATGGCGGGGGATTACTTCTCGCTGCGGCCCGCACGCATTCGCCCGCGTTTTTGCGCGAGCGAGCGTTGAAGCCGCTTCACGATCTTCTCCCGGTGACGCTCGACCCGGAGGCGGACCTGCTCCTCAATCAAATCGGCCATTATCAACTGTCTGCATCTGCGTTTGAAATCCCGCAGGCGGCGTACGGGCATCCGGTACTCCGGCTGACCGACGACGCCGTTTCTACCAAGCTCGCCTGGCAAGGAATTGGTGACGTGTACTGGCACTATCCGGTCCTTCGAGAAAAACCGGTGGCCACAGTGTTGATGCGTCACGGTCATCCACGGATGAAGAATGCCTTCGGCGGGCACGTGCTGGCCGCAGTCCAGTTCGTCGGCGCGGGACGGACGGGGTTCCTCGGTTTCGACGGCACGTGGCGGTGGCGGCGCTTCGGACCGGAACTGTACGATCGTTTCTGGGTGCAGCTTGTGCGCTATCTTTCCGAGGGCAAGTTGCTCGGTGGAAGCAAGCGGGCGACGCTGCTGGTCGAGAACGAGCATCCCGTCCTCGGCGAGGCCGTCACCGTCACGGCCCGACTTATGGACGTCCGTTTCGAGCCGCTGGCGCGAGACGAGGTGTCGGCGCAGTACTCCGCCGAGGATCAGAAGGCGGACTTCCCACTGACGGCCCGACGCGACCGGCCCGGCTGGTTTGAAGGGCGATTCGTTCCCGATCGCGTGGGGAGCTATCGTATTCGGCTGGCGCTGCCCGGCGTGCTGGTGCGAGATTCCAATCAAGTGCTGGTGCGAGATTCCGATCTCGCACCAAACGAGGTCGAGCGGGAGGTCCTGGTCAGCCGACCGAACTTGGAAATCCTCCATCCGCAGATGAACAAGGCCGCGTTGATGACGATCGCCGAGCAGTCGCACGGTGGGCGCTATTGGGAGATTGACGAGGTCGAGGCGTTGCCGGGTGTGATCCCGGATTTGCACGAAGAAATCCCGGTTCGTTCGCGTCCCACGACGTTGTGGGACAACTGGAAGGTGTTGACGCTGTTGGTATCGCTTTTGTCCGTGGAATGGGCGGTGCGTAAATGGACTCGCCTGTTGTAGAACGGCATCGGCCCCGGTTGGACGACGCGGTGACAGCGCGCTTGCGCGCGGTCGCTTTGCGTCTGCGCGGCTACGTGCTCCTCGAGGGCGTTGCGTGGGTAATCGGGTTCTTGTTCTCCGCGGCGGTGATCCAGTTCACGCTCGATTACGGAACTCGCGGTTTGCAGTGGAGCATGAGGGCGGCGTTGCTGGCCATGATCCTTGGGGGGGCCGTTTGGATCCTGTGGCGGCGGATCATCTCCCCGCTACGCGTACGGGTCGGACTTGCGGAGACGGCGAGCCTGATCGAGCGGCGTTTCCCGGAGCTTTCGTCGCTGCTTGTTTCCGCCGTGCGGTTTTCGCTGGGGGACGTCGGCTCGGCGGAGACGAACTCCCCATCGCTGGTGGCATCCGTGGTGTCGTCGGCTGGGCCCAGGGTGCGCAACCTAGATTTCAACAACGTGCTCGACCCACGCCGCTCACAACGAGTGGCGTTCGCCGCCGCCGGGGCACTGGTGGTGACACTCGTCGCTGCCCTGGCGATGCCGGGGGTTACACGTCTTTGGTTCGCCCGCAATGTGCTACTTCAAGACGTTGATTGGCCTCGGCAAACAAAACTCATCGTCGACCTTCCCCACGGTGAACTCGTCGGGGCGCGCGGAGACGATTTAACGGTGCAAGCATCCGCTGAGGGCGTGCAGCCGCGGGAGGTCGAGATCGTCTTCACCACCGCGTCCGGCGAACGCAGCCGCGAGACGATGGTCACCGTCGGCAGCGAAGGCGCCTACCGCTATCGGTACACCTTCAAGAACGCCCAGGAGGACTTCTTTTTTCATCTCGAAGGCGGTGACGACGAAACGCAGAACTATTCCGCGCGGCTTTTGGAAAGACCTCGCGTGGAGTGGTCGCAGCTTGGGATCGTCCCTCCGGCCTACACACGGCTGGAGAGTTTTACACTCCGTGATGGCGAGCGAGCGGCCCAGGTGCTCCCCGGCAGCGAAGTGACATTCACGATTGCGACCAACAAACCGGTCGCCCAAGCGACGTTGATGGCGGGCAACAAGATGATCGCTCCGGCCATTCTGGAAGGCGAGGCGGGGTGGCCCACCTCCTTTGGAGGTGGGGGAGGCGATGATCGTGAGCACCACGCAGTGACGATTTCCCCCAAGGATACGCAAACGTACCACTTTTCACTCGTGGATCTGTTCGGCCTGGAGGACAAGCAGCCTGTCCGGTTTGCCGTACGGGTCATCAAAGATGAGCCGCCGCGCGTACGCATGAAGCTTCCCGGCGTCGGCGAGATGGTTACGCCCGAGGCGATACTGCCCATCGAGTTGGAGTTTTCGGACACCTATGGATTGGCTGGCGCGGAGCTAGTCTTCCAAGTGTCGCGCGAGGATGCTCGCGAGGGGTCGATTCCGCTTACCACGTTCCGGCCTTACCTTACCACATTTTCGGCTAGCCTCACCTGGCCGTTGTCCTCGGAGGCCGTCACGCCAGGCGACCGGCTGACGCTCTTCGCCCGGGCGACGGACTTCGACGACATCTCCGGCCCTAACAACGCCGAATCTCCGCCGATCTCCGCGCGAGTGGTCACACGAGACGAACTGCTGGCCGAGCTTGCCCGCCGCGAGCAAGAGTTCCGGATGGATTTCGAGCGGCTGATCGATGCTCAGGAGCAGCTTCGGTCGCGGCTGCTAACACTTATCGGACTATCAAAATTGGAGGGCGGTTCCCAGGATTTTGCCGCAACGATCGCCACCCTGGAACGACGACAACGTAGTATTGCAGGGTCGGTCAACATCGTACGCCAGCAGGTTGAGCAGGTGTTAACCGAGCATCGTATTAACCAATTGGCCTCGCAAACGGTCGAGGAACGACTTGGGCAGGGCATTGCCGAGCCTCTTGGCCGATTAACCACACGGGATCTGCCGGAAGCGGCGGATACGATCCGGCGATGGTCGCATGACCCCGATGGGGAGGTCGGGACCACGGTTGACCCGCAACAAGTAGCACTTATGTCACAGATGCGCGCGATATTGGCGAATATGCTACAATGGGAGGGATACCAGGAGGCGGTAAACATGCTGCGCGACATCCTTCGTCTGCAGAACGAGCTTCGCACGGAAACAAAAGACGCCGCTAAGCAGCAGGGCAGCGGAGTGTTCGATGACTAGGCGCCTGACTCAATCGACTATCCTTGTCGTTCTGTGGGCCATCGGCCCCAGCGCTTCGAGTGCGGAACCCGCGGACACTGCGGCGGCGCACGCGGTCCACCCGCTCGCCTCGAAAGAGGAGATGATCCGCGATCGCTTCCAACGCTTCCAGGACCGGGTGTTCCGGTTGCGCGAACAGCTCTCCGAGAAGGAGCCGGAGAACGCGGCTCGACTCGGCCAAGCGTTGACCCGCGCGGGGGAACTGGGACTTTCCGATCGGTTGGACGAGATCATCACCCAGTTGCGCGATTCATCGGCATTGGACGGGGCCGTCGACGCCCAGGGCAAGTGGCTTGAGGACGCGGATCGTTTGCTGAGCCTGCTTCTGGAACAGGATAGCAACAACGAAGAGCGAAAGCGCGAGCTTGAACGCCTTCAAGCGTACAAGGAGAAGCTATCCCAACTGCTTGAACAAGAGCGATCATTACGATCGTCGTCCGCACAACTCGGAGCTTCGGAGCGTATGGCGGCGCAGCTCGACCAGACCATCCGCCGTTTGGACGCGCTGCTCGAACGCCAAGCGCAAGTGTCAAAAGCGACGCAGGGAGGAGCGGCTTCCGCTGAATCCAAGACCGCCGATCAGCAACAAGACCTCTCGCGGGACACCGAGCAACTAGCCGAGGACATCGCCCGGCTTGGTGAGCCGCCTGCGGAAGCATCTCAGGATTCGCCCGCGATGGAGTCGGCAAGGGCTGAGGCGCAGAGTGCGGCCCAGTCTACGCAGTCCGGCTCGCAGGCGATGTCGCAGGCCGGCGAAGAAATGAAAGCCGGAAGCCCAAGCGCGGCGGGCCAGCAACAGAAACAGGCCGAGAAATCGCTACGTGAAGCGAAAGCCCAATTGGAAGCGGCGAAGGAGGCCCTAAAGCAGCAGCCGTCCTCACCACAAATGGGAGAACAACAAAAGGCCGTCGCCCAGCAGACCCAAGGATTAGGCGACCAGATGCGTCAGGATGCGGCCTCATCCAGTGCGGGAAAGCAAGGGCAATCGGGCGGCAAGAGTGGGTCGAAGTCGCCGGGCTTGCAGAACGTCGATAAGGCACAAAAAGAAATGGAAGGGGCTTCCGAGTCGCTCGACGCCTCCAAGCCGGAGGATGCGACGCCCAAGCAGGATAAGGCGGTTGCGGAACTTGAAGAGGCCAAGCGGGAGTTGGAAGAGGCCCTCGAACAGATTCGCAAGGAGGAGCGGGAGGAGACACTACGCGACCTCGAGGCTCGTTTCCGCGATATGCTGACCAAGCAACGGCCGATCAACGAGGCGACGGTTACGCTGGACCAGGTAGGGCGAGAGAACTTCAAGCGGGCCGAGCAGTTGCAGCTCGCCGACTTGACCACGAACGAACGTGCTCTGGCCCAGCAGGCATCGACTTGTCTGCACATCCTCGATGAGGAGGGAACCACGGTGGCGTTCCCGCGGGTGGTCGATCAACTTTCGCAGGACATGTCCACGGCCGCGGAGCGATTGGCGGCGGCGGAGGTCGGCCCCGTGACTCAGGCCATCGAGCAGGAAATCGTCGATACCCTTGAGCAGTTGCTCGAGGCGGTGAAAAAGATGCAACAGGAAAACGAGCAACAGCAACAAGCCGGAAAATCGGAGGGCGGAAGTGAACCCCCGTTGTTGCCTGCGTCGGCGGAGTTGAAGCTGCTGAAACTGAGCCAAAAGCGGATTAACACTCGAACGTCCACCATCACAGAGAGCGCCGCGGCGGGTCGGGAACATCCCGATGCGGCGGCGCAGGGGCTAAAGGGCTTGGCCGTCCGCCAGGCGGAGTGCAGTCAGATCGCCAAACAAATGCGCGATCGACCATAGTCATCGTCGGGCCTGAAGGGGTATGACCATGAATCGCAGGAATAGACTAAGTGTGAGAACCCCTCTCCCCCTCAGGGGGAGAGGGAAGGGTGAGGGGGTTTTAGGACGCACGCTAAGTGTTCTGAATTTGTTTTTCGTCGGAATTTCAGCGTCGACGGTTGTCGCCGCGGAGGGGCCGGTCGACCGGTTTCTTACGGGATTGGATACAACAACGGCTGTGCCCCTAGATGCTCGGCAGATGCTTCGGGCGAAATGGTCGGAGTGCGATGGTTGCGATCCGGCGGAGTTCTTGACCCAGGCCCTTGCGGTGATGTCTCCGAAATTTCGCGAAGGGCTGGATGCCTACGACGCGGACGAATATGAGCGCTGCGCGAAGATGATGAGCGATCTGGGATCCGATCCCGATCCGTTCGTCGCCACGCACGCGGCGATGTATGAAATCAAGTCCCTGGTTGCCCTAGAGCAGCTTGTGGAGGCCGGTCAGCGGATTCGTCAACTTACCGAAGGCGGCGGCGCGCGGGTTATGGCACATTCGTACTTCGCGGCGGAGCTTGAGTTCCTTAATGGGTTTTGTCTGCTTGCGGATTTGCAATACGACGCAGCCGCGTCGGCGCTGACCCGGTTCGTCGCCGGCTATTCGGACGCCCCGCCGCGATTGCTCATCGCCGCTAAACAGATGCTTCTGGAACTCAACAACCGCGAGCCGGGGCGAATGCCGGAGGTCGTCGATCTAATGGATTACTCAGGCCGGCGACTCAAAACCGCCGACGGCGGCGAGGTCGTGCAAACGCGGCAGCAGCGCATCCTCGAACTACTCGACCAGCTCATCAAAGAAGAGGAAGAGAAAGAAAAGAACAGTTGCAACAACCCAAGCTCAGGCTCCGGGGGGAAGTCTTCCGGTCGTTCGCCCGCCAAACCCATGCAACAGTCCATGCTTCCGGGTGGAAAGCAGCAGGAAGAATCCTTACGGGCGTCGCGTCGCGCCAACCCCGGTGAGATGTGGGGGGCCATGCCGCCCGGCGAACGGGATCGCATCCTCCAGGCGCTACGGGAGAGTTTCCCCAGCCGCTATCGTCAACTGGTCGAACAGTACTACGAAGAATTGGCCAAGAAGCCGTAGAGCGCGATTCCATCCCTTCCGCATGGGGATACTTACCCCGGATCGATCTAGGCTCGAATTCATCTCCGCAGGTGTCTACTAAAAAAATTTTCAGAATTTCCTTGACTACGATTGGAGTACGATGTATACTCCGATCGTAGTACAACGGGAGACGAGGATGGCACAGAAGGACCGGGCCTTGCTGGCACGGGTAACTCTCAAAATCCCCCGCGAGCTTTACGACAATGTGCAACGCCTGATTGAAGGGACCGGATTCCGCAGCGTGAACGACTTCACGGTGCATGTGCTCCGTGACGTAGTGGCCGGAGGCAAGCTCCACGCGGATCAGTCGGGCCTATCGCCTCAAGAGGTCGAGCTCGTGCGTCAACGCCTAAAAGCGCTGGGATACCTGGAATAGTTCTTGGACCAGTTTGTTGCCGACGCGTGCGCGTCTTCGG
Organism: Phycisphaerae bacterium; assembly: GCA_020056715.1. GTDB lineage: Bacteria > Planctomycetota > Phycisphaerae > UBA1845 > UBA1845 > SBAX01. The sequence goes on along the minus strand of JAGVHG010000138.1, from coordinate 233 downwards.
GGAATGTACGCGCCTAACCGACCGACTGTATGCGAGTGAAGAAACGATGGTCTGGCCTTAGTTGTAGCACAGCAATGACCCTTTCCTGATTCGTTATCGTCTTCTTATTGGTTGTGCGAACCCGACGCTGTCGCGCTAGCCCAAGTTAGACAGTTGGAGATCCAAATCGGCCTTAGCGGTGGTGCCAGGGGCCGTTTGCGTTCAAAGTCGTGACTACATTTGCTCGACCTCGT
>JAGVHG010000084.1 GCA_020056715.1 Phycisphaerae bacterium | reverse complement strand
GCCGTAAGGGCCACCATTGCACCCCTCGCAGAAAGTGCATAAAACGTGAAATCGCGAGTCATCCCAAACCTCGTTTACAGACAAATTGGAGCGCCACCGCGGACCGGACGCGGCGTTCATCTACAACTAATAACTTGACAGGTGATCGGTGGATTAGGAGTGGCGAGCGCGCGCAACGCTCACAATGCACTGAAACACGGACCGACCATGCCACCCCGCCCGGGTTCTCGAATGAAGCTTGCTACGCCGCCAACTCCCCAACGACCGTGTCCCGCTCGTTCCACGGCACGGAAAAGATGCCGTAGTTGCGCATCTCCTCGAGCACGCCCGAGGGCACGCCCCCGATGTCGTTGACGATCGTGAACATCTTCGAGTCCGGCGGTCGCGTGTCCTTGGTGTCGAACCACTTAAGCACTACCTCGTCGGCTTCCGCCTTACTCGGGCGGCTGATCGTCTGCACGATCCGTTCCGGCTGCTTATGCTTAGGGCTCCTGGGGATCACGAAGTCGAATAGGCGGTCGTAGCCGCTCTTGCCCGCAAACTTCACCCCCTGCGTGAATCGCACGTCGTTCGTTTCCAGCCATGCAACTACATCCTCGTAGAATAGGTTCGCGACGTTCGGCGAGGCGAGGTAGAACAAATCGTTCACCGCGAGCATCGCCTGCACCATCGCGTGCTTTCGCTGTGGGAAGTTGTCGGCGGATGCCGGGACTTCCAGCGCCCCTGTGCTTGTGTTCTGACGCACGCCGAAGCCATTGAGTGCCTGCTTCAGGAGCGCCTGTCGCTTGGGTGAGTCGAGCTTGCAGCCCTGAAGCTCCAGGTCGTTCAATATGTATCCGTCGTCAGTGAGCAGATACCCGGTGCCCTGTTTCTTCGCGTACATCTGCAGATGGTCGTTGTGCCGATCGAGGTACGGCGTGGTGATCTCCACCCAGTTGTCCACCTGGCGTAGCGTGGTCTTGTCCTGAAGCCACCGGACATAGCGATCAACGAGCTCCTGAATTTCAGTGACCATCGGCTGGATCATGTAAACAGCCCCTGCCGCACCTTTGGCGGTTCAACGATTGAACAGAACGTGTAAAAGCTCTGCAGAATTTGCCAGGGATCATCGGTATTCGGAAACCTCTCCGCGGGTAGCGGCAATGCGTACTTGTCGCCGCAGCCCTCTCGATAGACATGGATGTGCGGCGTCTGAATCGTCTCTCCGTCCGGGTTTGTGTGAGGCTGACCGCCGAAGTCGACCCTCACGAGAGGGATCACCAGTTTCGCCAAGTTCTGGTAGGTGCCCTTGTGAAAGTCGATTCGACCTCGATAGATACTGAGGATGAACGACTCGCGTCTATCGCGGGAGACCAGTGGGAGCCTGAGCTTGCCCCCCGCAGTCGGGTAGTCGTGCTCCGTGTCATCGACGCGGACCTTCTCCATCGCGATCAGCGCGTCGGCTTCGGACTGGGTCAGATCAAGCTCAGGCATAGGCGGCGTCCTCCCTGATCACGGATTCACTCATCGGCAGATCCCGCCTTTCACCGAATGAATTATCTCGCCTAGTTGCAAAAGCAGTGCATCACCCATCCGAGCCTTCAAAGGACTGGCGGATCAGCGGTTCGGCGTCTTTGAGCTGAGCGAGGCTGCTGATCCCGAGTTCCAAATCCCCGTTTCCCCAATGGCCCACGCTAGACACGTCCCTAGCGAAGTTGGGGGCGTTGGTCAAACGGCCGTACTTGAGTCTGAGCCACACGCGCAGCCCACCTTGGTTGAGGTGAACGCTGCAGAATGACCGCTTGTCACACAAGTAGGCAATGTGCTTTGCGAGGAACCGTCGGGCAACGGCGCCCGGACTCATCGACAGACAAAGTCGGTCGACGGCTCGATACAATTCGACGGCCTCTTTCGGCTTCCCGGAGATGTGGTGCGCCTCATCGTGTGACGACTCGGACTTCGCAGCCCGTCGAATGCGCGGCTTTTTCTTCGTGGTATTCGTGGGATCAGTCTCACTTCTGTCCCTGGCGGAGCCTCCGTCGCCGGAAACCGTTGCGCCGACTCCGGGTCCTTGCCATATCCGGGAAAGGCTCTCTTTGACTTGCTGCGGCGTAATCGTTTGATCGCCGATCGCCTCTCGCACAACGTTCAGGAAGGAACGAGGCGCAGCCACCATGATTGTGTCCAGCGCCTTGCGTACCTTACCGTCCGTAAAGGTCTGCTCTCCCAGTGCATCCAGCGTTCCTTTGGCCTTCTCTTCGCGCGAGAAGCGCCACATCTTCTCGGCGATCTGTTCGACGGACATACCCTCGGAATTCCGAGCATCAATCGAGACTTCGTACATGAGCTTGTCCGGAGCGGGGCAATTCTCAATGCTACGGTACACCTTCCACGTCAGCCCGTTCGTGAGGATGCACCAGACGATTCCGTTGCTATTGGCGTAGTTGACGATCTGTGTAATGGCCTTCACATCGGTCAGTGGATCGTCAAAAGCCTTAGCTTCAACGAGCAGCACGCACTTCCTGTTGAGCTTGAGGCCATAGTCGACGGACTTTCCATCAACCGTCGGATACTCCAACTGAACTTCGTCGGGATCGCGGACGTCCCATCCCAGCGCCTCCAGTAGAGGATCGATCACAATTGTTCGTGTTGGCGTTTCCTTGAGACCGTGCCTGCGAAGGCCATCGACCTTGGATCGGAGCGTCTCAATCGCACGAATGAGCTTATCCATTGCGCATGCACTTCTCGAAAAGCGGCTGAACCATTATCCCCAGAAGGATTGGTGACCGCCAGTCGCACGGGCTGGGTAGTAAAAGCTGCCGGTTTTCGGGTGTTGCAGATGGCGCGAAGGAAGCTGACCTGGTTGGAATCCAACAGCGAGCGGTTGATGGGCCGCATCTGACGGCATCGCGTCCGAACCCGGAATCCCGGCGCGCCGGAAACGGGCCATGGATTGGCCCCGCGCTGGCGGTTGGGGTTCGGATAAGGGGTGGCGACGCCTATTGGGGGACTGTTCATCGGACGGAATACGTTGTATAATGTATTTGTGGCCAATGGGAATGCACTCCAGTTTGCAATTGAGTTAGCGAGGATCGCTCACGACCATAAGTCGGAGGGCCTGATCGCGCTGGACCTTCGGGGGATCAACGCGGTCACGGACTTCACCGTGATCGGGACGGGGACCTCGGAGCGCCAAATCCGGGCTGTCGCCGAACACGTGATCGAGTACGGCAAGAAGCTGGGGCAAAAGCCGTTCGGATACTGCGGGTTCGAGAACGCGGCCTGGGTCATCGTGGACTTCGTCGATGTCGTCTTCCACCTCTTTGCCAAACCCTATCGCGACTACTACGATCTCGAACTGCTCTGGGGCGACGTCCCGCGCATCGAGTGGGCACGATCGGAAACGGCGTGACGACGCATCTCCGAACCCCGGCGTTCATGCCGGGGATTGTGCCGGCGGAAGCCACAACCCCGTTGGGGTTGTTGGTGTTCGTCTCCGTTGACCCAGGGTAGCGCCTTCGGCGCAACCCTGGGCTTGAAGGTCATGACCCCGTTGGGGTCGATCCCTTGTACGCGCTAAACACGAACCCCCCGGTGGGGGAGAGGGGTGCCAGGACGCACTCTTAGCAGAGCCTCGTCGAATTCAAGCGACCGTACCCAAATCTGCAAAAAAGTCGTACCATTCGCATTGTGAAGTCGATCCTTGAACAATTGTCGCATCGCGTCCGCGGGGCCATCGCGCTTATCGGGGTCGAAGGCGACCCGCAGATTCAGGCGTCACAGGACGAAAAGTTCGGCGACTATCAATCCAATGCGGCGATGGGGTTGGCCAAGAAGCTCGGACGCAAGCCGCGCGAGGTGGCCGAAGCAATCGTCGAGAAACTCGACATCGACGACCTTTGCGAAAAACCTGAGATCGCCGGACCGGGATTCATCAACTTCCGACTCAAGCCGAAATTCCTGGCCAAGGCGCTGCAGTCCATTCCGCTGGCGGACGACCTGGATACGGATCGCGCGGGGCTTCTACCCGCTGAGAACGCCCAGGTCGTGGCGGTAGACCTATCGAGCCCCAACCTGGCCAAGGAGATGCACGTCGGGCACTTGCGAAGCACGGTGATCGGCGACTGTGTCGCACGGGTGCTCGAATTCCAGGGCCACACCGTGCACCGCGAAAACCACGTCGGCGATTGGGGCACGCAGTTCGGGATGCTCGTCGCCCACTTGCGGCGGATCAGGCCGGAGATCATCGATCGCCCGGATACGCTGGAGATCGCAGACCTCGAATCGTTCTACGTGGAGGCCAAGGCCCGCTTCGACGCCGATGAAAAGTTCAAAGAGGAATCGCGGGAAACGGTTGTTGCGTTGCAGCGCGGCGACGCGACGACGCGGCGGATTTGGCAAGCCTTTTGCAACGAATCACTCCGCCACTGCCACGCGATCTATGATCGACTCGGGGTGCGGCTTATCGACCGCGGAGAGAGCTTCTACAACGATCTGATGAATGAAGTCGTCCGCCGACTGGAAAAGCTTCGCGATAGCGGCGAAAGCGCCGCGGTGCGCGACAGTGAAGGGGCGTTGTGCATTTTTCTGGATGGTTTCACTACTCGCGAAGGCGAGCCGTTGCCGCTCATGGTCCGCAAGTCCGACGGGGGCTTCAACTATGCCACCTCGGACCTGGCCACCATCGTGCATCGCGTCGAGGTGTTGAAGGCGACGCGGATTGTCTACGTGGTGGGTCTGGCGCAGAAGCAACATTTCGAGATGCTCTTTGCCGCGGCGCGAAAAATCGGCTGGGTCGGCCCCGAGGTTCGACTCGAACACCTCGGCTTCGGCAATATGCTTTCCAAGGCGGGCACGCCTTTCAAGACGCGCGAGGGCGGGACGGTGAAGCTCAAGGACCTACTCGATGAGGCCGTCGCCCGGGCGCGGCGCGTCGTCGAGGAAGTGGAACCCGACGAGGCCCGGGTGCAGCGGTCGTTCACGCCGCAGCAGATGGACAACATCGCGGAGACGGTAGGGCTGGCGGCGGTGAAGTATTTCGACCTCTCGCACTCCATGACCAGCGACTACCGCTTCGACCTCGACACCATGCTGGCGATGGAGGGCAACACGGCCCCGTACATGCTCTATGCGTACGCCCGCATACGCTCGATCGGCCGCAAGGCCGGGGTCGATTTCCGAGCGTTACCCGCGGATGCGCCGGTGATCCTTGAACACGCCTCGGAGATCGCCTTGGCAAAGAAAATCCTGCAATTCGCGGACGCGGTCGAGGTCGTTGGGCGGGAACTCAAACCCAACGTCCTTACGGATTACCTATACGACCTGGCCAAGGCGTTCAGCCGCTTCTACGACAAACGTCTCGGCGTCCGGGTGATCGACGCCTCGCCGGAGGCGGTGCGGTTCTCACGATTGCGGCTTTGCGATAGTACGGCACGGGTGCTGCGGCTGGGACTGCGTTTGCTGGGGATTTCGACGATCGAGCAAATGTAATCCGAACCCGCGGGAACGGGCCGAAAGGGGTGTCCACGCTCTATTTTGCACAAAATACATAACAAATTAGTACAATAATGAGTTGAAATCGTACGATGAAGCTGTTAACATTGGACCAACATGACAAATTCGCTTGATATCTCCGAGGCGCGGAAGAGGTTCAACACCATTGACCGTGACCTTAAAGATCGTCCCGTGATCTACATCACGCGGCACAATCGAGAAGCGTTTGCCATCGTGGACATCGACTACCTCGAAACCGTCATGGAAACGATAGAGGTACTTGGCGACCCCGAAGCTATGCAAATGCTGAACGAGAGCCTCCGTGCTATCGAAAGGGGGGAACTGATCGATCAGGAGGACGTTGAAAAAGAACTCGGATGAAACGAAACGTCGGATTACGGTTCAATGGACGCGACCCGCCAAAGAAAAACTCGCCACGCTACCTCCCAAAGTGCGTCGCGCAATTCTCGACAAGACCATAGCCCTGGCCGATTGTGATCCGCGAGAATCCCACAAGCCGTTGACCGGACCGCTCCGTGGTTATTACAGCATCAAAGTAAGTCGATATCGAGCGATATACACCGTTCGTGAAGAGAAGCTCGCCAACGGAGACACGCTCCTGTTGGTTCGAGTAGTTGTCGTCGCTGTGGGCATGCGCAAGGCGGGTGATCGGCACGATGTGTACGCATTGGCCGAACGACTGATTCACTTCGCGGGATTGGAAATCGAGAAACCCAAACGTCAATGAATCGGACCGAGCTTTTCTTCGACGGCGCGCACTACTTTTTGTGACCGAAGCAGAGCTAGCGACGATAGAATATCATCGCCGAACAAACGGTCGGCGGCGGCGTGAGTGATATCCTTGCGGACTTCGGCGTGGGCGATGCGCGGGCCGACGCCGGGCAGCAGCGGGGCGCGGAAGTCGATCGCCTGGGCGGCGCAAAGCTGTTCAATCGCCAGAACGGTTTCCGTGTTCTCCAGGACTTGGAGGCATTTCACCGCGGCGCGGGCCCCCATACTCACGTGATCCTCTTGTCCCAGCGAGGTGGGGATGGAATCGACGGAGGCCGGCGTGCAGAGTCCTTTGTTCTCGCTGACCAGGGCGGCGGCTGTGTACTGCGGCACCATCAAACCGCTGTTGACTCCGCTGTCCTTGATGAGCAACACCGGCAGACCGGCCACGCCGCTGAGTAAGAGATACGTCCGACGTTCACTGATCGAAGCCAATTCCGCAAGGGCGATGGCCAGATAATCGAGCACGAGAGCCAACGGTTCGCCGTGGAATGATCCGCCGCTGATGACCTCATCGTTGTCGAAGATGAGCGGGTTGTCGGTCACGGAGTTGATCTCGGTCTCGACGACGGCCGCGGCATGGCGAAGCGCATCGCGGGCGGCCCCGTGTACCTGCGGAATGCAGCGCAGCGAATACGGGTCTTGCACGCGGCCGCAGTCGGCGTGGGAGGTGAGGATCACACTGTCGGCCATCATCCGCCGGACGTTCTCGGCCGTCTCGATCGCTCCGGGGTGGGGGCGGAGCCGGTGAAGGCGTTCGTCGAACGGCTTTACGCTGGCGGCGCAACCTTCCAGCGACATGCTCCCGATGACGTCGGCCTGTTTGAGGAGCCGTCGAGCGCGGACAACGATCACGGCGGCGTACGCGGACATGAACTGCGTACCGTTGATCAGGGCGAGACCCTCCTTGGGGCCTAGGGTGACCGGCTCGATGCCGGTGCGGCGGAAAGCCTCACTCGCGGGCGCGCGAGCACCGTCCACCGCGACGACCCCATGCCCGATCATGGGCAACGCCATGTGCGCCAGGGGGGCGAGGTCGCCGCTGGCGCCGAGTGATCCTTGGGTCGGAATCACGGGCAGCACGTCGGCCTGTAACATGCCCATCAGACATTCGACGGTTTTGCGTGACACGCCGCTGACACCGTGGGTCAGGGCGTGAATCTTGAACAGCATCATCCAGCGGACGATTTCGGGCGGGACCGGGGGGCCGACGCCGACGGCGTGCGAGAGGATCAAGTTGGTTTGCAGGGTCTGCAATTGGTCCGGCGGGATTCGCTTGGTGCAAAGATGGCCAAAGCCGGTGTTGATCCCGTAGGCAGCCGTCGAACCCGCGGCGATTCGTCTGACGGCGTGTGCGCTCGCCTCGATGCGTCGCCAGACGGAATCGGCCACCGCGACGCGAATCCGCAGTCCATGGGCGGCGTCGAGCGATTCAAGCGTCAACCGCCCGCCGTCAAGAAGGTATTCGATCGTTGCTGGAGGCGTCTTGGCCATCGTGGGCGGATTATACCTGGCTTCAACGAATGCGTCTGCGGACGTCGCGCGGACCCTGTTCCGTTAGGCCGTGACCCCGGCGACACCAGGCGCATAGTGAATGAGCAGGTGTAGAAGAGCGCAGGTATAGGCGCCGGCGAGGAGGTCGTCGCCGACTACGCCCCAGCCGCCGGGCCAGCGCTTTTCGATCCACGGCGCGGGCGGGACCTTCACGATGTCGATACATCGCTGGACGAAAAAAGCGATGATCGCCAAGCGCCAAGTGAAGGGGATGAAGGCGACGGCGACGAGGAACCCGGCGATTTCGTCCCAGACCAAAAGACCACTGTCCTTCGTTCCGAGCAGTCGATCGCCCCAATCGTGAAGCGCGATTGCCGCCGCAGTGAAGGCGAGCGTGAACGCTACGTACGCCGCCGCAGGCCACGCATGAAGGAGGTAGAACATCGGAACGCCTACGAGTCCGACCGTTACCGTCCCCGACGCGGGTAGATGTCCCAACGGGCCGAACGACGCCACGCTCAGCAGAAGGCGTTCGCGCGTGGTTATCGGTTGCGCCACGGATACACTCCTTCTCCACGCGGAGGACGGAGCTTCGTCGCCGCATCATTCTGTCGTCCGTCGTTCGTCATCCGGCCACGTTATCTATCCGATACGCACGTAAGCATCCGACAACGCAAGGGTAACGCTGCGGTAACATAGCATTACGGTCGTTGCTTTCAGCACAGTATGCAAGGTATAAACAAACATCCGGCGACGCGAGTTTTGCTGCTCAATTCCCGGACGGGGACGTGCGCTTCGGCGCGGTGGTTTTCAAGGAATGGGTGAGTCGTCCGTTGAGGGGCGGTCATCGTTTGTCTTTTTGGAAAAGGGACTCGATTCATGAACAATCAATTTCACGACATGCGAATCGGTAGAGATCAACGCGGGCGCAACCTTCGAGCCGTTTCATCACGACGAACTCGCGGCGGGTTGACGACGTTGCTCCTCGCCGCCTTTGCGGCGGCATCGGCGCTGACGATGGCGTGGGCCAGGCCGCCGGCCGGCGACGCAGATGACAAATCGCGCATTAAGGCCGGCCCGCCAGGTAGCCCTGTCGAGAAGATCTCGGGCGAAGGCGCGGTCGTTCCCATCCCGGCGGGTGAGGTCAAGGGCCCCCATGCGGTCATCAAGCCCGACGAGACTACACATGACTTCGGGTCGGTTTGGGTCGGTCCGCCGTTGAAGTACGCGTTCAAGATCAAGAACGAAGGCGACGCACCGTTGGAAATCTCCAAGGTCAAGCCGTCGTGTGGATGCACCATCGCAGGCGACTATCCCAAGAAGCTCGACCCAGGACAGGAGGGCGAGTTTCCCTTTTCCATGATGAGCACGAAGTTGCGCGGGACGTTCGAGAAGGGGATCACGATCAGTTCCAACGACCCATCGACTCCGGAGTTGCGGCTGAAGCTTCGCGGCGAGGTGAAGCGTTACGTCGAGATCGTTCCGGCCTCGGCGAACTTCGGCAAGATTACCGGCCAAGAACCGCAGGAGCGGATCATCAACATCACCAACAACACAGACAACCCGTTGAAGTTGACGATGGTTCCCCCGGCGGACAGCAAGTTCAAGTATGACCTGGTGGAAAAGACGCCTGGCAAGCAATTCGACCTGCACGTGACCGCAGCGCCGCCCTTCGCCGAGGGGTCGCTTCAAAGTACGCTGACGATCAACACCAACGTCGACGCCCAAAAGGACCTCCAGGTTGATATCCAGGCCGTCGTTCCGGCGCGGCTCGAAGTGCAACCAGCGGTGGTCACACTGACCAGGCCCAAAACGGAAGGCGCGCCCCCCGCGGAAGGACTGTCGAGGGTAATCAAGTTCACCAACTACGGCAAGACGCCGACGAAGGTCCTCGAGGCGACGGTGGACGATCCGACAGTGACAGTAACCGTTACGGAGCGGAAAGCGGGCGAGGCATACACGATCCAGGTGCAGATGCCACCGGGGTATGCGCCGCCTCCGGAGGGTCGCACCATTACGCTCAAGACGGATGATGCGCAGAAGCCCGTGATTACGGTTCCCATCCAAGCGCCCCCGGCGCAGCCGACGGTTACCGACCGGAAGCAGGTGAAGCCCGTGGAATCTTTGGTCGGCAAGCCGGCGCCGGTGTTCAGTTTACAGACCCTCGAGGGCAAACCGCTCAACAACGAAACCCTGGCCAACAGCGTCGCGGTGCTGAACTTCTTCGCTCCCAACTGCGGGTTCTGCAAGAAGCAGATTCCCAGGTTGGAGACGATTCGTGAGAAGTACGCCGACAAGGGCGTGCGCTTCGTCAATGTCAGCGAGAAGATGGGAGCGAAAGAGTTCTCGCAGGGCGAAATCACAGACATTATCAAAGGACTTGGTTTTAAGGGCGAACTAGCACTGGACCCCACCAACGCCGTCGGACCGTTGTTTAAGGCCACTAGCTTCCCGACGATGATCGTCGTCGGCAAAACCGGAAAGGTCGAGGCGGTCAACAGCGGCAACATCGCCGATCTGGAAACGCGTTTGACCGGACAGATCGATGCGCTGCTCGCCGGCAAGCCGGTTCCCGCGGATGCCGCTGTGGTGCAAGCTCCCGCACCGACGGATCCCGCGAAGGATGCCATTAAGGACAAGACCGCTGAAGCTCCTAAACGTGCCCGGCCGGATGACTTGGTCGGTCAAGCGGCGCCCTCGTTCACGCTCACGACGCTGGACGGCAAGCCGCTCTCCAACGCGGAGTTGGCCAAGGGCCCGGCGACCGTGCTGAACTTCTTCGCCCCCAACTGCGGATTCTGCAAGAAGCAAATCCCACGACTGGAGACAGTGCGCAAGACCTACGCGGGCAAAGGCGTACGCTTCGTGAACGTGGTCGAGACCATGGGTAAGGAATTCACGCAGGAGGAAACCCAGGACATTCTCAAGGGTCTCGGCGCGGAGTTGGAAGTCGCCCGCGATCCGGGCAATAAGGTCGGCCCGCTGTTCAACGCGACCGGTTACCCGACGATGATCGTCGTCGGCAAGAGCGGCAAAGTCGAAGCGGTCAACGTCGGCAACGTCGGCGACCTGGAAACGCGCTTGGCAGGCCAGTTGGATGCCTTGATTGCCGGCAAGCCGGTTCCGGCGGCGCCTGCGGTCGCGAAGGCGGCCCCGACGGACGCGCCTCCCGCGCCCGTTGCCGCTAAGGATGCTCCCAAGCCGCCCACCCCCGGCGTACCGGCGGCACCCAAGCCGGCGCCGACATTTGCCCTTACCACTGTGGACGGCAAAACTTTGTCCAACGCGGAGTTTGCCAAAGCTCCGGCAACGGTGCTGAACTTCTTCGCACCCAACTGCGGGTATTGCAAGAAGCAGATTCCACGGTTGGAGACGATCCGAAAGACGTACGCAGAGAAAGGCGTACGCTTCGTGAATGTCGTCGAGACGATGGGCAAGGAATTCACGCAAGAAGAGACCGCGGCCATTCTAAAGGAACTCGGCGCCGGACTGGAGGTCGCACACGACCCCGGCAACAAGGTTGGCCCAGGGTTCGGCACGTCCGGCTTCCCGACGATGGTCGTCGTGGGCAAGAGCGGTAAGATCGAGGCGACCAACGTCGGTAATATCGCTGATTTAGAGACCAAGCTAGCCGGCCAGTTGGATGCCTTGATCGCGGGCAAGCCAATTCCCACGCAATTCGCGGACGCGCCCGCGGCGCCCCCGGCGCCGGCGCGGCCGAAGCCGGAGGATATGGTGGGCAAACCGGCTGCGGCGTTCTCCCTGACGACCACAGGCGGCAAGCCGCTGTCGAATGCGGAATTAGCCAACGCTCCCGCGACGGTGCTGAACTTCTTCGCCCCCAACTGCGGGTACTGCAAGAAGCAGATTCCGCGGCTAGAGACGGTTCGCAAGTCCTACGTCGAGAAGGGCGTGCGATTCATCAACGTGGCCGAAACCATGGGCAAGGAATTCACACAAGAAGAAACCGCGACCATTCTTAAGGAACTCGGTGCCGAGCTAGAGGTAGCCGGCGATTCGGGCAATAAGGTCGGTCAACTGTTCAACGTCTCCGGCTTTCCGACGATGGTCGTTGTGGGCAAGAGCGGGAAGGTCGAGGCGGTCAACGTCGGCAACATCGGCGACCTGGAAACGCGCATGGCAGGCCAGTTGGATGCCTTGATCGCGGGCAAACCGATTCCGGCCGTTGCCGCGGCCGCTCCGCCGGCGCAACCGGCCGCTCCGGGCCAGCCGACTACTGATCCGGCGAAACCCGCGCAACCGCCGCAAAGACCGGCGATGCAGATGGTCGGTCAACCGGCCCCGGCGTTCTCCATCGACACGCTGGATGGTAAGAAGGTATCCAGCGACGACTTCAAAAACCACCCGGCCACGGTGCTGAACTTTGTGGCTCCCAACTGTGGCTTCTGCAAAAAGCAATTGCCCAACGTGGAGTCGATCCGGGCGGAGTATGAGGCCAAGGGCGTCCGCTTCGTAAACGTTGCCCAGAAAATGGGCGCCAAAGAGTTCACCACCGAGGAGATCGTCGACGTGTTCAAGGGTGTCGGCTCGCGGCTGGAGCTGGCCAAGGACACCGACAACAAGGTCGGTCAGATGTACAAAGCGGTCAGCTTCCCCACGATGGTCGTGGTCAACAAAGAAGGCAAGATCGAGCACGTCAACATTGGAGCCTCAGCGGACTTGGACAAGTCCCTCAAGGGCCAGCTTGACGGGCTGATCGCGGGCAAGCCGGCGGCCGGCGCACCCGGCGGGCACTAAGAAGTATTACTTCCTCTCCCTTCAAGGGGAGAGAGGAGTTCTGTGAAATAACAGCGCCCCGTCCGACCGTAGCGGTCGGGCGGGGCGCTCTTTTATTGGCGTCGGCACCGCCAGTGCGCCGAGTGAAACGGTGGACGGTAATCCGCGGGCGCTGTCCGTTTTCGATCTCCTAGGCCATAATCCCTCGCATGACCGACGAGCGGGCGAAACCTCTCTCCGAATTCGTCGCCTGGGCGGCTGAGCACATCACCGGCGACGAGAAGGGCCAGGCTCAAATCTTCCTTGATCGCTTCTTTCAAGCCCTCGGGCACAAGGGGTGCCTCGATGTCGGTGGCACGCCGGAGTTTCGCGTTCGCAAAGGGCGCGAAGCGGGCGGGGGCGTCGCCTTCGCCGATTACGTCTGGAAACCCTACGTCCTCATCGAGATGAAGAAACGCGGCGAGGACCTCACTCGCCATTACCGGCAAGCGCTTGACTACTGGACCCAACTTGTTCCCGGCCGTCCGCGCTATACCGTACTTTGTAACTTTGACGAGTTCTGGGTCTATGACTTCGAAACCCAAATGGACGAGCCGGTTGATCGCCTCCCGCTCGTTGAGCTTCCCGCACGCTTCGGCCCGCTCGCATTTCTTTTCCCGTCCCATGACCGGCCGGTCTTCGGCAACGACCAGGAAGAAGTCACCAGAAAGGCCGCCGACCTCCTCGCCGTTTGCTTTAACAAGCTGATCAATCGCAAAGTCCCGCGTGACATTGCCCAGCGATTCACGCTGCAGATGCTGGTAGCGCTCTTTGCCGAGGATATCGGCTTGCTCGAAAAATACTTCGTCACTCGCCTGCTGGAAGATTGCAAATCGAAGACGGACAGCTACGACCTTCTCGGCGGGCTTTTCGAGGCCATGAATTCGCCCATCCAGGTGAAAGGAGGCCGCTACAAAGGGGTGGATTACTTCAACGGCGGTCTTTTCAAGGAACCGGCGCGCCTCGAATTATACGAGGATGAGCTCAATCAGCTGCGACTGGCTGCGACGTCGAAGTGGTCCAAGGTCCGCCCGGAAATCTTCGGCACCCTCTTTGAGCATTCGCTGGAGAAGGGCGAGCGGCACGCCTACGGCGGACACTTCACCCATCCCACGGACATCATGAAGATCGTAGGGCCGACGATCGTCGAACCTTGGCGGAACCTCATCGAAAACGCATCGACCTTGACGGAACTCGAAAAACTTCGTCATCGGATGCAGGCCTATCGCGTGCTGGACCCGGCCTGCGGATCAGGAAACTTCCTTTACATCGCCTACCGCGAAATCAAACGGCTCGAGGCCCGACTTTTCGAACGGATTGAAGAACGTAAAAAAGTTGAGAAAGGACAACGGCAGATCGGCTTTGTCACGGCCGCGCAGTTCTTCGGCATGGACATCAACCCCTTCGCCGTGGAGATCGCCAAGGTCACCATGATGGTCGCCCGCAAGCTGGCCATCGATGAACTGCACGTCAATGAATCGCCTTTGCCGCTGGACAACCTCGACGGCAACTTCATCGCCGGTGATTCCTTGATTACGCCTTTTCAAAACGGCAAGCCGTTCCCGACGATGCTGTTCGCGGAACTGGACGAAGACCCGTGGGCCGTCGGTCGGATAGTGCCGGCCATATGGCCCAAGGCGGATGTCATCATCGGCAATCCGCCGTTTTTGGGCGCGAAACGCCTGAAACCCGAGCGCGGGGCTGACTACGTCAATGCCGTCCGCCGAACGTTCCCTGAAGTTCCCGGAATGGCGGACTACTGCGTCTACTGGTTCCGCTTGGCCCACGACCATCTGCCGGAGTGCACGCCCGACGATCCCGTTGCAGGTCGCGCGGGGCTGGTCGGCACGCAAAACGTGCGCAACAATCAGTCCCGCGTCGGCGGGCTGGATCACATTGTGCAAAGCGGCACGATCATCGAGGCCGTGGACAACCAACCCTGGTCAGGCGAAGCCAACGTCCATGTATCCATCGTCAACTGGGCGAAAACCAAGAACCGTAAGCTTCTCCCCAAGAAACGCCGCCTCTGGCACAAGGTCGATCCGCCGCGCGAACGGATTAGAATTCGAAAACGCGGCGAGGGCCCGGCGGAGAAAGATTTTGAACTTAGGGAGCGAGAATGCGCCTTCATCAATTCCGCGCTGTCCGATCAGGCAGACGTCGCCGGAGCAGGTGAACTCGGCTGCAATAAAGACCCGCAGCGGTGCTTTCAAGGAGTGGTCACCGGCTATTCGGGATTCGTGGTACCTCTCGCCGAACGCCAGAAGTGGATAAAAAAGGATAAGGCACATGCCAAGGTCGTAAAACCGTATCTGATCGGCCGCGATCTTGTATCGAGTGATGGTCGACCTTCTCGCGCGGTGATCGATTTTGGAGCCGATACGATCCTTGACGCCGCGGGATTCGACCTAGCGTTCAAGCGCGTGCGGCAAGAGGTCCTGCCCGCCGTGAGCGAGACGCTTGAGCGCGCGCTTGGGACTGACATGGAAGGCGCGCGGCGAGAACATCTCGATCGCTGGTGGCAACTTTGGAATGTGAGACGCGGAATGCGAGTTGCATTTCGAAAGCTACATCGGTTCGTTGCAATGTCGCGTGTCACCAAACGTCCAATTTTCTGTTTCGTCTCGACGGCGATCTTGCCGGATGGCAAAGTCCAGACCTTTGCATTCGAGGATGATTACGCCTATGGCGTCTTGCAATCGTTACACCATTGGAAGTGGTTCGTAGCTAAGTGCGCGAAATTGACGGAACGGTTCAGCTATTCTCCTCGCGCGGTCTTCGAGTCGTTCCCCTGGCCGCAGAAGCCGAAGGTGAAGCATGTGCGCGCGGTTGCGCAGGCGGGGCGGGAAGTGCGGCGAGTGCGGGCTCAAGCATTGACTAAGACCAAAGGAGGACTGCGAAGCGTGTACCGGAACCTTGAACTTTCCGGGAAGAATCCGCTCAAGGACGCTCACGCGGCACTTGACGCCGCAGTCATGGAAGCCTACGGCTTTGCACAAGGCGGCGACTTGTTGGCTCAACTGCTGGACTTGAATTTGGACGTGGCCAAGCGGATCGAGCGCGGCGAATCCGTGACCGCCCCGGGAATCCCCCCGGGCTACCCCAAGCCCGACGAACTTATTACAGACGACTGTATACGACCGTAGCATCGGCACGGGCGGCGCGCCACCGACGAAACGCCCGCTATAAAATCCCGGCGCCAAACGGGGCGTCGTCGTCCGGGCCGGGCTGCGACGGCGGAGGCGCCGGCCGACTCGGGGCGACGGGTGCTGGTTTGGGCGGAGGACGTTCGATCATCGGCCTGGGCGGTGCGGGTATCGGTTCCTTGGCGATCACATCTCGCGCGGGCGTCGCCGGGGCGATATCATCCAGGTCGTCGTCGGCAGGCGGTCGCCAACCGCTTTCGGCCACGGGGGCGGGAGCGGGACGGCGGCTCGGCTGACGGGGTGGCACGGCGGGTTGG
>JAGVHG010000185.1 GCA_020056715.1 Phycisphaerae bacterium | reverse complement strand
CGCCTCGATGTTTCCGGCAATGCCGGACTGCGCCCCGGCCATCGCCCCGTCTCCGATGGCCAGATGCCCCGCGACGCCGACCTGCCCGGCGAGCGTCACGTGCCGTCCGACGGTTACCGACCCGGCTACGCCGACCAGGCCGACGAACATACAGTCGGGACCGATCTTGGTGCCGTGGCCGATGACCACCACGTTGCCGAACTTCGAACCCGCGCCGATCTCTGTTTGCCCGAGAGTGGCGCGGTCGATCGTACAGTTGGCGCCGATCTCCACGTCGTCGCCGATGACCGCACGCCCGACTTGCGGAATCTTGACCCATTTGTCGCCGTTGGGGGCGTATCCGAGGCCGTCCTCGCCGATCACCGATCCGGCATGGATGGTCACGCGGTCGCCCAACTCGCAACGGTTGTAAATCACAACATTGGGAAAGAGGGTGCAGTCGTTTCCGATTCGTACTCCGTCGGCCAAGTAGCAGCCGGGGTAGAGGGTGCAGTTGTCTCCGACGACGACCTCGGCGGCGATGGTGACCCCGGGAGCGATGTTCGGATTGACGCCGATCTTGGCGGAAGCGTCGATTGAGGCCTGGGGACTCAACCCCCATCGGGGGTGCTGACGGTGGCCGTGTAGAGTGATGATCGCAACCGTAACCGCGCCGTACGGGTCGTCGCAGCGGAGTACGGACAGCGTTTTGGGAATCTCCACGCCCGGTCGTGCAATTACGGCCGAGGCCGACGTTTCCTTTACCGAGGCGACGTAACGAGGGTTGGAAAGGAAGGTGATCTCGCCATCCTTGGCGTCACTAAGTGTATTGACCCCGCATATGGCACGATCATCGCCTTCTAGCTTCGCCAGGAAGCCCGCCTGCGTCAGTATTTCCGATAGTTTGCTAAGCTGTAATTTAACCAACAGATCACCCGTGCCTTCATATAGCCCTGGGGAAGGGAGTCGCTCGCGTATGGCATTTTAAGGAATGGAGCGGGAATGTCAAATGGTCGATCGAGAGATGACTCCGCCAAGGTCGGGTAGCCAACCCATTTCACAGACCGGTTTGACCATGCTCGATCGCGGATTGACGATCCGATTGGACCGTGCCGCAAAGTTGTGTACGATGCGGTGCTTGGCTCATCCGCCGGCGGATGTCCGCAAGCGGTGGGCAGGGACGAGTGCGGCGGCGATGAGCCGCGAAGGCTATGAGACCATGAAAGCCGATCGACGTCACGAACTGAAGGAAAACGACCTGCTGCTCGCCCTCGACGGCGCGCGCCAATACCTCGATGTGCACGGCAAACAGATCGGTTTGATCGCGGTCTTGATTCTTGCGGTGTTCGGGGCGGTGTCGTTCGGGCTGCGTTCACGCGCGGCGGCCATGGAGGACATTTGGCGGCGGCGAAACCAGCTCAAGTTTGAACCCGTCGACGTGGGTAAGAAGTCCTTGGAAGCGCTAGTGGGTATTACCAATGAAGTATCCGATAAGGAATTCGTTCTCGCGAGTCTGACGGACCAGGGTCGCCAAGCGCTTCGACTTGCGCAGCAAGTTCCCTTCCCGCCGGACGGCGAGCTAAATCAAAAAGCGCGGGAAGCGTTCGAGCAGTTGCGTTCGCGTTTCAGCGACAACCCGCTGGCACTCGGCGTCGCCCTTTCGGGCCTGGCGACGGTTGAGGAGAACGAATTCGTCCTCGACGGCAACTTGAGCCACAAAGAGGCGGCCCGCGAGTACCTCAACGCCATCGTAGTCAATCCGAAACTGAACGCATTACCGTTCCAGCAATTGGCGCTGGATCGGCTAAAGTTGCTTGACGCAACGTTTACCAAGGTGGTGGTCGAACCTCCACCGCCGCCCCCTCCCCCGGCCGAGGCGCCGGTGGACGAAGCGGAGGTGGACCACGTGGACGAGCCGTAGCGGACGGACGACGAACGTGTGGGGTCGGTATGCCACCGCGAAGTTCACCCGGCTCGCGGCGTTCGTGGCCGTCGGCGTGGGTACGGCGTTGTCGGCTTGCCGCACAGTCGGCGAACAGGCTCAGGTTTGGGTCTTCGATCCTTCCTCCACCGTCACACCCCCAACCGCCGAATCACTCGTAGGACAGTCCAGTCGTCAGGTCCCGCGTGTACGTCTTACGGGGGCGATCAACGAGACATTGAGTTTTTCCTTCGCGGTTCGAGCGGGTAAGGAAGCGATCCCGCGTCTCGATCTTCGCGTCGCACCGTTGACCTCCGTACAGGGTAAGATCGATCCGTCGGTGGTGACGCTGTATCGAATGCACGGCGTGGAGGTGGGAGAGTTTCCCGGTTGGCACATCCGCTCCATCCCGCCGCGGATGCGGGACCGCAAACCGCTGGATGCGCTGGTGCCCGTTCGTGCCTCACGCGGAGGACTGCCGGCCACGCTGTCGGCCGGTGACACCTACGTTTTCTGGGTCGATGTCGCTATTCCGAAAGGCACGTTCGAGGGAATGTATGCCACAAACATTGAGCTATTGTCGGGCGGGGCGGTCGTCGGCTCAGTGGACGTTGGGCTTACGGTCTGGCCGATCGTACTTCCCGATGAGTCGGATGTTGCGGTCCTCGCGGAAGTCGATCATCTAGCGCTGTTTCAACACCACATACGTTTCGACACCTCGGCCCCTCCTCCGAGCGTCGACGATTGGAGCGATCACTCTCGACGAAGCGAGATGGATGCACTGCTGCTTTCGACGTTGCGGATGCTCCAGGGCCACCGCCTGACACCCGTGCTGCCGGGACTGAGTCCGACCCGAAAGGTCAATGCGGCGGGCGGCCTTGCGGTCGATTGGGGTCCATACGATGCCGTGGTAGAGCCGTTGCTTTCCGGTCGGGCATTCTTCAACCGTGTTCCCTTACGGCTCTGGCCGATGCCGATCGAGAGATTGTTTTCGCCTCAATCGGCGGACAGGAGTCGCCTCGCGCCCGGATCAATCGCGATGCTCGATCAGTATCTCACGCAGTGCGCGAGTCACTTCGAGCAGAATGGCTGGTTGGATCGGTGCTACGCACTGGCGCCCGAAGCATCGTCGGAGGCCGTGCGACGATTCGCGGGTTCGGTCCATGCGGCGAACGGGCGAGTTGCGGTGGCTTCGCGGGGATTTCCGCAGGACATGCGCCCGTACGGCTGGCCGGATTTCCCCTATACCGATCTCTCCGATGCGGTGGACGTATGGATGCCGCCGGCCCAGTTCTACGACGTGGAGGCAATGGCCCAGGAACGAAAGAAGGGGCGGCGGACCTGGCTGGCGGCGGACCGTCCGCCGTTTAGCGGTTCGACGTCGATCCATGCGCCGTCTACCTACACACGGGTGCTGCCGTGGCAGGCCGAAGAGTTAGGGGCGCAGGCGTTGTCGATCGGGCGGGTGAACTCCTGGCCCGACGTTCCTGGTTTGACTTCTCGCCCCAACTCTCACGGGAGTTGGGGCTTTCGGAGGCCCGCGCCTGACGATTGCGCGCGATTCGATCCGCACGTGCTGTTGTATCCGGGCCGGGCATTCGGACTGGACGAGCCGGTGGAGTCGGTTCGGCTCAAACATCTACGTCGAGGTCTACAGGACGCGGCCTACTTTCGGCTGCTGCGCGAGCACGGACTGGGGCACGTGGTGACCGCCCTGCGCGAGTCGCTAGCAGCGTACGCGGGGAGCGACGCCTACCGGACACATTTCGCGGACGGTCGGTCGATCGGCTGGGCGGATGACCCCGAGCTTTACGACGCAGCTAGGGACATCATGGCGGAAGAGCTGATTCGCGCGGCGTCATCCAAGGACGCCGCAGACCGGTCGCAACCGTTCGGTCGGACGGCGGCGTGGCGGCGGTTCATGCTGGCTACGCGGAAAGTGGAGGTTCATGCGGACGGGGTGCGCGGGCGATTGATCGGGACTCCGGCCGCGCGGGAGGTCGAACTGGAAACGATCCTAACGATCGTGAACCGAGAACGGGCTCCGATATCGGGGGAGGTACGATTCGGTCCACTGCCCGAGGGATGGTCGGCGCGTTCGGGAGAGAGAGTGGTTTCGGCGATTGCGCCGGGAAGTGCCAAGCGGGTGACACTCGGCATTCGGACGTCGCACGTTCCGGTGGGCGAGGGCGGGATTCTCGGCCTTCCCATCGTGTTTGCAACCGACGACGGTGAGGTCCATCGGCGGACGGTACGGGCGGCGTCATTGACGGCGTTGTCGACGGAGAGTGCGATCCGCATCGACGGCGATCTTTCCGATTGGCCGCCGGGCAGCGTCAACGTCGCGGCGGATTTTCGGCTCATCGCCGGGAGTAGGGAAGACGGCGAGGATGACCTTTCGTCACGCCCTACCGAAAAGACGTTTGGATTCGTCCTCCGCGACCACGACTACCTCTACGTTGCGATCAACTGCGGAAGCGACAAGTGGGCGGGTACGCCTTCGTCGCGGCGTAAGGGAGTTCGCTACGATGATCTGATTCCGGTCGAGGATGAAGATCTCGTCGAGGTGCTCATCGATCCGTTGAATGGCGGAACGCGGTCGCCGGGCGATTTGTATCACATCGTCGTCAAGCGCTCGGGGAACGATCTGACGGAGAAGGGGATCGGGTTTGATCCGCCGTGTGGGCCGCGGGCGCCGTGGGCGGTGGACATCGAGGTCGCCACGGCTGCGTCCGCACAACGCTGGACCGCGGAGCTTCGGGTGCCTCTTAAAGACATCAGTCCGGACGGATATACGCAAACCGTTTGGGGATTCAATCTCACGCGCTGGGACGCCTCGCGACAGGAATTCAGCACCTGGTCCGGGGCGGTCGGCAATGCGTACGACCCGCTGTCGCTCGGCAATCTGTTTCTACCGTAAATGCCGGGCATTTGATTACTCTGCGTTTGCGGATACGATTCTATGACGGCTGCGCTACGAGCTGTCCGTGGCGTTCCCTTCGGGAGATTATCGGAAGCCGAATATGCATCGTTCGTTCCAACGCAGTACACGAGGCCACGGCGGGTTCACGTTGATTGAACTGCTGGTGGTCATCTCCATTATTTCGTTGTTGATTTCGATCCTGATGCCGTCGCTAAGTCGAGCGCGGGGACAGGCGAAGAGCGTGCATTGTCTGGCCCGGCTCAAGGAATTCGGCAACGCTCTGGCGGCCTATGACAACATGACCGGAGGGGCGCTTCCACCGGCGCAATGGACGCCCGCGGAATCGAATTTGGAAACGCCCGCGCCGGACGATCCGATAAACCCCCACGACGCGAAGCGCCCGGTGACGTACGGGTGGTCGGAGATTCTGTTTGCATATGTGTACGGCGAGGAGGTTCGGCTTCGCCAGTCCTATCCGGCGCAGCGCAATCTCGACGGGCGGCGGTTCCAAAAATACTTTCTTTGCCAAGCCGTCGGTGACGAAGGCGTGAGCAGCGGACACTACCGGGTGTACTTGCCGGCGTGGAGCGGGGGGAGCAACGGCCTGGAGAAGGACGGGCGTTGGGGCGATACCACGCGGGCCAATCCCCTCCACGGGGCGGCCCGCGAGTCGATCCGCGTGAGACTGCCGCTCATCGGCGACGCCAACGAACTCTCGGAGCGCGGCGACGGGCTGGGCGTGGACGATTGCAGCTACATCGACGCGGGAGAGGCCAACTACGCCGGCTCCGACGGGCGACGCAACGGCAACCGCTTCTCCGACCGCCACTACGGCGGAACCAACTATCTTTTCCAAGACCTGCACGGAGCGTGGGACACCAAGCTCCGCGAGGAACTCTCCCGCGACTACGACCTCAACGGGGTGATTGACATCGACGTTAGGCCGTAGAGCGTGTTGTGAATAGCCGTCGGTGAGCGTATACTTTTAGCTTGAATAAGCGGAAAGAACGATCGAACCATGACGATTCAAATTCCAATTTCGGCGGAGAACGAGGCGAAGCTTCGCGAAAAGGCGCGAGCGTTGGGCAAGGACATTACTAGCTTTATTCTAGAAGTACTCGAACAAAAGCTTTCCGAAGCCGAGGCGTCAGCGAGAGGCGCATCTGATTCCGGCTCAGACCCAATTCGTTTATTGCAAGGACTCGACCCGGATGTTTGGAAAGGTATTGATCCCCTCGAATATCAGCGCCGTGAACGAGAGGGCTGGGATTGAAGACGTTTTGGGATACCAACGTCTTCATCTATCTGATCGAAAGACATCCTCTATGGTATGATCGGGCGCGATTGCTCTTTGCCGAGCATCTCGGTGGAACCGGCGAACTCATCACGTCAATGCTGACACTCGGAGAGTTGTTATCGCAACCGTTGCGAACGGGTCGGCACGAGCAAGCACAGCGGTACGTCGAACTGCTTACAAAGACAGAGCGCCTTTGGCTTGTGTCGTTCGATCGCCAGGCCGCGGAGTACTACGCGACCATCCGAGCCACGACCGCGTTACGCCAGCCGGATTCCATGCAGCTCGCGTGCGCCGCGGCGGCCGGGGCGGCGACCTTCATCACGAACGATCAGCGGATTTGGGGTTTGAAGGTCGCGGGGATCGACACGATTTGCGGTCTGTGACTCTGCCGAGCAGTTCCGATTGGTGGTCGCTTCCGGCGCTCAACCCTCACCCCAGCCCTCTCCCTGAGAGGGAGAGGGAGGCTTTGTTACAGCATCTCGCGGAGCTTTCGTTTGAGGATTTTTCCGGTGGGGCCGGTGGGGAGGTCGTCGCGGATTTCGATGCGCTTGGGGGTTTTGAAGCCCGCCAATTTGCGGCGGGCGAAGTTGCGAAGATCGTCGGCGGTTACTGAGGCGTCTTTCTTGGGAATAACAAACGCGACCGGGGCCTCGCCGCGGAGACCGTCGGGAACGCCGATGACCGCCGCCTGCAAGACGGCTTCGTGCATTTCGAGAACGGCTTCGATTTCGCGGGGGAAGACGTTTTCGCCGCCGATGATGAGCATTTCCTTCGCCCGGCCGGTGATGGAAAGGAACCCGTCGGCGTCGAATCGACCGATATCACCGGTGGAGAACCACCCCTGCGAATCAAGGACACGGCGCGTCTCTTCGGACTTGCGGTAATACCCCTTCATCACATTGGGACCGTGAATGAAGATTTCCCCGTCTTGGCCAAGGGGCAATTCTTTTCCATCCGCTCCCGCAATGCGCACTTGCACATTGCGTATGGGTTTCCCCACTGTTCCGTCTCTGTTGACTGCCGCAGAGCCGGCGGAAACGACGGGAGAAGTCTCGGTCAGTCCATATCCTTGTCGAAGGGTGACGCCGAAACGCTCGGCGAACCCGCTGCGCACACTGTCGGGCAACGGCTCTCCGCCGCTAATCGCCAAATAGATCGAGCGAAAAGCATCGGGTTTGGTGGACTTGGTTCGGAGGATGGCCGCAAACATGCTCGGAATGGCAAGAACAATCGTAATCTTGTGCTCGGCGACCGTTCGCGCGGCCGCCAGAGGATTGAACCTTGGAATGGCGTGGACTGATGCCCCAAGAAATACGGGGACGAGCACATTGGCCGTCAGTCCGAAGACGTGGAATGGGGGAAGAATATTGAGGAATACCTGACGCGGGTCGATTTCCAGAGAGTAGATGGCATCCACGCAGTTGCTGTGAAGATTGCCATAGGTCAATTCCACTCCTTTGGGGTCGGCGGTAGTGCCCGAAGTATAAAGAATGACGGCGGTGTCGTCGGGATGGACACTCGGCACGAGGGGTCGGCGTTTGAGCATTGCGAAGATCATTCGCCGTTTGAGCGACAGCTCTTCGAGATAGACGGCGCGTACTGGCAGCGATTCGACGAGTTCCCGAAAATGGCCCACGGTGAATATACAATCAATCTGCGCATCCGCGATGATGCGGCTCAATTCATCGGCTTGCAGCAGGAAGTTCAGGGGGATGGCGGTTCGTCCCGCCCAGAGGGCGCCGAAGAAGACCGCGGGGAAGGCCGTCGAAGCGGGGAGCATGATGCCCACGCGCGGGCAGTCGGTCGTACGGGAGATTACGTCGCGAAATACGGCGGTGAGCAAGGTCAATTGTTTGTAGGTCAGCGTCCGCGAGCCGTCGGCGACGGCGAGGGTGCGCGGGCAGCGTCGGTTGGCGTCGAGCAGGGCATCGACAAGCATCAGCGGGCAAGTCCCTCGCGCGGGTGCGGTTCGGATCTTGGGATCAGCGTAGAGTGGCGACGCAGATTTGTCCACCTGGTTGCGGCCACTGACCGATAATGTTCCACCCTACCGGCTGGAAAGTCGGTGCCACATCAATGTCTCAGCACGACTAATGGCCCACTGACGGGAAACTACCGATATACCTCGGCGTGAATGGGTCCGTCTGTCAATTGAGCGATCGAGCCATGCCCAAAGCCATTGCCCAACCGAACAAAACGCGATCCTCGATGCTTTCACCGGCGGAATTGATGGAACTATTGAAGTCACAATACCAGGCCGCGGACCAGGTCCGGCGGGGCGTTTGCCTGTTGAACGCGGGGCGGTACGACGAAGCGACGGCGGCGTTTTCCAAGGCTAGACAGTTGGGTTCGACCGATCGCTCCCTTCCCTCGTACATCGCCGGGTGTCTCGTCGGTCAAGGCCGAGTCGATGAGGCCGCCCTGCAATGGGCGCGGAGGGTCGAGGAGGCCCCCAGCGATTCGGTGAGCCGTATTCGACACGCGCAGTCCCTATGGGCCGCGGGCAAGGCTGGCTTGGCGATCGAATCGTTACGCCGTGCGGTCCGGGACGACCCCGAGTGCGCCGAGCTTCATTTTCAACTCGGCACCATGCTGGCGGCCACGGAGAGGTTCGACGAAGCGGAACTACGTTTCACGCAGGCGCTCACCATCGATCACGAACAGGCCGAGTCGCTGATCAGCCTGGCGTTATGCTGTGGCGCGCGCGGGGCAGCGAGTGAAGCGGTGACCTACTTACAACGTGCCCAAGCACGTCGGCCGCACGACGCTCGGATCGGCCTGCTCTTGGCCGAAGCGGCGAAGGCGATGCAGCAACAGGGGCTTGCGGTTCGCGTTCGCGCGAACATCGCCGAGGTCGATGAGAGCGAAGACCGCCGTGGGATTGAAGAACTGTCGCGGTTGATCGAGGCCGACCCCGATTTCGTGGACGCCTTCCTGTCCATCCCCGCGGGTGAAGTCGACGAACGGGTTTTTGCGATGCTGCTATCGACGTTGGAAGTCGCTTTGGAGCGGCAGCCGGAGCACGCCGAGTTGCACTTCCACTGTGGCCGCATCTTGGATCGGCTCGGGCGGCGCGACGACGCCATCGGCGCCAATGAGCGGGCCGTCGAGATCGACCCGACGTTCACCCGGGCACTGATCGAACTAGGAAAACTGTACCGTGAAACCGATCGGACGGAGGACGCGACCACACGCTTCGAACAGGCGATCGTCGCCGGCGCCGAATTCGCCGATGTGTATTACCTTCTGGGTAACCTCTACCGCGACCAAGGTCAGGTGGGTCGGGCGCGAAGCGCGTACCGTCGCGCGCTGGCCATCAACAACCGATACGAAGCCGCTCAACAAGCTCTGGCCGCGCTGTCCGTCTAACCATCCGAGGGGACGATGTCGTGTCTTTTGGAAATCCTGGGGCGAGGCATGCTAGCCAAGCTGGCTTGCCTGGATTATTCAAAGAACATGGGCGAACGGCGTTTCATCCATGAATAGCCTCGATTCGCGATGACGCGCGCTTTACATTGTGATAGGAAATCGACGAACTGCGTTTCGAACATAATTATTTGTGGCCATGATGGTTATGTGTTCGACCACCAAAACAGTATGAAAAATGCGGGCTAGTAAATACCCTTAATCAAATCGTCGTCCGAATTAACCGATGACTAACCTGCATTGAGTTCAGGAGTCGTGGTTACGGAATAAAGGGTCACTGGAGAGAGGCGCGGAGGCAGCAAAGCGGGCGTGACAGGGCGTCGTGTTATCCGCCGTAAAGCGAAAAGCCCTTGGGGTGTATTTCAATCAATACGGGGCCGCTCAATGAGCGCTGGCTGCGCTGTCCGCATAACAATCTGAGGGGATGATGTCATATCTTTTGGAAATCCTGGGGCGAGGGTTGCTCGCCGAGCTGTCGGCCGCCTTCCGTGGTCTTCTGCATGACGACGGGCTGGTCTCCACCAAGGACCTCGAATCCGCCGTACAGCAAAACCCGGATTCCGCGACCCACCACCGGCGTCTTGCGTTGCGAATGCTCGCCGACCGTCAATACAGCCGAGCGCGAAGCGGGTTTCTCGAGACCTTGAAACTCGACCCGACGGACCGTGCGTCGCGGATCGGCTTGGCGTGTACGCTCGATGAACTGGGCCAAACTCGCGCTGCGGCTGAACGTCTGCGGGAGTTCTTGGGCGAGACTTCCGAGGATGGGCCGACCTTGTTCGCCCTCGGTTTTTGTCAGGAAAAACTCGGCGAGACGGAAGAGGCCATCACTTCCTATGAGTCCACGCTCGACGTCTCCCCCAACATCCGCAACGCCCACGAACGATTGGCCGCGATCTATTTGAAGCGCGACGACGTGGCGATGGCCATCGCCCATTATGAGCATCTGTGCTGGTGCGAACCTGGCGACATCAACGCGGCGATCACCCTGGCGAACCTCTATTCGCGGGCCGGGCGTCATGAGGATGCCGTGCGGCGTTATCAGACGGCCATCACCATCGACCCGGACAACTGGGAGGCGCAGGACGATCTCGTCGCGGCACATTGCAGAACCGGCAAGTACGACGAGGCCATCGCCACGCTCAAGGAACAGATCGCCAAGCGTCCGGAATGCGCGGACCAATACCTCCGCCTGGGAGATTTGTATACCAAGACGGGCGACGAGAACGAGGCCCTGACGGCCTACCGTCATGCCTCAGCCCTCAATCCGGATTATCTCGAAGCCACGATCAAAGTAGGGACCACGAATCTACGCCGCGGAGGATACACGGAAGCGGCGCAGGCGTTCAGTCGGGCGATCGAGATCAACGATCGGATCGTAACCGCGTATGTCGGGATGGGTGTCGCCCAGCAAGCGATGGGCAAAACGAAGGACGCGCGGCTGAGCTTGGAAATGGCGGCGGGCATCGAGCCTAACAGCACACTGCTGTTCAGCGAAATGTCCCGGTTGCAACTTAAGGCTTCGGCGGCGAAGCAGGCGCAACGCTACCTGTCACCACAGAGCATCGCGGCGACGCCGGACGGGCCGCTCGACCACGAAGTCGCCGCGATCTTGGAACAGCAGACCGCCAGACTTCGGGACGCCGCGGGCGAGCACCCCAACCACGCCGATTTGCACTACCGACTGGGGTTGCTCCTGCGGCACAGCGGCGACCTCGAGGGCGCCATCGAGGCATTTTTGCAGGCCGTCACCATCAACCCGCAGTACCTCAAAGCGATCATCAAGCTCGCCCTGGCCATGCGCGAAGCGGGTCGCCCGGATGCCGCCATCGAGGTCGCCCAGCGGGCGTTGGACATCGACGCGCAATCCGTTGATCTGCACTACCAATTGGGGTTGATGTTCGCCGACAAAAACCAATTCGCCCTGGCGTTGGATCGTTTCGATCATGCCGCGCGAGAGGCCCCGGAAAACCTCGATTACGTCGCCAATCTCGCTTTGGCCCTGCAAAACATGGGCCTCCTCGACCGGGCCGCCGAAACCTGGCGGACCGTTTGCGACCTTGCCCAATCCACTCCCACTCGCCATCGACTGCTGTCCCATTCCGGGCGTTTCGCTCACTGAGACTGTGGACATCCTTTGGGGCAGGGGGTGGCCCACTTCCTTCGGAGGTGGGGAAAGCGAAGATGCGTGGGCATGACGCCGAGCGTAAATCATCGACTCCTCCAGGTCCAGAGGACCTGGGTGGCGCTCCGAAGTGTATGTAAAGAAAGTATGGTGATGACTCGGTTGTCAACCGGATTCAGCCCGTCCGCCTGCGGCGGAACGGGCAGAAAGGAGT
>JAGVHG010000064.1 GCA_020056715.1 Phycisphaerae bacterium | reverse complement strand
GAGGGTAGGGTGAGGGGGTTTTCGGATGCACTCATAGATATATTCTTGAGGCATCACCGAATTTCTCATGGCCGAAGCACCAACGAAATCACTGGAGGACCTGGTTGAGCACGTAGGCCGCTATCCCGCGGAGGCGTTCCTCTTCATCCGCGAGGGGCTAGGCCACGCTGCGGAACGCATCCACGGCCCCGAGACCGACGCACACCGACTTCTCCACCAGTACCTGATGGAAAACGAGCTGGACTGGAGCGATTTGGTCGCCCAATACAATACCGGCGAGCTTCCCGAGCCGCTCGTCGGGGCCATCGAAGAAGCCGGCGGATGTGACAAACTCAATCGGCACATCAGCGGACGCGACCTATGTTGGGGACTACGCGACTTCGCCCTCAAGCGTTGGGGCATGTTGGCCCGCGTGGTCCTCGAATCGTGGAACGTCAAGTCCACGGCCGATTTCGGGCGAATCGTTTTCGGCTTTATCGACCTGGACATGATGCGTAAACAACCCGACGACCGCCTCGAGGATTTCGAGGGTGTATACGACTTTCGCGAAGCGTTCGACCAAACATTCGGCGAAGGTTGGCAAGACGACGGCAGCGCCGTATCCCCCGGTCAGTAGCCCGCGCCGCCAACGCCCTTGCGGCGATAGTCTACGGCGATGTCGGATGTCGGAAGTGGGATGTCGGACGTGAAAATATTCGGATGCGTGCTAGCCGGTTTACATCCGCCATCCAACATCCCGCATCGGCCATCGGCTTAGCGGCCGGGTGGCACGGTCGGTCCGTGTGCCCCACCGCGGCGGGCTCTGTGAGCGGTGCGCTCGCTCGCCGCTCCCATTCCACCGATCACCCGTCAAGTTATAGGGGTGTAGATGAAAGCCGCGCGGTAAGCGCCAACACCCTTGAGTGTTGGACTGAGCTTGCTCAACCCCCCCCTCCGCGCGCTAGTAGGCGTCAGTACTCATGGTTTCTGTGTTTCTGCGTTTCTGCGTTTTTTCCCCTTCGTGCCGGAGCCTGCCCGCCGTGGCGGGTGCCTCAGTGCCTTTTCGGCGCAAAGCGCCCGTACGAAACGAAGCCACCGCGAAATCCATAAATCGCGGTAGACAAAGGTGTTACGAAAATTGAGCAACTGGCGGAAAACCCAAACAAAGCCACCGAAGCCAAATCAGGGTCGGTTGTCGCGGATCGGGACTGGGGAATTGAGTTTCGGCGTTTCCGTTTTTCGGCGTTTCGGCGTTTCGGTTTTCTGTGTTTCTGCGTTTTCACAAGTGCCACGCATTGACACTTACCAAAATAATGTACTTGCAAAACGAACCCATTTGACAGCCATGATTCAGAAACCAAAGCAAGAATGCCAAACTCACTGGCACCATGCCGGCTCAGATTTTGGGTTCGGGCGTTTCGGCGCGTTCCTTGCCCCTTCGTGGCTCCGTGGCTTGTTTCTTCATGCCTTCGTTCCTATTGCCTACAGCCTACAGCCTACGGTCTATCGCCCATTGCCTCAGTGCCTATTCAGTGCAATGCGCCCTGCTACGCTGCGGGCCACTCCCGGCTACAATGCGTGAAGTCGATTGTGGCTGGTGCTGGTAGAGACTCGAACATGATGATTCGCGAGCCGGTGGTCGCGGGGCACTTTTACGCCGGGCAGGCCGATCGCTGCCGCGCGGAATTGAAGCAGCTCCTCGCCGACGCCTCACCGCCTGATACGCTTGCCGGTCGACGTTTGATCGGCGGGCTGGTGCCGCACGCCGGCTGGACGTGCAGCGGCGCAGTGGCGGCGAAGGTGTTTCGCGCGTTGGCATCTTCGCGATCACCGGAGGTCGTGGTGTTGTTCGGCGGCGTACATCGCCATCGTGGACGGGAGGCCGCTCTCTTCGGAGCGGGACGATGGGAGACGCCGCTGGGCCCCGTCGAGGTTGACTCGCGGCTCGCGGAGCGCATCATGGGTCACACCAATCTGATCGTTGACGATCCTTACGCCCATGAGGACGAGCACTCGCTGGAAGTGCAAATGCCGTTTATCAAACACTTGTTTCCGCAAGCGAAGGTCGTACCGCTGATGGTGCCGGTGGTGAAGACGGCTCACGAGGTCGGCGAAGCTGTGGGACGCACGGTGACGGCGTACGGATACGACGCCTTGATAGTTGGCACAACCGATTTGACGCACTACGGACCTCACTACGGCTTCGTGCCGCAAGGCATCGGCGCCAAGGGAAACACCTGGGCCAAGGAAGTCAACGACCGACGCTTCATCGACCTGGTTTGCAAGCTCAAAACGACCGAAGTAGTTGCCGAGGCGACCGGTCGAAAGAACGCTTGCAGCAGCGGCGCGGCGGCGGCGACGCTAGCCGCGGTGAACGCGCTGGGCGCCACCGAAGGAATTCTGCTACAACACACCACCAGCAGCGAGGTACTTGGAGCGCGTTCTGAAGAAGAAATGGCAGATTCGGTGGGATATGCGGGCATTGTGTTCGCTGGTCAGTAGGTTTTGCCGTTGGGAATGTGGCCCGCTCCTGAGGAATTACGAGTTACCAGTTACCAGTTACGGAACGAGATTTCGCATCGAAGCTTCTTTCGTAATTCGTAACTTGTAATTCGTAACTCGTAACTTGTAACTCGTAATAGATGTTATGCCGCGAATACTTGTTGCTGACAAAATCGCCGAGGCCCGGATTGAGCGCTTACGCTCCACGCCTTGGGGCTTAGATCAGGCCATGCCCGACGACCTTCGCAACACTCTTAGCGCAACCAACCCGCCGATTCTTTCGGTGCGCACCGTCTCTCTTCCCTTTGTTGCAAACGGCCCGTCGGCACCATGAATCCGCCGCTCGCCATTGGTATTGATCTGGGCGGAACGAACATCAAGGCCGCTGTCGTCGATCGAGACGGCAACATCCTACATCGACACGAACAGCCGACCGCCGCGGCCCGAGGACCCGGACCAGTCCTTGACGATCTGGCCGATATCGTCCGACGTCTGTCTTCCTCTCCCCCGCAGGGAGTGAGTCCGGGCGACAGCAAGCATCTCCCTCTCCCTCCGGGAGAGGGTCGGGGTGAGGGCACGATAGATCGAGTCATTGGCATCGGATTGGCCACTCCCGGCCCGCTCGATCTCCGCGAGGGTCGCATCGTCCTCACTGCCAACCTGCCCGGCTGGAAAGACGTTCCGATTCGTAATGCGTTGCGGGAAAAGACGGGCCTGCCCGTGACACTGGAAAACGACGCAAACGCAGCGGCATTTGGGGAATACCGTGCGGGGGCCGGTCGCGGCGACGATCATTTGGTGATGCTGACTCTGGGTACGGGCGTCGGGGCCGGCGTGATCCTCAACGGTCGCATCCTTCACGGGCATTTTGATAACGCAGCGGAACTGGGCCACATGATCGTCGTGGTCGACGGCTTGCCCTGCCCCTGCGGCCAGCGCGGCTGCCTGGAGCAATACGCCTCCGCCAACGCCATCGTCCGCCGCGTCGCCGATCTGAACCGCGACAGATATGGAGCGGTTCCCCGCAGCGCCGAAGACGTCGCCAAGGCTGCCGCGGACGGTGACTCGATCTGCGAACGCGTATGGGACGAAGCTTGCCTGTACCTCGCCATCGCGTGCGTCAACATTCAACACGTTTACAACCCGTCGAAGATCGTACTGGGCGGAGGCCTAAGTAACGCCGGGGCACAACTGCTCGATCGAGTCAATGCTCATTTTCGCAAGCACACCTGGTCGCTGCACGCCGACGCGCCGGAGATCGTCCTTGCTCAACTCGGTCCTGATGCGGGAGTCATCGGAGCGGCCATGCTCGCCATGCCACTAATCGCTTAGGTCAACGGGCCGTCGAACGGTGCGTTTTTCGAACGCCGCCCGGAGGTAATACATGATCGCCGCATTCGGGGCATCGGCCGCTGCGGTTGCCGGTCAGGTTGTAGCCGCAGGTGATGCAACAGCCCCGCCACCGCCGCCAACGCCGACGGATCGGGCCGCGGTAGATCGGAAGCGCTCCCAGCACCGTCAGCATCCCGGTGGGCAGCCAAAAGGGAAACACGAGCCACGTGGTACGATACGGCCCGTGGCGGATGGAGGTGAGAAAGAATGAACTTTGCGTGGGGGTCATGTCGAACTTCAGGGGGTAGCGAAACTCACTGTACGAGGCCTGCTTGGTGGGCATACTGAGCAATTCCAATCCGCAGACGCCGTCCTTGAGGTACACCCACATCGACTTGTAGAGCGTCACGTCGTATCGGTACTGCACGGGACGGCTATTACTGCGGTGCCAAAGCGCGACACTCAGCGGCAGGACGACCAGCGCCGCGACAGCGAGAATCTTTCCGATCACCCCTGAAAACCTCCGGAAGCACCCGTTATTACACTGCGGCGATCCCTCTTGACGCATTGTCTAATGTCGAATGTCGATTGTCGAATGGGAGGAAAGGCACGAAGCCACTGAGGCACGGAGCGCCACCGCGCTCAAGCGTGCGGGGTCGGTTTCCAAGAAACGGTGATTGACGGGATGTGGGCACCCCGCAGCACTGTTGTTCCATCAGTGGCACAGGGCGGACCAAGTTACCGGAAAACAAAACCGGCGCGGAGGTTTTATCCTGCCGCGCCGGCTTGGTCATTTGCGATACCCACGCGATACAGTCGTATGACCGCGCGCTAGTATTCTAAAGGGCGCCCCGAAACATCCTCTCCTCGCCACAGGCGAGTCGCCGTGGCGACTTACCCTCTCCCCCACAACGGGGGAGAGGGGTTCTAGGATGCACACTTATAAGGTTTTTCAATCGTTACAGGCTGCTCAGCCAGGCTTCCAGATCCTGAGTATTCTGCTCCGTAACACCTGGCACGGTGATCGCATGCGTTTCCGCGCCGCTTAGCCGCGCGAAGATACTCGCCGCGGACTCGCTTTGAATGTTCGACCCGATTCCGCCGGTCGCATCGGCACCGTGGCAAACTGCACAGCCATTGGCAGTGTAGAAAGCCAGTCCAGCCGCTACATCGCCTCCTCCGCCGCCCCCTGCCACGCATACGCCGGCGGTGCAAACTTGCCCGGCTGCGCAGTCCCCATCGACCGTACATCCGGCCTCATCCACGCACTCTCCATTCGTGCAAACTTGACCGGCGGCGCAGTCCGCGTCCGCCGTGCATCCCGCTGGCGGCGGAGCATCGACGAGCGACTGTGCATACGCGCCCAGGTCACCCACCTCCGGAACCGTCAGGGCGACAAGCTGGCGCGGCATGGCCGTCCCCGGCTGCCCGAAGCGTATCTTGTGCTGGACTTCCCATGGATTGTCGTCGGCCAGCCCCCCAAGAGTGACGGTCCCCTCGTCAAAGAGAAGCTGGGTGCCGTCGGCACCGTGGCACACCGCGCAGTTCGCATCAAATATGCCCATTCCGCTATTCGCCAATCCAATAAACGCCTTGCTGCCGGCATCGATGATATCATCGGTGTCGATCTGCGCCTCGAGCACGAATTTGGCAAGGTCCAGGATGTCCGCGTCGGCGAGGCCCGCGGCTCCATAGCCATGGGTGGTCTTGATCAGGTCGAAGATTTCTTGTGCGGAACGGGTCGTGCCGAAAATGCCGGCGATGCCGGTCCTGTGACTACCTGAGCCATAAGCGCCCTCCACGCCCTTGTAGTCCCATCCGTGACACTCCTTGCAACGCCACGTGGCCGCACCCGTTCGTGTATTCGACGTCTGGTCGGGTCGTGCCGCCCAGAGTGGATGATCCGTCGTGGGGGCGGTCAAGTCGACAACGGCCCACCATTCGTCGTACAGGGCCCCGCCGCTCCCGGCGTCGGCGTTTTCGAAGCCCGGCGGATTATCCGGAGGCGGAGGCGGTTGCGTGCCGATACACTGCGCACCTAGACAGACAAACAGGATCCCAAACACACCACAGAGCGTGCCCAAGCGAACCCCAACACGTCGGAACGTGTCGAGTTTTGTTTCACCGATTTTTTTTGAACCTAGCATTACCATTGACCTCCCAGTAAAAGAACCCTGGCGTGAACCGTGTCACGCGCTATTGGTTTACAAACTAAACACTTCACAAAACACCGACGACCGCCCGCTCCGCGCCACGTTACGAGAAACGGCAGGTGCGTCCGTGTAACCCTCAGAGATAAACCGGTACTGCCTACGTCACCGTTACGAAGCGTCCCGCGCCTTGGCCGCTTCCGGGTTTCTCAACAACTACGCCATCCGATTAGGCAGCCCCATTCGTTCCGAAAACGCGCCAGCTTTTCAACAACGAATAAACAACAACTTAATCATATTCGGTTCCGGATGCAACGGTCAACGCGCCGAAGCAACCCAATGGCCGCCCTGACAACCCTTACCTGCACGCCCGAACGATAGCAGGAGGCAGCGTGCCGGCGACCATCGGTTCGTGGCTCTTGCAGGTCGAGTTAACGGTGCGGTTTGAAGTCACCGGCGAAAATGCTAGTAGGGTCGTCTCAGGCCGTCAAGCTGCGATCTGCCGGTATCGACGTGCGGTTAAGCACATTGGGATTGGTCATCGGTCCTATCGGGGCTGTAGGCTCAGACGCCTATAGCGTCTGGGCATCGCACACAAATCCGCCTCTGATCCATTCCGTTTCCTTTTTGTAACCCGGACAATCTTTTACACGTTTCGATGAAACCTTCGCAATAGTTCGAGCGTCTTACACAATAAGGGAGTGGATGGATCGGAGCCGGCACGACGCCAGGCCGATCCGAGGCCACGAGGACGGCAAACGATCCCAGACCCAATATGGTTCGTCTCCTCCACTGACGACCCACGCCGGAATGACGCACCGGCAACAACGATGCAGGTCGGGTGGACCCACAACCACCCGACCTGCATCACCCTTTTTTTCGACCCGCCGCCTAACCCCCGAGCCGGCAGGTCCTACCTGCTTGCCTACAGCCGCGGGCGAAACGACAATCCCCGTCCGTTGGGGTACGACTTTGAACCCTTATCAGAACCGGAAGCCCGCCGCGGGTGGACGACCGGTCTTGGGCTTTTTTGGCCATCGGGCGTTGACCCCGCGCTCGCGCTTGGGATTCTGTTAGACGTTCTTACAGGGAGGTGCGTCCATGCCAAATGCTCAGTCCATTCTGCACAAGAAGGGTGGTGACGTCGCCACCGTCGATCGCAAGACCACTGTGCTCGACACCGCTAAGACCATGAACCAGCGGCGCATCGGGGCTGTCGTCGTCACCGACGGCGACCGCGTGGTTGGGATTTTCACCGAGCGGGACATCCTCAACCGAGTCGTCGCCACCGGCAAAGACCCCAAGACAACGCCTATCGGCGAGGTGATGACCTCCCCCATGGCCTGCTGCCGGCGCGACACGCGCATCGCCGAATGCAAGACGGTGATGAGCCAAAAACGAATCCGCCACCTCCCCGTCGTCGAAGAGGGCAAGCTGTACGGCATGATCTCCGCGGGTGATATCCTGGCGAGCGAAGTCACCGATCAACAGGCGACCATTGAATATCTGCACGAATATCTCTACGGGCGGCGGTGAGGCTAGGCTATAGGCTGTAGGCTGGAGGAGAGGGACCGGAATTATGCTCATCGGCGTGATTTCCGACACCCACGACCGCCTCCCGATGATCGATGCCGCCCTGGACTTGTTCGCCCGACGAGCGGTCGACGCGGTCATCCATCCCGGCGACTTTGTAGCCCCCTTCGCCGTCCGTGCATTGCTGAAATACAAGGGGCCGCTCTATGCCACGTACGGCAACAACGACGGTGAACGCGCCGGCCTCAAGACGATAATGCCTCAAGTCGTGGACGGCCCGCTCCGTCTCAGCCTCGGAGGCCGTTCGATCCTCGTTCACCATTTCATAGATTGGTGCGATCCCAACGACATTGACTGGGCTGACATCATCATCACCGGCCACACCCATGAGGTGGTCAATCGCTTCGATCACGGCAAGCTCTTTTTGAACCCCGGCGAGTGTTGCGGCTGGGTCCATGGCCGCTGTACCGTCGCCCTCCTTGACACCGACGGTCCTTCCGCCGAAGTTTGCGAGTTGGAGACATTGGAAAAATGAGAAAGCTAGCGCAAATAGCCACGAAGCGACGAAGCGACGAAGCGACGAAGGAGAAAGGCACGAAGGGTAAGTGGATCAGAGCCGCGATCGCGATCCTGGCGATTTGCCCCGCCTGCGTACGCCGCACCATCAACATCACCACCGAACCGCCCAATGCCCGCGTCTTTTTGAACGACCAGGAGGTCGGACGCAGTGCGGTGACCACGGACTTCCTATGGTACGGCGACTACGGCGTGACCATCCGCAAGGAAGGTTTCGAGACGCTGCAAACCAACTGGATCATCAAGCCGCCTTGGTACCAACACATTCCCCTCGACTTTTTCACCGAAGTCCTTTGGCCCGGACAACTTCACGACACCCACTCCCGACATTTCATACTTGAACCCGCGAAGATTCCGACCCAAGAAGAGCTGATCGGCCGGGCCGGTGAAACCCGCGATCGCGCCCTCGACGCCCGCAAGTAACCTCACGCAATCGAGTCCCCCACCGCAAAAGCGATGGGGCACCCATGCAAGTAACCTCACGCAATTGACGATTGCAGCCGCTGCCCGTAGAGTCCGAGATGGTTTTTATATTAGTTTCGCCCGTCCCCAGCGTTTTTGGCGGGTCCGCGGCGGGTCAACGGTAATTTGGGACGGTTCGGATTCTGGTGTTTGCGGTCGTCTCCGACATTCACGGCAACCTCGAAGCGTTAGAGGCGGCGCTTACGGACATCGAACGACGTTCGATCAAGGTGATCTATTGCCTTGGCGACATCGTCGGCTACGGCGCCAGCCCCAAGGAATGTCTTGATACTGTCATCGAACGCTGCCGGCTATCATTATGCGGCAACCATGACCAAGCCGTTTTTTACGAACCGACGAATTTCAACATCGGCGCCGAACGCGCCGCTTATTGGACGCGGCAAGTACTTGAGGACGAGTCCAACAAAGCGAAGCGTAACCGTCGTTGGGAGGTACTGGGGCGCCTGCCGATTCGCCATCAGGTCAACGGGTTGCTCCTCGTCCACGCCTCTCCGCGTCGACCGGTCAACGAATACCTGTTTCCAGAGGACGTCTACACCAACCCCGGCAAGATTCTGGACAACTTCAAGCGCCTCGAGCCCCAGCACATGGCCTGCCTGGTGGGTCACACCCACGTCCCCGGCGTGTTCCTCGACGACCCCTGCTTCGACCCGCCGGACGAGTTGTCCGACGTCAACATCTATTCCATCACCTCCGATGAGAAGGCGATCATCAACGTGGGCAGCATCGGCCAGCCGCGCGACCGCGATCCGCGACTCTGTTACGCCGTCGTCCATGAAAAGGGCGAAGCCCCCGAAGGCTACGATCCGCCCGACGTGGGAGAGGATGAGTACTGCGTCACCCTGGAGTTCGTCCGCCTCGAATACGACATCGAGAAGGCCGCCCGAAAGATTTACGACGTGCCCGAACTCGATGATTTCCTCGGCACACGGCTTTTTGAAGGCCGCTAACAAGTCCACGGGAACCTAAATGGGAAAACAAGACACCCTCCGTAACCTGCTGATCGCCGGGGCCGTCTTCTTGCTCATCATGTCGGTCGGACCGACTCTCTTTCCGCCCGCACCACCGCGCCCGCCGGTGGATCAAACGGCCGCTCCCATCGCACCCGAAGCGGCCTCCCCTGACCATCCGACGAACTTGGGTAAGGCGTCTACGACAGAAGACTCTGCCAAGCCCGCCGTGTCCACGCTCGTCGCCGTCGAAGCGGAGACGGTCGCCACTTTCGAGATGGGCGCCGGGTTAGACATTGTGACACAAGATCGCACTCGCTCGTCCGAACCGTATCGAATGCGGTTGGTGGTCACCAACGTCGGCGCCGCCGTCGAATCCGCGACCTTGACTGATCACGCGGCCACACTCCATAGCCCGAGCCGCTATCAACTTCTGGCTCCCGCGACCCGGCCCAGCGGAGCTTCTTTTCGTTCACTGAGCGTCGACAAGATCAACATTGACGGCGTCGATCTCCCTCTGCTCGACAAGAAATGGCGCACCGACAGCGTCAAGAACGAATTACCCGATGGCAGCGGGGATGGGCAATCCGTAACCTTTTCGTTGGACATCCACAACGAAGGCGCGCCGGTCCTTCAACTGCGCCGCTCCTACAACCTACCGAAACAGCCCGTAAAGCTAGGCCGCCATGATCTGCTCTCCGACATCACCGTAGCGAATCTCTCGAATGCCGCTCATCGCGTCATCATCACCTATCGCGGCGGGTTGGGTGTACCCCAGGCCAACCCCCGCGACGACCGTGTCATCGACGTTGGTCTCCTCTCCGCTGCGGGCCGTGTCGTCGGCGCCCGCAAATTGCAACACGAAGCCACAACCCGCGCCGGACAAAACATTCCTCTTTATGCGCCGTCCTCGGCTGACCCCGATCAACGACTCATCTGGGCCGCCACCGGGAACACCTACTTCACTTGCACCCTTGCACCGCT
This sequence comes from Phycisphaerae bacterium, assembly GCA_020056715.1. Lineage (GTDB taxonomy): Bacteria > Planctomycetota > Phycisphaerae > UBA1845 > UBA1845 > SBAX01. The sequence goes on along the minus strand of JAGVHG010000064.1, from coordinate 3,538 downwards.
CGCCCCCGATGGAAAGGCCGTCGCCGCGACGCTCGCCGAGGTCTCCGCCTTCGACGCCGACGGCGACGCCTCGACCGGGGACGACGCCACGGTCCGGTTTGTCACCATCCCCGCCAATCTCGCTCCCAAGGAATCCATCCACTACGCCACCGCCATCTACATCGGGGAGAAAGACGGCCACACCTTCCGCGACCAGCCCGATTACCGCGACCGCAACTACTACTACCAGATATCTCAGGGCTTCGGTTGGTGTACGTTTACCTGGTTGGTCGAGTTGATGATCTGGTTGCTCAACAGCCTCTACTTCATCGTTCGCGACTACGGCGTGGCCATTATCATCCTCGTGCTGATCGTCCGCGTCATGCTGCACCCCATCACCAAAAAGGGTCAGGTGAACATGGTGCGTATGCAGCACCGCATGGGCGAGATGGCCCCCAAGATCGAGGAAATCAAGAAGAAGTACGCCAACGACAAAGTACGCATGAACCAGGAGATGATGAAGCTGAACATCAACCCGGCCGGGCAACTGATGACCTGCCTGCCGATGTTCATTCAGATGCCCATCTGGGTCGCCCTGTTCCTGAGCTTGAGCAACAACATCCTAATGCGGCATCAACCGCTACATTTCACCTGGATCAAAGACCTCACTGCCCCGGACGCGCTGATCCCTTTCGCAGCGCCGCTCACCGTCCCCATCTTCGGTTGGCCGATTGCGTCGTTCAATCTGCTTCCATTGCTCGTGTCGGTCTTCATGTACCTCCAGCAGAAGACCCAGCCCAAGCCGCCGCCGAATCCAAACCTCAGTGCGGAGCAACGCCAGCAGCAAGAAATGATGCAAAAGATGATGCCCATGATGAGCATCATGATGCTTTTCATTTTCTACAGCATGCCCAGCGGCCTGAACCTTTACATTATGTTCAGTTCCCTGTTCGGATGGCTCGAACAGATGCGCATTCGCAAGCACATCAAGGAGCACGAAGCGGCCGGCACCCTCCACACGCCCCCGCGCAAACCGGACGACGACTATGTGATCGGTCGCTCGCGAAAGCCCGGCAAACCATCGTTCATCGAACGCATCCAGAAAATGGCCGCGGATGCTCAGAAATCGCAACGCACGCAACGCGCCAAACCGCGCCGATAACAACTAACGACTACAGTCCCCGCGCGACGCGCCCATAGAACTCCTGAACATGGCGTTCAAACCGCCGCGGTGAAAAATCCCCAACCGCCATCCTTGATGGGGTCCACCATCCAAGTAGATTGAGGTGGTCCCACGGCAACGCCCCTTGGAAAAACTCGTGCTTCCATCTCGCCGAGTGCAGCGGCACTAGCCCGTCATTCAGCGGCTCATCATATACATACTTCAGAAGCAGATGCTTCGGCTTCAAGAAAGCAAAAGCCGGCCAAAACTCCACTTGCCCGCCCCACGTTCGATAGGCCACCCCGTTGTCCGCCTCCAGCGGCGCGAGCTGCTCATTGCGCGCCGCCGAGGCCTCCGTCGTCAGGTCGTACACCCCCGTGACATCAAGCCCTATACGCTGCAACCAGGTGATGATTCTTCGCGCCGTCTTCCGGTTCGTGACGAGCCAATCCGCCACCGGCGTCCCGTGATGCGGCGTTCCGATCGTGGTAAGGCTGCACACCTTCGCCGCGTAGCCGAGTTTCGCAATCATCCATCGAGCATCCAAGCCGCCCATGCTATGGGCAATGATGTGGACCTTCGCCCGGCCGGTGAGCGCAAGAACAGAATCGACTTCGCATCCGAGCTTCCTTGCTCGCTTCTCGACAGGCCCCGCCCAATCGACCAGCGTGTGATGTGCCGAAAAGCCGGCCTCGTGCAGAGCCGCACGAATCCGTTTGAAATAGTGCATCGACTCGCGGGTCGTGGAGCTACCCGTCGCCAGCCACCGCCAGGGTGGGACCCGGTCGTACCGAGCGATTCCACACGCAAGTACGATCGGGTAGGTGTCGGTGGTCGACATCAAGACGCCTCGCGCCGCAGACTTCAGCCGCGATCGCTCAGGGGATTTCCCGTTCGATGGCTTCAATCACCCCGTCAAGCGTGGCCTTGGGGACTTTCGCGGCGGCTGAGCGGTACACCTCGAGCTGGTCGACGAACTCGTCGATCGCCGAAACACTCAGCCGATCGACCCATCGCCCCACCCCCATTTTTTCCAAGTGATAGGCGTTGATCGCCTGTTCAAACTGCTGGGCGATGGGAACCAGCAGCATGGGTTTTTCCAAGTGCAGACATTCACTCGCCAGGCTGTGCCCGGCGGACGCGATAACCCCTGCACACCCCGCCAAATCATGGAGGAACCCGTCGGTCGTGGTGGCCTTGTAGGTTACGCTACCGCGCAGACCGTTCACCTCGAACCCATAGGCCCGGATCGGCAACCGGTCGTACCCCTCTAACACCTGACGCATGGCATCGTTCTCCCCGCCCGCCCCTTTATACGCGAGGAGAAAGTCACCGTGTTCGATCGACTTCTCATAAACATTCAGGCGAAGGATGGGATCCACAAGGGTCGTGGGATGGTAGCGGATCGGCGCCCGGATGAACGTTGGAATGAGATATCGTCTCGCCCCGCCGTAGTAAAGACGGATGGTCATGTAGGCGTTGAACAAGTCCCGAGAAAATCCCAAAGGCCGATCGACTGAACAGTGCGTCAATAGATGCTGATTGTCGAGGCTGACGAACGGCACGTCGAACCGGCGGGCATAAAAGGCCGTGAACGGCTCGAAGTCCGTCACCACTAGCTGCGGTCGAAACTGACGAAACACTCGCCGGATGGTGCTCGTGAATTGGTTCCACTGTGACACCCCCCGTCGAATGTTCTCGATGATCGTCCGGACCGATTCCGCACGTCCCTGGTTGTACGAAATACAAAGCCCGAAGACTTCATCCACCAGACCGGGGAACACCGTTTTCAGGTATGCGTTGCTCTTGAGGCTGGTGAGAAAGCGAACCTCATGCCCGCGAGCCAGCAGCGCCGCGGCCACACTGTGCGCCCGCGTGGCATGACCATACCCGTCACCACTGACCGCATACAGAATCCTCGCCATCCGCGTTATGTGATATACTCTCGACGCGAGTGAGGCAACCACACGTGGAGGTTCCCGTCCCATTTCTTATGATACGTTTGAATAATTAACACCTTACTGAACACGACCACGCGAAGTGAATGTCTTTGGGGCCGATGAGACCACCCTCTACCCCAACAAGTACAGTGGCCCCAATTTATCTGTGCGTCCGAGAATATACATGCGCCACCCGTTTTCGGATACATCCGACATGCCGACCCTGAAGCGCCAAACCTTGCCAACCCGCATTGTTCACGGCAAGATGATTCGGCCCGGTCGGCCCAGCGAGGCTCTAGTCCAGCGTATCACACCCGCTGGTGAGAAGCCGGATTCAGCGGGTAGTAGGGAAGCGTCGGGTGATCGCGATCAGTACGACCTCCCAAACCCGACGGAGACCGTGTAGCAACCGCTCCCCACACAACCGAGGGCAACGTGCGTGGATCTAGTCAAACGG
>JAGVHG010000020.1 GCA_020056715.1 Phycisphaerae bacterium | reverse complement strand
CTCCGTGTTGGCGATTTGTTCAAAGTACCGAAGCGAAAGTACCGCCGCGTATTTCGCGGGCAGCAGGCTCAGCGCCCGCCGAACCTGCTCGAAATCGGCAGCACCGTCGTGCCCGGCTTGCTCCGCGCGGACGGATTCGCGTCGCCTGCGGAAGAACTCAATCAGCACACTCTTGTAGCGCACGGTCGCGCGGAAATGCCAGTTGATCTCATTCGTAACGATGCGATAGACCCACGCCGTAGCGGAACCGCCAATGGGTCGGTAACGAGGAAAGGCCGCCATGATTTTGACGAAGGCCCGCTCCACGATTTCCTCAGCGCTTTCGCGGTTGCCAAGACGACGAAAGGCGTAGGTCAGCGCCCGCGGATAGTACGTGCGGTAGAACGCGGCGAACGCCGCTGGATCGGTCTGCAACCGAATTGGAGCGACGGGTGCAGCTACCTCGCTATTCAAAGCTACGGGGTCTTCAGACTCAAGCTCCGTGGGACGACACACAACTGATGCTTCTAGCATGTCCCCTGCCTTTGGTCGCGTCTCCCTACGGCGTTCCAATGTTCATAAATGCGCAACATTCTCCCGTGTCCCAAAAATCCGCGGCGTGGGAGTTCCAACGCAACCAGCGGCAATCCCGGAGTGCCGGGATCCGGCTGATGCGAGATTCCAATCTCGCACCAGAGTATGGTCAACCGACCGCTAACGGAGCACTAGCCCTCATTTTATCGGTCGTGGCATTGGCGAAAAAGGGCCGTTTTAGGGTGGCAGGCAGGCCCAAGCCCCCCTTTGTCCGCCGTTGCGGCCTCAGGTCTCGGGCCTCCCTCCTTGGTCGGCCCGAGCGTCCCGCATGGCGGCGCTGCGCTTGGCCATGCCGCCCATTCTGAACTGCCGCCCTCAAGCTGGTGCGAGATTGGAATCTCGCACCAGTTACAATCTCGCACCAGTTCTAAAAAACACCTCTTGGCCGGGTGGGGGTTGAAAGAATCCACAACCGACGGTATACGTTCACGTTCGCCCCGTTGGGGTGGGATGCGCGCTTGCTGCCTTACGACTAAGAGCGCCTAACAGAACCCCAAGCGCGAGCGCGGGGCCAAGCTCCGCTGGCCGAAAATGATAAGGCCGGTCGCTCGCGCTCCCGGTACTGTTAGAGGCTATAAGATAGTACGAATAAAAGGATCGCGCGACGGCGTCGCCCGATCCACCGCGGTCGCCTAACGGAGAGTTTCTATTGAGCACGCTTACGAAGGTCTTCATTGTGGTGCTCGTCGTGTTCAGCATTGCGTTCACGACGATGACGGTTTCGATCGTGGCACAGTCCACGGATTGGCAGGACACGGCGAAAAAGTACGAAGAGCACGCCAAGGTGGCGGACACCAACCTGCGCAACGAAATCGCGGCGAGCGCCGCTACGGAGGCGACGCTGCGCGACAGCATCAAGAGCCACCTTGAGAAAATCGGAGAGGTGGAGGGTCAGCTCAAGACCAATGGCGCCGAGATGGCCAAGCTGCGCTCCGATATCGCCAAGGCGGAGTCGGAAAAGAGCAGCTCCGAGGCCATGAGCCGAGGCTTGCTCGCCCAACTGCAAATCGCCGACGCAGGCCGATCCGAGTATCGCAAGCAACGCGACGAGATCGAGAAGCGCAACATTGAATTGGAGCGCCGCAACATCGACCTCAACAATCGGGTGAACGAACAGACGGCGAGCATCGCCGTGTTGATGGAACAGAAGCGTCAGTACGATCAGCAACTCAGCATCCTGAAGACCGAGAACGAGAAGCTGGCTCGGAGCGCGGGCCGCCCGGCAGGGGCGTCGGTGTTGGAAACCCCTGCGGGGATGGCAATGCCCAACGTGACGCCGCTGACTCCCATCTCGCCCACGCCGGTTCGCGGCAAGATTCTGGAAGTATCGGGTAACCTCGTCACCATCAGCGTAGGCTCCGCGGACGGCGTAAAGGAGGGGATGGTTTTCTTGATTACACGGGGCGATCAATACGTCGGCGACTTGAAAATCAGCACGGTAAACCCCAGCCAATCCGCCGGGCGGATGGTAGGAAAGCCGACCCTCGCCCCCGCTCAGGGCGACCAGGTAAAGGACGCTCGGTGATGGTCCGGTGTCGGCGGTCAACGTTGAGTGGAAGCGGCTTACGCCGCCCAACAGGGGCGGCGCGGTATGGGAGTAGATGATCATGGGTGAACGTCCCGCAAGCGCTCAACCGGAAAACAACGTTTATACCATTTTGCTGATGATCGCCTCGCTGCTGGTGGTCGGGGCGACGGTTTACCTTGCGGTGCGCTGTCAGCAGTTGTTCGGCACTTGGAACCCGTTTTAGGCGGGGCTAGCAGGCGTGGTGCGGTCGGGAGGGGCGAAGCCTATTCTTCGTGCGCGCCTGCGTAGATTCATCCATGACGAATCCCGGCGGCGTCGTGGCGAGGTCGAGTAGTTGTAGCGCCTGTGATCGGGCATGTGCCTAATGATCCGCGCGGCCCGGAGTCGGTTGTGACGAGGAATCACCTGTGATCGGCGACTCGCTTCTAGGTATGTTCAGCGTCGACATGGGGATCGACCTCGGCACCTGCAACACGCTGGTGTGCGTGAAGGGCGAGGGGATCGTTCTCAATGAGCCTTCCGTGGTCGCGGTGCGCAGGGGCACCAATCAAGTCCTTCGCAACGGCAACGCCGTCGGGCAAGTAGCCAAAGAAATGCTCGGTCGAACACCGGGGTCGATCCAGGCGATTCGGCCGCTCAAGGACGGGGTGATCGCGGACTTCGACATTACCGAGGCCATGCTCGGCTATTTCATCCGCAAGGTCCACGGCCGGCGGCGGCTAGTGAAGCCGCGGGTGGTGATCGCCGTACCTTCGGGCATCACGGCGGTGGAAAAACGAGCGGTCTACAATTCAGCGGAACGGGCGGGCGCCCGCCGGGTGTATCTTGTGGAGGAGCCTATGGCGGCTGGGATCGGCGCGGGTTTGCCGATCGGTGAGGCCACCGCGTCGATGATCGTGGACATCGGCGGAGGGACCACGGAGGTCGCCATCATGTCGCTTGCGGACATCGCCGTGGTGCAAAGCATCCGCGTGGCGGGTGACGAAATGGACGAGGCGATCGTCTCCTATATGCGTCGCAAGCACGACCTGATGATCGGGCTGCAGACGGCGGAGCGGATCAAGATCGAGCTTGGCTCCACCACCGACCTGGAACAGGAGATGAGCAAGGACGTCCGCGGGCGGGACGTGGTGTGCGGACTGCCGCGACAAGTGACGATCACCAGCATGGAGGTCCGCGAGGCGCTCAGCGAGCCGATCGGGCAGATCATCGCCTGCGTGATGCGGACCCTGGAGTCGGCGGAGCCGGAGTTGGCCGCCGATCTGGTGGAGAACGGCATTCACCTGGCCGGAGGCGGGGCGCTGCTCCGGGGGTTGGATCAGATGGTGGCCTCGGCGACGGGACTGACCGTGAAGGTTGTCGATGACCCCCTCTGCTGCGTCGCCCGCGGCACGAGCGTTTACCTCGAAAATCTCTCTGCGTGGAAGGACACGATGGAGTCCGACGCGGACGAATACTAGACGAGTTACCAGTTACCAGTTACGAGTTACGAATTACAAAAAAACAGAGTGCCCGCGTCTGACCCCGTTTTAGCCCTTCGTAACTGGTAACTTGTAACTCGTAATTCGTAACTTGTACGTTGTAATCCATGATTAGTAACTTCGTTTTGGTCCCCATCGTTGTCTACCTATCGTCATAAGCCCATTGGACGATTCAAAAAGCTGCTCTTGACCTCGTTGATGCTGGTCTCGGCGGCGGCAATCCTTTTTCCACAACGATGGACCGGAGGGTTCATCAGTATCGTCCAGGTGATCGTTCCGTTTCAGGATGCGGCGACGGTTGCGGCCGATGCGGTGTCGAGTCTTGGCGAAGTACGACCAAGTGCGGTGCCGGGCGAGGCGTACGACGCTCTCACGCGGGAGAAGGCGGCCATCGAACACCAGGCCGCGGCGTTGGCCGTTCGGGTGGAGGAGTTGGAGGGGGAAGTCGCCGTGCTCACGTCCACACGCTTGTGGGCGGTCGCCGATCAACGACTCGGGGCGTCGGGCCGATTGATACCCGCCAGGGTCATCAGTAAGGATATTCTCCCGTGGCGGTCGTCACGATTGCTCAACGCGGGGAGCGTGCAAGGCGTCCAAGACGGAGCGGCCGTCACCTCGCACGAGTTCACCGTGGACCGCGGCGAGGATGCGGAGCTGCGTAGCGGCTTGGCGATCCTGCTGGGCGAGACACTCGTCGGTGAGATCGAGCAGACGGGCACTCATACTTCGCGGGTGAAGTTGCTCAGCGACGTCAGCGTGCAGCGGAAGGTCCGCATTGGGCGGTGGACTCTGGTGCGAGATTCCAATCTCGCACCCAGCCGGTTTGTGCTCCTCGACCGGTATTTCTGGCTGACGGGTCGGGGATCGGGGCGGATGGAAATCCGCGACCTGGAGCTTAAGGACGTGGAGACGGGGGTCATTCAGGTGGGCGACACGGTCCTCTCCGATCCGCAAAGCGACGTGCTTCCGGCGGCCATGACCATCGGCAAGATTACCACTGCCTCCGCCGACCGGGACAATCCGCTTTTCGCCGTTCTGACCATCACCGCCGCAGTGCCGGAAGAATCGCTGCACCGGGTGTACATTTACGATCCGCAAATCGAACGACCATGAAGAACCGTTTCCGGCCGTGTGCCACTGCTCTGTGAGCAGTGCGATTCTGATCCTGGACGCCACTGCTGACACAGCAATGGCACGCGTCGTTCACAATGCACACAACAAGTTTCCAGGTTGCAAAGGTTTAGCGTCGTGCGACGACTTCCGCGGCCAGAACTTTTAGATTCCGAGCACGGGCGTTGCGCATCGTGCGCAGGATCGTCACTTCGCGAAACCCGACCCGTCGGAACTCATCGAGGAAGGCGCCGCCTTCCTTAGCTCCGGCGATTCAGGCGAACCAGTTCGTCAGACTTGCCCGTTCGTCTTCGGGAAGCGGCTCGATGAGGATGAGTTCCGCAACGAAGACTTCTCCGCCTGGACGAACGACCCGCGCTAGCTCGCCGAAGATCGCATCTCTGGCCGGGTTGAGGTTGAAGATGCCGTTGACGATCGCTACGTCCACCGACCGATCCGGTAGCGGGAGTGCTTCGGCGTCCGCACGTCGGAACTCAACGTTGGTCACGCCGGCCTCAGCTGCGGCGCGACAGGCACGGTCCAACATGGCCTCGCTGAAATCGACGCCGACGACCTTGCCGTTGAGACCCACGCGTCGCGCTGCGATTAGGGAATCTAGCCCGGCCCCGCAGCCGAGGTCCAGTACGATCGCTCCAGCTGGGATGGCCGCGTAGACCGCGACATTCGAGACCCCGGCGAAGGCCTCGGTACACGCCGCGGGCAGCGCCTCCAGAAGATCGTGCGGGTAACCTATGCTTTCGGCAAAGGCCCGACCGACCTGGAAGGCGTGTGCCGCCTGCGGTGTCGTCGCCGCCGCCGAGTATGCGTCGCGAACTCCCTCTCGTAACTTGTGCGCGTCAAACACGGTTCGCTACCTCCGATCCCGCTCAGGCGGATCGCGCGGGTTCTCCGCTTATTATACGCGTTGTCGAGGTTCCCAGAACCAACCTTCCGGGGTGTATTCTGGGCGACGGCAGCCTTATGTCAGCCGTTCGAGTAATGCCTTCAGAAGCCCCTGCACGAGTGGTCTGGGCACTTTCTTGTTGGGGGCCGGGGTGGGATCGAGAATCAGGCGGCCCCGGCCGGGGGTCATTCACTCCGCGTTCGCACTTAGGGTCAATCCGCAACCAATTCATGCCCGGACTTGATGGTGGCCGCACGGACCAGCATCTTCCTAAGTTGCTCGATTTCCGTGCTCGCGGAGACCTTGGCCTGCGTTTCGGCATCGATCACGATTTCCCTAGCCCTAAGCAGCGTTCCGATCGCTTCGATCAGCGCCGAACGCTCCGCTTCGCTCTTGGCCTTTTTCGCCGCTTCCTCCACTTTCTCGCGTTCGAGCTTGCGCATCTCCAAGCGTTCGCCCGTCGCGCCAGCGACCATCTGACGCCAGGACTCCGAATAGCCGGGATGGGTGACCTTCCCCAATTCATTCTTGACGTTTCCGTCCAGATACTTGTACAGGAGGTGCTCCCAAAGTTTGCGCCACCGCGTGATGACCTGGTCCGCGGACTGGGTGCTGTACGCCGTCAGATAGTCAATCGCAAGGCGCGGGGCCTGTTGATGAAGCGCCAGCGCCGCGGCCTCCACCTCCGGTTGCTCGGATAGGAACCGGTCCTCCAGCTCGCGCTGCACTTTTTGAATATCCTTGATCATGTCGCTGTAGCGCAAGTAAGCGAAATTGGAAACGGCATTGAACACCCAAAACGCCGATTCCCAGGTGAACTCATGAAACGAACCCGTGCCGACGGCGAATCCGTGCGGAACGCGGGTTATGCCGCAGTACATCGGCACGTAGACCGTGCTGTACGAGTCATCGACGCCGAACCACAGCACGCCCCCGATCGGATCGGGGAGCCAGGCCCGCGCCTGGGCAACGAACGAGAAACCCGTCTGCTGCGTCGACACCGCTCGCTCGTTGAAGAACTCCCGACCCTCCACCTTCCAGGTTAAAGGACGCCAACGATAGGGCAACGCGTACGGACCGGCGCCCACGTCTTTGGTCATGTCCAGCACCGTGTCCTCAAAGTGGTCGCGCATTAACTCCATGACATCGTGTACACTCAGCTTGCGGTCCGGTTTGATCCACAGGGGCAGCGGCTCCGCCCCCGGCTCGCCCGTCACCCAGTCGGCCGATATGTTTTGCGACGGCGCCGCGCGGTGGTACATGCACCATACCCGCGAATCGCAGAACCGCACCGAACCGTAATCCAGCGCTCCGTAGGCGTCGACAAAACTGAAGTCCGCGTCGTTCCCATCGAAATATCCCTTGCTCCGTGCGAAGCTGATCACGTCCGGGGCATAGAGCGTGTTCTCCGAATCGTCGAGCGGAAAACGCCGGATTCGCGGACCATTCGCATGGCCCGTGATGTATCCATCGGGGATCTTGCGGGCGACCCATACCGCCCCCTTCGCGCCCGGACCCTTGCCGATGATCTCAAACAACCAGACTTCGTTGGGGTCGGCAATGGACATGGACTCGCCGGAGCTATAGTAGCCGTACTCGGCCACCAGATCCGTTATCACCTGGATGGCCTCGCGGGCCGTTTTCGCCCTCTGCAACGCGATGTACATCAGGCTGCCGTAATCGAGTATCCCCTTGGGGTCCACCAGTTCCGGCGGCCCGCCAAAGGTGGTCTCACCGATCGCCACCTGGTGCTCGTTCATGTTGCCGACGACGGCGTAGGTTTGCGGGACCTGCTTGATTTGTCCGAGGAACTTTCCCGTATCCCATTCGAAGACATCAAGCATCGCTCCGGGCAGGTGTGATCCCGCCGGCCGATAGTACAGCTCGCCGTAGAGGACGTGGGAGTCGGCGGTGTAGGTGATCATCGTTGACCCGTCCGCCGATGCGCCCTTGGTGATTAAGACGTTCGTGCATGCCCACGCCGGGCCGCCGCTAACCGCGACCAACCCTGCGGCCAATAGTAATTTCTTCATAGAACCCCCGCTGGATTTGCTGATTAGGCGTCTCACCGTTTGCTACTGGCAAAGAGCCTGGTACGCCGAGGCTCTACGGACAGTGCGATTCTGATCCTGGACGCCACTGCTGATACAGTCGTCGCACAAGTTCTGTCAACCCAGCCGTTCGAGCAGCGCCTTCAAGAAACCCTGCACGAGTGGTTTGGGCACGTTCTTGATGGGCGGCGGGGTGGGGTCAAGGAGCAGGCCTTCGACGTAGTCGCGGGCACGGTGCCCGACTCGTTTGAGTTTGCCGGCGATACGATCGGCGTCGTCGAGCTTTGAGTCGCGCATGGCAAGCACGAAACGCTCAACGTGATCGCCAATGTCAACAACCTCGCCGGGGGGGGACTCAGGTCGGCGACCGCCGCCCCGTGGCGGGCCGGAGTCGTCGGGAGCGACTTTCAAATCGGCGTCCTTGTCCATCGCGGTGGCGTAGCGCAGGGCTTCCTGGCGGTCCTTTTCGGCGCGACGTTCTTCTTCCGGGTCGATGGGGGCTAGGCCGAGCAATTCGCTGTCGTCGAAGGGCACGGGAATGTAGATCTCGGCCGCGCAGTAGGGACACTTCCCGTGCTTGCCGCCGGCGTTATCCGGGGCGCGGATCAGCTTCTCGCATTGCGGACAGTGAAGTTCGATGCTCACCGCGAGATCCTCACGCGCCTCCCTGCCAATTCTTGTGGCCCTCACCCCAACCCTCTCCCAGGGGGAGAGGGGGTGCTTATTCGGGTGTCGGCTTGCGGCCACGTCGTCCGCGGAAGATCAATCGTATCGGAACTTCCTCAAAAGGCAACCGCTCGTGGAACTGGTTGAGAAGGTACTGCTCGTAGTCGGCGATTACCCGTTTGGGGTCGTTTACGAATATGACTATGGTCGGCGGCTCGGCAGAGATTTGGGTGGCGTAGAGGAACTTGGCCGGCCGACCTCGCTTGGAGGGGGGGGAGTGGGCGGCGACGGCGTCCTGCAACGCCTGGTTGAGGGGGCCGGTACCAATCCGCGTCTGGGCTTGTTTGAATAAGGAGGCGGCGAGGTCGATAGTGGAGTCGATGTTACGCCCGGCGATGGCGGAGGTGAACGAAACGGGGGCAAAATCGAGTTCGGGGAGGATCTTGGTGAGGTATTCGCCGAACTGCTCGGTCGAGGCCCGCTCTTTGGCCAAGTCCCACTTGTTGACGACCAGGATGCAGGGTTTGAACTCGTCGGCGATGGTCCGGGCCAGGCGCTTGTCGACCTGACCGACGGGGTCGGTCGCGTCGATGAGCATCAGCACCACGTCGGCACGGCGAATGGAGTCGGCCGCCCGCGAATGGGCGTAGAACTCGATGTCGTCGGCGATCTTGTTCTTTTTACGGACGCCGGCGGTGTCAATGGCGATCAACGTGCGGCCATCCTTCTCAAAGCGGACGTCGATGCTGTCGCGGGTGGTGCCGGGGATTTCGCTGACGATGACCCGCGGTTCACCGGCGAGGGCGTTGATGAAAGTGCTCTTACCGGCGTTACGCTTGCCCACGAGGGCGATTCTCATGATCGGGGCTGCGGGCCGCTGGGTGGATTGTCCCGCGATTCGTTCGCCGATCAATTCCAGGACGGCCCATTTGCCGCTGCCGTTCAGAGCGCTGACGGGCAGCGGCTCTCCGTACCCCAAGCGAGCGAACTCTCCGATGGAGGCGGCCAGGTGCGGCTCGTCAACTTTGTTGGCCACGAGGCGTACACATTCGGTCCGGCGACGAAGAAGCTCGGCCGTATTGCGATCGAGGGGGGTGAGTCCCTCGCGTGCGTCAACGACGAAGAGGATCAGGTGGGCCTGGTTGATGGCGTAGCGGATTTGAAGCTCGACGTCTTCGCTGAGGTCGTCGCGGTCGACCACACCGTGTCCGCCGGTGTCGACCAACTCAAAATAGGTTTCGTCGATGTCGCAGATGGCGGAGACGCGATCACGGGTTACGCCAGGGGTCGGTTCGACGATGCTGGTGCGGCGGCCCACGATGGTATTGAAGAGGCTGCTTTTGCCCACGTTGGGCCGGCCGACAATAGCGACGACTGGTAGTGACATAAGGTCTTACAGGGAAACAAGTTAGCGGACCTTCACGATCCGGCGGATAGACGCTGCCATTCCCGGTGGGCCGCGTTTCCGACGACGCCCATCTTCTACGAATACGGGGAGGATCACAAGCTTTGAGGTGCGTGGGGAGTGAACGATTAAAAACAAGGGCGAAAGGCGCCGCCGTGGCGAGCAACGCCTTCCGCCCCGTCAGACCATGCCGTACCCGAGCGCCGTTCGCGCCAAACCTAACCGACTGCCGTGGCGAAAGTCGGTCCTTACGGTCGTCGTCGTCGCGCCGTCGGGCCGTGCATCATTTAACATCTCTTGGCGGTCTTCTTGGCGCTCTTCTTTTTCTTAGCCGTCTTCTTTGTGGCGGCCTTTCGTTTCTTAGCCATAGATAGCACCTCCTTTCTTAATGAAATACTACACGCTCGCTGCACACTCTGTCAAAGAAAATTTTCGCGCCGCGGCGTCAAAGACCGTCTTCGCGTGCTTTTTGCGAGGTCGGCGTTTGATGTTTCGCGGGCGAGTAAAGGGGTCGCGTCACGTGTTGGCACTCATCACGCGGAACTTCGTGAGGGCCTCGCCGATGAACGATCCGCCGCCGTACACGGCGACGCTCGATCACGGTTCCCGCCTTCCAGCGCGAGCCACGTCGTGGCACAACGTTGGGTTCCCGTCGAGCTTTTCGACGAAGATATTCGTCAGCGGCTTAGCGGAACGGGCACCCCCAAGAAACATCGGAAAACCCGAGAAAAACTGTACATTACGAGATGTGCTGGGCAACGGAAGCGAGCGTAACCACCTGCCGATCGTCGGTCACCCTTTCCGTTCGATGGCGACGACGAACGACGCCGGACGCGCGCGGGCGCCGCAAACGATGACCGACCCAACGACATCGATGTTACGGCGCCGCCCGCCGTGAACCACGCGTCGATGTCAACATCGGTGAATCGAATCGGCGCGGTTCGGTTGGAGTAGGAAACGACGGCTGAGCAAGGCTGACGCGCTCATTAAAAAATTTTTGAAAAATTTTTCATTTTCTTCTTGCAAACCGTTCTTGAGCGCGCCTCGTTGAAGCGAATTGGAGAAACATCACCTACTCGTGTACGTCGAGGGCTACTCTGCAAGCGCCGGGATTTTGCCGACCTTCTCGAGGAGTTCGACGAGCATCACCGCCGCTTCCTGCGGAGTACACTTAGAGTTGTCGATCACCAGTTCCGGTTTGAGCGGCGCTTCGTAGGGATCATCGATGCCGGTGAAGCCCTTAAGCTCGCCGGCGCGGGCTTTCTTATAAAGGCCCTTGGGGTCGCGTTGTTCGCAGATCGCGATGGGCGTGTCGCAAAAGACCTCAAAAAAGTTGCCCGCGCCCAGCGTGGCGCGAGCGGTGTCGCGATCGGCGCGATACGGGCTGATAAACGAAGTCATGGTGATCAACCCCGCGTCGACGAAGAGCTTACCCACCTCGCCGATGCGGCGGATGTTCTCGGCCCGGTCTTCGGCGGAGAAGCCCAGGTTCTTGTTCAGCCCGTGGCGGATGTTGTCGCCATCCAGCACGTAGCACAGATGCCCGCGTTGCACGAGGGCATGTTCCAGCGTGTACGCGATCGTGCTCTTGCCCGAGGCGCTCAGCCCCGTAAACCAGATCAGCACGCCCTTCTGCTTGAGCAGCTTCTCGCGCTCGTCCCGGCCGACGTGCCCCTCGTGCCACGTGATGTTTGTCGCTTTAATCTTGCTCACTCCATCGCTCCTGTTCAAAACCCGCTTCGCTTGGACGAAACGGATAGTATAGAAACTCGCCTCCCGCCGCTCAAGCCGCATTGCCGACGACGGGCCATGCTCCGATAATCAAGGATATGTCGAGAATGAAGGTTGCCACGCGGCTGATTCTGGCTTGCTCACCTTGGACGGTGTGCGGGGCATCTGCTCAGACGCTCCCCAACGGCGTCGCGGCGGGCGACGTGGACCAGACCTCGGCCATCCTGTGGGCCCACAGCACCGCGATCGGCGAGATCGTTATCGAATATGCCGCGAATTCGTCATTCGCCGACGCGGAGACGGTCGCCGCCGAGGTGACCGACCCCACCGTTCCGGTCAAAGTGGAAGCCGGGCCGCTGATGGCGGGGACGACCTACTTCTACCGTGCGACGGACTCCTCCGGCGCCATGGCGGAGGGAACTTTCCGAACCCCCGCGGCGGACGGTTATCACGGGTTGCGATTCGGCGTGTCCGGCGACTGGCGCGGCGAGTTGGCACCCTATCCATCCATTGCAAACGTGCCCGAGAGCAATCTCGACTTCTTCGTCGCCCAGGGCGACACCATTTACGCGGATGTTCCATCCATCGATTTTCCCGATGAACAGGCGCGAACCGTCGAGGAGTTTCGCATCAAGCACAACGAAGTGTACAGCGAACGATTCGGGCGGAACGGCCTTGCGGAACTTCGGGCGTCAACCGCACTGCTCGCTTGTGTGGACGATCACGAAGTGACCAACGACTTTTCGGGCGGGGCGCCGCCGGAGTCTGATCCACGATTCGACCAAACCGGAGCCTACATCAACGAAACGCAGTTATGGTCGAACGGAATGAGCGTGTTCCAGGAGTACTACCCCATCCGCGACGAGTATTACGGCGATACGGGCGATCCCAGAACGGCGGGAAAGCGGAAGCTCTATCGATTCCGGCGCTACGGCCACGACGCGGCGATCATGATGCTCGACGCGCGGTCGTTTCGAGATCAGGGTCTGCCAGAGCTTCTCGCGCCGCCCGGACCGCGAGAGTTTCAGGAATATGTCGCAGCTTCATTCGACTCGTCGCGCACGATGCTCGGCGAGGTGCAGCTAGCGGAACTCATGGATGATCTGCTCTTTGCAAAGGAAGAGGGTATTACCTGGAAATTCGTGTTGGTGCCCGAACCGATACAGAACCTTGGGCCTATCCTGGCCGGCGATCGTTTCGAGGGTTATGCGTACGAGCGCACCGCGCTTCTGTCCTTCATCGAAGAGAATGAAATCCGCAACGTTGTTTTCATCGCCGCCGACATTCACGGAACGATCGTCAACAACGTGGCCTACCAGCTCCGGCCCGGCGACCCGCAGATCACGACTTCGATGTTTGAGATCACTACCGGCTCGGTTGCCTATGCGGCGCCGTTCGGGCCGACGACGATTGCCCATGCAGGGCCGCTGATAGGCGGTCTCTACGAGCGGCTCGATCACGATGGTCAGAACAATCTGGTAACCATTATCAGTAACGTGCTGCTGAGCTTGTATGGGTATCCGCACGTCGGATTGGATTGGTCGCCCGTTGACGCGCAGCTTCTCGATGGCGGCTATGTGGTAGTCAACACCTACGGCTGGACCGAATTCGAGATCGACGCAGCGTCGCAGTGCTTGACAGTGACGACCTATGGCATTGATTGGTACGACGAGGAAGAACTCTTCGACGATCCGGATGAAGTGCTAGGCCGCGAGCCGAAGGTGGTCAGCCGATTCCGCGTGGAACCCCAGCTGCCCTTGAACCCGGTAGCGGGGGCGAACATCGACGCCGAAAGAGCGAACTGCAACGTACACGGCAACACGTGCGGCGCTATTGGCGGAATGGGACTCTCCGCTCTGGGTCTCATGCTGCTAGGTCTTTTCTACGCCCCGTATGTTCGCGCACGTTTCTCTACTTGAGTTACATGCATACCGACGGCGATGTACTTCTTGAGTTGCGCGATCTTCAAGTGGCCTTCTTTTCCGGCAACGGAATCGTGCGGGCGGTCAACGGCGTATCGCTGCACATACCTCGCGCGCGGACGGTGGCCCTCGTCGGTGAAAGTGGTTGCGGAAAAACCGCGACGGCGCTGTCGATCCTTCGTTTGATCCCGGCGTCGGGAGGCGGGCCGGTCAACGGACAAATCCTGTTCTCCGATGCAGCGCCGCCCACAGGTGGCGGCGGTGCCGATCCGATCGACTTGATGCAAATCGGCGATCAAGCCCTGCGGCGGATTCGCGGAAACCGCATCGCCATGATTTTCCAGGAGCCGATGACGGCGCTCAACCCGGTGTACTCCATCGGCGAACAGGTCGTTGAGGCGGTGGAGCTTCACCAAGGCCTGCGCGGCAAGGCGGCGTGGGAAGCGGCGGTTGAGGCCCTGCGACGGGTAGGCATCGCGGATGCGGCCCGCCGAAGCCGCGACTATCCGCATCAACTATCGGGCGGGATGCGCCAGCGGGTGATGATTGCGATGGCCCTCTCGTGCAGGCCCGCGCTGCTCATCGCCGACGAACCGACGACGGCGTTGGACGTCACCGTTCAGCGGCAGATCCTTGAACTCCTGCGGGCGATCCAGGTGGAGACGGGCATGAGTATCCTGCTCATCACCCACGATCTCGGAGTTGTCGCGGAGGCGGCGGATGACGTTTATGTGATGTACGCGGGGCGGATCGTCGAACACGGGCCGGTGGCGGAGGTGCTCGCCCAACCGCTGCACCCCTACACCCAAGGCTTGCTCCGCTGCATGCCTCGGGTGTCGCAACGCAAGGAGCGGCTGGAAGTCATTCCGGGGACCGTGCCCGATCCGCGCCGCTTGCCCAGCGGATGCAGGTTCCACCCGCGATGCCCGTTAAGCGCCGATCGTACACGAATCGGCGATCGCCAAACGGTCCCTGTGAAATCTGAAATCTCCGAGGTCGTCCTGCGCCGTTGCGTCGAGGAGTACGAGGAGGAACCCTCCGGCCAGCCGACGCTCCGCGAACTTCAACCGAGTCACTTCGTTGCGTGCTGGGAAGCGGACGCAACATCCAAGAATTGGACGTAAGCGGTTCGGTGGATAGGATGTGTCGAACCCATAGTCGATTGTCGATTGTCGAATGTGGGATGTGGGATGGCGGATGTGGGAGGTGCGTGTTCACCGGTTTACATCCGACATCCGACATCCGACATTCGACATTCGCAATTCGACATTCTATTGGGAAGGGAGTCCGCTAAGGGATGTCCGCAGCGCCGTTCGTCCATCTTCACGTTCACACGCACTACAGCCTGCTCGACGGGGCGACGCGCATCGAGGCCCTGATCGAGCGGGCCAAGCAGTGGAACATGCCGGCGCTGGCCATCACCGACCACGGCAACCTCTTCGGGGCCGTCGAGTTTTATCTGGCGGCCCGTAAAGCCGGCGTCAAACCGATCATCGGATGCGAGGCGTATCTCGCCCACGGCGATCGACGCACCAAGGACGCGACCGAAGGCAAAGAATCGTTTCATCTGCTGTTGCTCGCCATGAATCGCGACGGATATCACAACCTCTTGCGCCTGGCGAGCATCGGATACACGGAGGGCTTTTACCGCAAGCCGCGGATCGACAAAGAGGTCCTCCGCGAGTTCTCCAACGGTCTATTGTGTACTAGCACGTGCATCGGCGGGGAGATTCCGCAAGCGTTTCTCGCCCGCGACCGGGCGGCCGCCGAGGAGTTGGCCAAGACCTATTTGGACATCTTCGGCCCGGACCGCTTCTTCATCGAGCTTCAGGATCACGGCATGTCCGAGCAGCGGACCCTCAACCCTGAACTGGCCGACCTCGCCAAGCGGCTGGGTGTCGCCACCATCGCCACCAACGACGTACACTATCTGGACCACGACGACGTGGAGGCCCACGACGTCCTTTGTTGCATCAACACCGGCAAGCTCCTCACCGAGGAGGACCGCTTCAAGTTCCCCACCGACCAGTTCTATTTCAAGAGCGTTGCGGAGATGTCGGCGCTGTTTCCCGACCATCCCGAAGCCCTGGCCAACACCTTGCACGTGGCAGACCTGTGTAATCTCGAATTGGACCTCTCCAAGCGATACGCGCCGGTTTTTAAGGTTCCGGAGGATATCACCCAGAAGTCAGGTAAACCCGTCGACGATGCGACGTACCTTCGCAGGCTTGTCGAACAAGGCGCGGTGGAGCGTTACGGCGAGATCACGCCGGAGCTACGCGAACGCATCGATTACGAACTGGAAGTTATCATAGGCAAGGGCTTCGCCAGCTATTTTCTGATCGTCTGGGATTGCGTCCGCTACGCCCGTGGCCAGGGAATTCCCATTGCCGCCCGCGGCAGCGCTTGCAGCTCGGTGGTGTCGTACTGTCTGCGCATCAGCGCGCCCGATCCGATCCGCTACGAACTCTACTTCGAACGCTTCCTCGATCCCGACCGCGACGAAATGCCGGATATCGACCTCGATATCTGTCAGAACGGCCGGGCGGCGGTGCTCGATTACGTGCGGCAGAAGTACGGTCACGTGGCCCAGATCATCACCTTCGGCACGCTCAAGGCCAAAGCGGGGGTGAAGGACGTAGCCCGCGTATTGGGGCTGGGATTCGAGGAGGCCAATCAACTCACCAAGCTCATCCCCAGCGAATTGAACATGACCCTCGACAAAGCGCTGACCCAGGAGCCGGAGCTTAAGAAGCGCTATGAGTCCGACGCCAGGGTCAAGAGAATCATCGACATTGCGCGACGCTTGGAGGGCGTGGCGAGAAATGCGGGGATTCACGCCGCCGGGGTGGTGGTGGCCGATCAGCCGCTGGTCAACTTCTTGCCGCTGTACAAGGCTCCCGGGCAGGACGTGCTCATCACCCAGTTTGACGGTCCGACGGTGGAGAAGGTCGGGCTGTTGAAGATGGACTTCCTCGGCTTGCGGACGCTTACCACCCTCGAACGGGCCAAGCAGCTCACCGAACGCGCCACGGGCAAGACGATCGACCTGGAGCGGATCGATCTCACCGATGCGAAGGTCTACGAACTGTTCGCTCGCGGCGACACACGGGGCATCTTTCAGTTTGAATCGGGCGGAATGCGCGACGTGATTATGCGGATGAAGCCCAACCGCATCGAAGACCTCATCGCCGCCAACGCCCTCTTCCGGCCCGGTCCGATGGAGTACATCCCCGCCTACGTCGCCCGCAAGCACGGTGCGGCCTGGACCACGCCCCACCCGATCATGACCGAAGTCCTTTCCGAGACCTACGGCATCATGGTTTATCAAGAGCAGGTTTCGCGGATCGTCAATCGCCTCGGCGGATTGGAATTGAAGACCGCTTTCCGCTTGGCCAAGGCGATCAGCAAGAAAAAGACGGACATGATCGAGGCCATGCGCGGGCCGTTTATCGAGGGCTGCGCGAAAAACGGCGTGAAACAAGGCATCGCGGAGCAGATTTTCGCCGACATTCTCAAATTCGGCGGCTACGCCTTCAACAAGGCTCACTCTACCGGTTACGCCCTCGTTGCCCATCAGACCGCGTGGATGAAGACCTACCACCCCATGGAATTCATGGCTGCTTTGATGACCTTCGAAATGTCCAGCACCGAGAAGGTCGCGGAATACCGTGAAGAATGTTCCGCTATGGGCATCGGCATCGAACCGCCCAGCGTCAACACTTCGGAGTTCGATTTCGTCGTCGAGGGTGAGTCGGTGTCGCGACTCTCCGAACCGAGCCGCGACCGCAAGGGAGCGGTCTTGCGCCGCGGGAACATCCGCTTCGGACTCGGGGCGATCAAAGGGGTCGGCGAAAAGGCCGTCGGCGCGATCATCGAAGCGCGAGAGCGCGGCGGCGCGTTTCGCAATCTGTTTGACTTCTGTGAACGCGTGGACCTCACCGCCGTCAACAAGGGCACGATTGAGGCGTTGATCTGCGCCGGCGCCTTCGACGCCACGGGCGGGATGCGCCGGGCACTTTTCGACGCCGCCGAACGCGCCATGAGCGTCGGACTGGCGACGCAGCGCGATCACCGCAGCGGACAGATGGCCCTCTTTGGCGGGGCGGAGAGTTCACCGACCTCGGAGTCCGCGCCGCCGATGCTCACCACGGCGGAATGGCCCGAGGCGGAAATGCTCGCCCGCGAAAAGGCGGTTCTGGGCTTCTACATCACCAAACATCCGCTCGCCAAGCACGAGCGATTGCTCGACGCCTGCGGAACGGCGACCACGGCCGACTTAACTAGATTCAAGGACGGCGACGAGGTGATCGTCGGCGGCCTGGTGACCGGCGTCCGAATGGTCACCACCCGCACCGGGCGAAACGCCGGCAAGCCCATCGGCATCGTCACGCTGGAGGACCTCGCGGGCAAAGTCGAGGCCGTCGTTTTCTCGGAGGAATTGACGCGGTACCGCCCGTTGCTGGTTGCCGATGCCGTTGTGTTCGTAGTCGGTGTGGTTGATCGAAAACGCGAGGAGCCGTCAGTCCGCGTCTCGCGGGTCGTCCCCGTCGATCGGGCGACTACGGAGTTCGCCAAAGCCTTGCTCATCGACGTGACCGAGACTACGCCGCTGGATGAGCTGACCCGCCTATTTCAGGCCAACCGCGGGGAATGCCGCGTCTTCCTCAATGTCCCCACTTCCGACGGGCTGGTCGCCCAGATCGAGTGCAATCCCCTGATCCGCGTCGGTTGCACCGGCGAACTGCTCGGACGCCTCGCCTTGCTGTTGCCGGCGGACGCGGTAACGATGTTGAGCGCCAAGCGAAAACCCATTGCCTGCCGCATTGACCCAACGAGCGCCCTCCTCTCCACGGTCTAGGAGGGCATCCTACGCAACGTCTGGGAACGGCGCGCTGAGCTTGCCCTGATGCGCACGCTGGGATTCTACCGCCCGGCCATCGCATCGCTCGTCCTGTCGGAGAACGCGGCCTTACTTGTTGCCGGGCTGCTTTCCGGCTGTCTCGCGGCTTTGGTCGCCATTGCTCCCGCCATCGCCGCAGATCCGATGGCCGTGCCCTGGCGATCCATTGCGATAACGCTCCTAGCCCGGATTATTCATACTGCCCCGATTGAAGGTGGGCGAGGCTGGGCGGGCGACGGCCATGATGCGTTGTGCACAAGTTGGGCATGATGCGTG
>JAGVHG010000134.1 GCA_020056715.1 Phycisphaerae bacterium | reverse complement strand
TTCGGCGAAAAACGTGGCGTCTGCCGCGGAGCCCACGCCAAGATCGGAATAGCCGTTGCGTCGCTACCGATTCTTGCCACCCAATTTGGGATGCACCCGGTCCTCCCGGCCCTCGCTGGATTCACTCCTCCATGACAAAATCGTTGCCGAATCGCACATGATTTCGCTCATAAGAGACTAATGGCATTAGGGTATGACCCGACGGCTGCAACCGACCTGAATCCCGAAGAATCGCGGATCAGAGGATGTCCCAACGGTAGTTGAAGGTCGGCGGACCCGTTCCTCACGTTGCGGGGTGCGACATGGCCAGGCTATACTAGGCACGCGTAGAGCCGCTCCGATGACCGGCTCTTACGAGTGGCGCGACGTAGGAAGAAGTGGTGAGGTGTTTACCATGAGTGTTCGTACGGCGGTGAAAAGTTGTCGTCTAAGCGGTCCCGACCATATTGAACTGGTCGAACATTTTGCAGCCCATAACTACCACCCGTTGCCGATCGTGGTCGCGGAGGCTGAGGGAGTCTGGGTCGTCGCCGTGGACGGCAAGCGCTATATGGACATGCTGGCCGCCTACTCGGCGATTAACTTCGGGCATCGCCACCCCGACTTGATCGACGCCGCCAAGGAACAGCTCGACCGCGTCACGTTGACCTCGCGGGCCTTCCATAACGACCAACTTGGCCCGATGTGCGAGGGACTCGCCGAGCTATGCGGTATGGAAGCAGTGCTGCCCATGAACACCGGGGCGGAAGGCGTCGAGACGGCGATCAAGACCGCTCGTAAGTGGGGTTACACCAAAAAGGGCGTGGCCGCCGACAAGGCCAAGATCATCTGCTGCTCTGAAAACTTCCACGGTCGCACGACCACCATCATCAGCTTCAGCACCGATCCGCAGGCGCGAAACGGCTTTGGACCCTATACGCCGGGCTTCGAGATCATCAAATACGGCGACATAGACGCCCTCAAAAAAACAATCGATGACAATACGGCAGCGTTCCTGGTCGAGCCGATCCAAGGCGAGGCGGGGATCATCGTCCCGCCCGATGGGTACTTGCGCCAAGTGCGGCAGGTCTGTACCCAGCGGAACGTCCTGTTCATCGCCGACGAAATTCAGTCCGGGCTGGGCCGGACGGGCTACACCTTCGCGTGCGAGCATGAAGGCGTGCAACCGGATATCTACATCCTGGGTAAGGCCTTGGGCGGCGGGATTATGCCCATCTCGGCGGTGGTCAGTTCACGGGAAATTCTTAGCGTTTTCACGCCGGGCGATCACGGCAGCACCTTCGGCGGCAACCCGCTGGCCTGCGCCGTCGCCCGTAAGGTGATTGAGTTATTGAAGACGAATCAATATCAGGACAACGCCCGTAAGCTGGGCGACTATCTGTTCGGCAAGCTGCGAGCGATTAAGACGGATAAGATCAAGGAGATTCGCGGTCGTGGGCTGTGGGTGGGGATCGAATTCAAGACGTCGGCCGGGAAGGCCCGAAAGTATTGTGAACAACTGATGCAAGAGGGAATGCTGTGCAAGGACACGCATGAGCAGACTATGCGACTCGCCCCGCCCCTGTGCATCACCAAGGATGAGATCGACTGGGCGATCGAACGCTTGCGCAAGGTGCTGGCATAAACTGACCCGCGACCAGGAGTAGGGGGCCTCGCGAGAGAATGATATGGAGTACACGGTTGTTATTCGAGAAGGCAACGAAGAGGGGTACGTTGCGACGGTACCGGCCCTCCCCGGATGCGTCTCGCAGGGGCGAACGCGCCGTGAGACTGTGCGCAATGCAAAGGAAGCGATCGAGGTATACATCGACGCGCTTCTTGAAGATGGCTTACCCGTGCCGTTGCAGACGGACGCGGAGGTGATTGACGTGCAGGTGTCGGCGCGGTGAGCCGCCTGCCGCGAGCCTGCGGACAAGTCACCGGTCTTGCGCCCGGTGCTCTGATTGGGCGTCACCAGGCTCGCGCCTGGTGCTCTGTGGAGAAAATGGATCATGCCAACGTCGGCGATTGAAAAGGACTGTTCGGGAAAGATGGACAAGGCTGTGGAATTCCTCAAGCAAGAGCTTCGGGGCATTCGCACGGGTCGTGCCCATCCGGGATTGGTGGAGCACATCAAGGTCGAAGTGTCATCTTATGGCAGCACGATGGAGCTTCGAGAATTGGCGACGATCAGCGTCCCGGAGCCTTGTACCTTGCTCGTGAAACCCTTTGACCCCGGGACCTTAAAAGATATCGAGAAGGGTATTCAGTCTTCGAGTCTCGGCGTGACGCCGCAAAGCGACGGTAAGGCCATCCGCCTGCCGATCCCACCGCTGTCGGGCGAGCGGCGGCAGTCCTTGCTTCAACAGGTGAAGAAGATGGCCGAGGCCCAGAAGGTGGCCGTCCGCAACTCCCGCCGCGATGCCAACAAGGCGATCGACGGCCTGGAAAAGGCCAAGACCATTAGCGAGGACGACGCCAAGGAAGTCAAAGAGCGCATCCAGAAGACCACCAACAAGCACGAGACTGACATCGACGCCGTCGTCGCGACGAAGACGAAGGAAATCGAGGAAGTCTAAGTTCGACTTTTGCCCTTTTCGTGGGAGCGGATTTTCTGAACTACAGCGGAAAACAAGCACGTTCGGAGTTTTGCAAACCCCCGCCAATACCTGGGTGTTGCAAAAGTCGGTGGCCTGCATTCAGATTTACCGTAAAACTGGGTAGTTTTGGTTACGTAAAAAGGGCAAAAGTCGAGCTAAGAGCGTGTATAAAAAGGCCCTCTCCCCCTTGGGGGAGAGGGTTGGGTGAGGGGGTAAATCCGCGGCTACTTGGATATCTCACCCTCACCCCAGCCCTCTCCCTTGAAGGGAGAGGGGGTTCTTAAACACGCTCTAAGGCAGCCCGACGCAGTCATCCACAAGATTTGGAGATATCTCCAAGGCCTGGAGTTCCTACTCATTGCCATTTGCCTAGTGCTCCTTCGCAGCCAATTTTACGAGCCAGTGTGGCCCAGCCGCCCTCGGCTGGGCCGATTAGCACAGCGGAGGGCCGCTGTGCCACACGCAAAGGATTGGCTGCGACGCATTACTGGTGCCTGTTGCCTAATGCCAGCCTTACCGCACGTACGAAGACATATTATACAGTAAGAATTAACACAAAAGTCAGGGATTTCCCTAATATTTTTCTTGCCATAACAGCCCGGAGGTGTTAAGTTAACGACCTTATGGTTGGTACCAATGGTGGCAGGGGCGAATGCGGGTTGACCCGTCGTTGACGGGTATGAGGGAATGAGGCCCGGAGGGGCAAGGGGCCTTCATCTTCCCTCAGTTGCGCATCTCCCTTAAGACCGCATTGGCCGCCCGCCAACGACAGAGGGTCGAGTGTGCTGACCAGGACACGAAGTAGGTCTTCCTCGATGCCGGCGAAAGGGAGTGCCGCAGGAGTGGCACTCGCCATCGCTCTCGTGGGCAGCGCCTACCTCACCGCCACGGCCGTCGGGTCGCCGACACACGCCTGGATGGGCTGGCTTTCCCTACTTCCGTTGTTCGTCGCCATCCGCGTCCTGCGCCCGCTCCGGGCGTCGGCTTGCGGCGCGCTGTGGGGCGGCTGCCTCTTCGCGTTTTGCGTCACCTCAGGCCGCACGGCCGTCTCTGCGAACCTTGCTTCGTTCGCTTTCCTAACGGCGATTCCGGCGCTCTACACGTTCCTCGGCGCAGGGCTTACCCGCTGGATGGGTTTCAGCCCCTTCGTGTTGGGCGTGGGTTGGATGGGGGTGGAGCTTGCCCTCGCGCCGCTGGGGCTGCATTCGGGGTTGCTGGCCGGCACGCAGGACCATACGGCCCTGATGGACTACATCGGCCGGGCGCTGGGTTATGTCCTCGTCGGCTTCCTCGTGGCCTACGTCAATGCCGCCCTTGTCGCCGTACTGGGCCGCGTGGGGTTATCTGTTCCTCACTTCGTTCCCACAACGGTATCGCCTGACTGTGGGCGCTCTCTGATATCTCAGATACTTGGATGTTTGACCCTCTTTGCACTCCAGCCCTCTCACCCCCGCGCCCCGCCTGTATAAGCACACAGGGTTTCGTTTATAGCATCATCGTTTGTGTAATGACCCGTGGGCTTCAGCCCGCGCAGGAAAAGAAAGTTGGTAAGGCGGGTTCCGCCCGCATTTTACAAAACAGAAATGCCGTTTGCGGCGGGCGAAGCCCGCCCTACATCCCAGCGCACGCTCGGCGTGCGCTGTAAAAGAGGAGTGAAAACATGAGATCTTTCTTACGAAACCGCGGCTGGTGCGTTCTGCTTGGGCTTGCGGCCGTTGGGTACAGCGCCCAGGTTTCCTCGGCGACAGAAATCTGTGGGTCGTGTCCGCCGGCGCCGAACTGGGTCGATAACTGTAGTCTTGCCGGAAACGATTCTCTGCCCACGACCTGGGCCGTGGTTGGAATCGACTTGAACCTTGACGATCTTGTGGATCAAACCATCGTGCTGTCCGGCCCCACGACCATCCATCGCGCCGCGCCGGTTGGGACCAACCCCGCGACGATCCAAACGGAGATCCTCTCCATGATTTTGACCGGGGGCGACGTGACGTTGAGGGCCGGGGCAGGTGGAACTCCTGCGTTATTGGCCAGTTCGGGGACAGTCACGGAGCAGACCGGAGACAACACGCAAGCAGACAGCTTCTTCGACGTCTTCTTTGAGATCGACCTCGGTGCAGGACAGAAGGTGTACAATCACACAGCCCTGCATGTCGCGGCGGTAACCACGTGTGCTCCTCCTGCGGCCGACTTCCTCAAGGTGAACCCTTCGCCGGTATCGTTATTCAGTCAGCCCGTTGGGGGCATTGAAATGGCGCGCATCATCACCGTTAAGCACTCCACGTTCCCGAAGTTTGGCGCGTGTTGCTTACCCGCCAACGGATGCGTCTTGAACATATCGGACGTCGATTGCCACGCTATGCCCGGCGGGCATTTCCTGGGTACGGGTAGCACATCTTGCACGCACAATCCGAATGGAAGTTGTAAGTTGGGCGCATGCTGCCGCCCCAACAATGTGTGCACACTGGATACGACCTATGACGAATGTGTCAAGCTCGGCGGTCGCTACGAGGGCGATGGTAGTACGGCCTGCTATCACGACGCTGCGGGCAACTGCATTCCGACGGTTTCGGAATGGGGTGTTGTGGTTATGGCCATGCTTGTGTTGACCGCGGGAACGATAGTCGTGATGCGTCGCCGGGCGGCGGTCGCGTGACGGGTTGTCAGGGTCATCAAGGATGACCATCCCAAATCGTGCCCCCGCCCGTCGCCGCAAGGGGTGACGGGCGGGGGTCTTGTTTTGACGGCGGCTGCGCGTGATATATACTGCCGCAAACAAGTAGTGAGGGCGGTGCAACGTGAGTCGGCTTAGCAGAGCACTCAAACATAATCGCGATGAAGCCGTTGGACGCCGGTTGGAAACCGGCGCCACAGGCTTCGCGTGGTTCCACAACAAGCGGCCCGTGTTCCAGTTCGTGGGCCTGTTCGCCCTGCTCATGGGCGTCTTCTACGCCCTCACCTTCATCCCCGTGTTGAGCGATAAGGCGCTGCCCGGCTTGCAAAAGGCCAACGCCGAGGTCTCCACCGCGATCCTGAATCTATTCGGCGAGGGGGCCACTACGGACAAATCCTCAATCAGCTCTTCGCGCTATTCCATCAACATCGCCCACGGATGCGACGCGATCGAGCCGGCGGCCCTCTTCGTCGCCGCCGTCCTCGCTTTCCCAGCGTCCATTGGCTCGAAACTGCCCGCCCTCTTTGCGGGGACTTTTCTTCTCCTGACGATCAATCTGGTACGGATCGTGTCGCTCTTTTACACAGGGGTTTATTGGCCTAAGGCGTTTGAGACCATGCACGTGGACGTTTGGCAACCGGCGTTCATCGTCTTGTCCCTTTTCCTGTGGACCCTTTGGGCGCTATGGGCCACGAAACCTCGACCACGTTCCGCCGATGTCAGCGCCTAGAATACGTCCCGAAACCCCCTCACCCTACCCTCTCCCCCAGCAGGAGAGAGGGGTTCTAGGATACAGTCTTAAATCCGTCGCTAAGTTCTTCCTCAAGTTGATCCTTTTCTACACGCTGCTGGTGGTCCCCTGGCCGGGTGTTCAGCAAGGTTACGCCAGTCTGTTCTGTGATGCCGGCAACTTGGCCTTCCGTTCTTTCGGGAGCGCCGGTCGAACCCGTTTCAGATTGCTCGACCCGCCGCCCGCGAACAAGAACGCGGTCGACTACGAAATCAAGCTTGAGAACATTCGAACGCGCGCCGGAGGCACCTTCGAACGTGACCGAAGCACTCGAAAGATGGGCTACCTGCCTGCGGCTTTCGCCGTTTCGTTGGTACTGGCAACTCCGATTCCTTGGCGGCGACGCCTTGCGGCGATTGTTTGGGCAATGGGCCTGATGATCGCGTTCGTAGGATTTCAACTCACCCTCGAGTTGGTCGACGCCTTCAGCAACCCCGGCGTACTCAACCAATTCGAGTTAGGGCTGTGGACCAAACGGCTCCTGGGAGTCCTAATAAAGGTGGTAGTTAAGTCGCCGGTGGCGGCCTACATCGCTCCGATCTTCGTCTGGATCCTCGTCACCTTTCGCCGCGACGACTGGGCAAAGCTCTTGATGTCATCGGATTCGCCGTGCATGGATAACTCCTGATCCCGATTCCGCGATTCGTTTCCAGACGTTATCCTCCTCAGTCCATTGACTGACCACGATTTCAATCCGCCGTCCATCGCCGTCACTGCCGAGACCGGCGACGATCTGGTTCGTCTAACCGCCGTATCGCTGGCGCGGGAACTCGGTCTGCCGTTTCTCGATGGTGAGCCGACCGCAGCAACCGGGCGGCCCGACCTCCTGCTTGTCCAGACGACCGAACGGCTCGAATTACGCGAGACGCGCCGCGGCGCTCCGCGTCCCATCTACGTCGATTTCGTCGGCGGGCCGCTGGGCTACCGTCGGCTTTCCGGGCGAAGTCGTCGTCAGCCCATCGCCCAGGCCGTCGGGCTTCGTAGCGGTCCGGTCACCGTCGTCGACGCCACCGCCGGTTTAGCACGGGATTCGTTTCTTTTGGCGTGTCTTGGTTGTACCGTGACCGCGATTGAGCGATCTCCGGTGTTGGCGGCCTTGGTCCGCGACGGGATCATCCGGGCCGAGCATCATTCACCGCAACTCGACGCCGTCCTCGCGCGTTTCAAGCTGATCCTCGGCGACGCCCGAAATGTCCTTCGGAGTATGACCGGTTCCGATGCCCCCGACGCAATCTACCTTGATCCGATGTACCCGCCCGGCAAGAAAGCGGCGCTGGTCAAAAAAGAAATGAGAGTTTGTCGCCGGCTCGTGGGCGACGATCCCGACGCGGGTGAGCTATTCGAGGCCGCTTGCCGGGTTGCGAGAAAGCGCGTCGTCGTCAAACGCCAACTCCACGCCCCGCCTCTTGGCCCAAAGCCGACGACAACGCACCGCGGAACGAGGGTCCGCTATGATGTATACGTGATGCCACGTTAAGGTCAACCGCAGAGCCTACGCGGTGTGTCGATGCTTGAGAACGCTCTTGAAAGATGAGCCTACCGTCCGAAGGCGTTGGTAGCGCCGTTCGAGCAGGACTTCCGCGGGGAGCGCAGTCAGCTCTTGAAGCGTCGTAACTACGAACCGTTCCAAGGTCGCAGCCGCTTCCGCGTAGTTGCGGTGCGCTCCGCCGACGGGTTCGGGGAGGATCTCATCAATCACGTCTTGTTCGAAGAGGTCGTGCGCCTGCAATTTCAGCGCCGCGGCCGCCGCGTGGGCCTGAGTGCTCGTCTTCCACAGGATCGCCGCGCATCCCTCCGGCGAGATCACGGAGAAAATGCTGTGCTCAAACATTGCCATTCGGTCGGCGACGCCGATCCCTAACGCCCCGCCGCTGCCACCTTCGCCGATCACCACGGAAATCAACGGGACGGGCAATCGCGGCATGGCCATCAAGTTGGCGGCGATGGCTCGTGCGATTCCGCGTTCCTCGGCCGCCATGCCCGGAAATGCACCGGGTGTATCAATCAACGAGACGATGGGCACGCCGAACTTGGCCGCAAGCTGCATCTTGCCCAGCGCTTTGCGATAGCCCTCGGGGTGTGCGCATCCGAAGTTGCACGCCACTCGCTCATCGAGCGACCGCCCGCGGTTCTGGCCTACGATCATCACCCGCTGCTCGGCGATGAAGCCGAACCCGGTCACGATGGCCGGGTCATCGCCGAACACGCGATCGCCGTGCAGCTCGCAAAAGTCTTCGACCAGAAGCCCGATGTAGTCGCGTACCAACGGACGCATTGGATGACGGGCGACGAAAACGGTTTCCCAGGGTTGAAGTTCGGAGTAGATCCGCCTCGCGGCGTTCACCCACGAGGCACGCAGCGCTGCCCGCTCGGCGGACTTTTCCACCGTCGATAAATCAGTGCGACCCTCCAACTCGGCCATCCTTGCTTCGAGCACGGCCAGTGCCTGCTCGCGCGGTAGATCGCCGGTCAGCGAGTATGCGCCGAATCCGCCCCATCCTCTCCGTTCTGGATGCATGTGATTCCGACCCCATAATCGATGACCCCTAATTTAACACACTGCATCCCCGAAGTCAATAGCCCAGTTTAACCCACGATCCAGAGCTGCTGGACGAGGGTGAATGACGAGTTTGCCTTAACGAGGTTGGCCGATAACGGAAGTCAGCGACAGTGGGCGCAGTCTCGGTGGAGGGTCGGATCATTTGTCGTCGGGATTGAGGAACTTGAAGGCCAACCCGGCAACCAGGCCACCGGCGAGATCGGCGACGATGTGGACCCAGATCTGCGAGAAACTCAACAGCTTCATGACTGCCGCGCCGACGGCCACTGCGGGGTTGAACGCGCCGCCGCTAATGGAACCGACCGCAAAGGCGCCGGTCATAACCGTCATACCGATAGCGAGGCCGTAAAAGGAATTTCCCGCGTTGCCCTTGGCCGTAGCGGCGTTCAGCACTACATAAACCAGGGCGAAAGTGAATAGTAACTCTGCCACGAAAGCCACCGGGAGATTCTTGATTTCCATCGGTGTTCCGCTCTTCCCTACCAGGAAGACGGCGACGAGCGCGGCCGCGATGCCGGCGAGCAACTGGGCGATCCAATAGGGAACGACGTCCTTGGTTTCACACCGCCCACGAATCCACACACCCAGGGTGACGGCGGGATTCAGGTGCCCGCCGGATATGTGGCCGGCGGCGTAAACCATGACCATGAGCGCCGCGCCAATGGCCAGCGGTGGAATGACTCCGGGACTGCCAGGTATGACGGTGCAGCCGACGGTGAGGATGAGGAAGAAAGTGCCGATGAATTCAGCGATGTACTTGCGCATAGGATTTCCTTTCGTTGTTAAGACGGCGGCTTGCAGCCCGGTCACTGGTTATTGCAGTAGCTGTTGAGCACCTAGTCAATGCCTCGAGAGAGAATTCACTGCGTGGCCGACGACGGGGTCGAGGACCGTTCGGCACAATGGGAACGTGGACCGCTTAGTGCATGCCGCCATGATCGGAGAGTTCCTTGACTATGTTGCCCACGACCGCTTTCGCGTCGCCGAAGACCATCAACGTGTTGTCCGCGTAGTACAGCTCGTTTTCGATGCCCGCGAAACCGGGGTTCATAGTGCGCTTAATCGCCAGACAAGTCTTGGCCTTGTCGGCGTCGATGATGGGCATACCGAAAATCGGGCTGCCCTTGTCATGCCTAGCGGCGGGGTTGACCACGTCGTTAGCCCCGATCACCAACACCACGTCCACGCGCGGCATCTCCGAATTAATTTCATCCATCTCGATGAGCTTATCGTAGGGGATTTCGGCCTCCGCGAGCAGAACGTTCATGTGCCCCGGCATTCGACCGGCGACGGGATGGATGGCGAACTTCACGTCCACCCCGCGCTTGGTGAGTTGATCGTAAAGCTCGCGGACACGGTGCTGGGCCTGGGCGACGGCCATGCCATATCCCGGCACGACCACCACCAGATTGGCCGTCTCCAGAAGCTGCGCCGCATCCTGGGCCGTGGCGCTCTTCACGTTTCGCTGCTCGGTGACAGCCGCAGACGTCTTCACTTGCCCGAACGCACCGAACAGTACATTGGTAAATGAACGGTTCATCGCCCGGCACATGATGACCGAAAGAATGAACCCCGACGACCCGTCCAACGCCCCGGCGGTAATCAGGAGCTTATTCTCGAGGACGAAACCCATCGCTACGGCCGACAGTCCCGCATAGGCGTTTAATAGCGATATCACGGTGGGCATGTCCGCACCACCTATGGGGATAATGAGCAGCACGCCGAACGCCAGCGAAAACAAAATGACCATCGGAAAAAGCCACCACAGCATCGGCTTAAAAACAATGAGCACCCCCACGCCGATCGCCACCGCCAGCAACGCCAGGTTGATAAGATTCTGATTTTTGTACGTAATGGGGCGCGTCGGAATCCATTCCTGCAACTTGCCGCACGCCATCAAGCTCCCCGTAAACGTGAGATATCCAAGGATGATCTCGATAATGATCGCGGTCATGCGAAACTTGGTCAGCGCACCTTCGCCCTCGCCATACCACAACATGTACTTCGCGGTTCCCACCAACCCCGCCGCCAACCCGCCGAATGAATGCGAAAGCGCCGTCCGCTGCGGCACCGCCGTCAACGGCACCATCGCCAGGGGAATGCCCACAATCGTTCCCGCGATGATCGCTATGCCGATCCACTTCAACGCGTCGAAGAAGCCGGATTGCGCGACAACATGCCGGATCTCATAGTGAAGGAATGTGCCGCCAATAGCGGCGGTCATCGCCAAAACGCCCGCGAGCACCCCGCGCCGCGCAGTCTTAGGATGGCTTAACCACTTCAGCGAAAAAACGAACAGCGCGGTGGCGACCAGGTACGTAAACTGGGTTAAATGCTCGTAGAAATTGTCGTTCACTTACCCGGCTCCCGCTTCTTGAACATCTTGAGCATGCGGTCCGTCAGCAGGAACCCGCTGATGATATTAGTCATGGAGGCGAACACTGCGATCGTCCCCAACACCGTCGTTGCGGTGGTTTTCTGCTCACCCGCGATGATGATCGACCCCACCACGGCGATCGCGGAGATGGCGTTGGTCAGGGACATCAGCGGCGTGTGCAACAGCCGCGACACGTTACGGATCAGCTCGAACCCGATGAAGGTCGCGAGCATGAAGACGAACAACATCGACCATAGGTCCAACTGTTGCATACCGTCACTCCTGTAGGTGGCACGGTCAAGCACAGCTTGGGCGTGGGTTCTACGCTCCAGCCTGCTGTAACGCCGCCTTCGTCGGTTCGTGTACGACCTGCCCGCCGTGAGTGATGACCGACGCCTTCTGAATGTCATCGTTCAGGTCGAGCACGAACGCCTTGTCTTTCCAAAACGCCGACACAAACGCCGCCAAATTCCGCGAGTACAACGTACTCGCATGGAGCGGCATTTCCGACGGCAGGTTCAATGGCGCACAAATCTTGACCCCGTATTTCTCGACCGTCCGCCCCGGTTCGCTCAACGTACAGTTACCGCCGCCCTCCGCCGCGAGGTCCACCAGGACCGACCCCGGCCTCATCCGCTTCACCATCTCCTCGGTGATGAGCTTGGGTGCCTTGACGCCGCCGATCAGGGCCGTGGTGATCACCACGTCGTTTGCCGCGCACCGGTCCGCGATCAGCGCCGCCTGTTTCTCGTAGAAATCCTTCGATAGTTCCTTGGCATATCCTCGTTCATCCTGTGCGGCCTCTCCGGTTTGCACGCCGACGAATTTGCCTCCGACGCTTTCGACCTGTTCCTTGACCACCGGCCGGGTGTCCGTCGCTTCCACAGTAGCCCCAAGGCGCTTGGCCGTCGCGATCGCCTGTAACCCGGCCACGCCCGCTCCGATCACGAAAACCTTGGCCGCGAACACCGTCCCGGCCGCGGTCATGAACATTGGGAAGTATTTCGCAAGCTCATCGGCGGCGATGATGACGCCCTTGTATCCGCCGATGTTGGCCATCGACGAGAGCACGTCCATCGACTGAGCGCGAGTGCTCCGTGGGAAGCAATCCGCAGCGAAGGCGGTGATGTTTCGTGACGCGAGCCGACGGACGGCGTCGACGTTGCGAGTCGGGTAGAGGGTGGTCAGTAGAATCGATCCCGATTTGAGTAGGTCAACCGCGTGACGCCCGGTGGACGGATTCGCCACCGGCGGCTGGACTTTGAGCACCAAGTCGGCCTCAGCCAGCAGCGCGGTCACGTCGGCGACGACCGTCGCTCCCGCAGTGCGGAAATCCTCGTCCGCGAAATACGCGGCCTGTCCCGCACCCGCTTCGACGGTGATCTCGGCACCGCCCTTGATGAGCTTCTTACACGTCTCCGGAACCAGCGCCACCCGCCGTTCGCCGGCGACGATCTCCTTGGGGACGGCAATACGCATATAGTCTCCGGGTGGATGAACCCGCACAACGAACAACTGTTCCGCACGCGTTCCGCACCTGGTACACGTGCTTTCGGATCAAAACCGGCCTCACCGTTAAGGCCGATTACCTCGAACAGTATAGCAACTCTCCCGGCACGGGAAAGCCATTTTGGTACTACATTCGTTCAAAGATTGTGGCTACGCCCTGGCCGACGCCTCTTCCATGAGCAGCAGGGCGGACAGCGCTGAGCGCGCCAGCGTACCTGCCAACCGGGGTCCGCACGGCATCAATAACTACGGTTCGTCGCGTAAAAGACGCACAAAATACAAAATGGTGAATGCGGAATGAGTCCGCCTTCGGCGGATCACCCTGAGCCGCGAAGGAGTGACAACCATTCCGCATTCAACATTCGGCGAGCGCCGCCGCCGGTTCGTACCGACCGTCGCCGGCACTCTCATTCAGTCGCCGCAGCAACCCGCGTACGGTTCGATGACCGATTTCCTCAGCCCACGCCAGAGGTCCTTTCGGGTAATTCGTTCCCTTGATCATCGCAACGTCGATGTCCTCTCGCGTGGCGACGTTCTCACAGAAGGCGTATCCGGCTTCGTTCAGGATCGCGCTCATAATTCGAGAGAAGATATATTGCTCGGTGATACCGGCACGGCCGGTCCCGGCTCGTTCCGCGAACGTTCGGACCGCATCGCCCAGGAGGAGCGAAAGCTGAAAACTTCTGCGATCGACGACGTACGCGGGCAGGGGGTGCTTATAGGCGTACAAATAGAACCCGCGTCCCGACTTGCGACCCAGATTGCCGTCCACAACGAGCTTCTTCTGAATGTCGTGCGGTGTGAAGCGCGGATGCTTGTTCATCTGTTCCCACACCGACGTACTCACGGCCAGGTTCACGTCCAGGCCCACTAGGTCCATCAGCTCGAAGGGGCCCATTTTGAATCCGCCGTGGACACGCATGATGTTGTCAATTTCATCCACACCTGCGACACCTTCGCCTAACAGTCGCAAGGCCTCCAGATAATATCCACGGGCCACGCGATTGACGATAAAGCCGGGGGTGTCCTTGGCCACTACCGGCGTCTTTCCCCATGCCTTGGCCGTCCCAACAGCGAAGTCAATCGCCCGTCGATCGCTCAACCGGCCCGCGACCACCTCTACCAAAGGCATCAGCGGAGCGGGATTGAAAAAGTGCATGCCCACAACGCGTGAAGGATCACGAACAACTTCGGCGATCTTGCTCACCGACAGCGACGAGGTGTTGGTCGCAAGCACGGCTTCAGACCGGGTTGTCGTGTCGAGTTGTCGAAAAATCCCTTGCTTGATCGCGAGGTCTTCTATGACCGCTTCGATGACGAGTTCGGACCTCTCGATCCCGCGGATCGCATCCGATGGTTCAATCCGACTCGTCACCGCCTCGCGGTCGGCGAGGGAGAGTTTGCCTTTTTCGACCAGACGGTCGAGGTTCTTCTTGATCCCGCCTAAGCCGCGTTGCAATACTTCAAGGTTGATGTCAATGAGGTGTACCCAGCAGCCGTGCGAAGCGGCAACCTGGGCGATCCCCGCTCCCATCGTCCCGGCCCCGATGACGGCGATCGTCTGGGGGTGAATCTCCGAACCCATGACGACATTCTAGGCTCAATCTCGCTTCACTTGCAAAAGACCTGCCTTGTCCCCCTGGGGCGCGCGGCGTAGCATGGCTCGCGTGGAACGGACCATCGCGCTATGGGTAGCCTACGACGGGACGGAGTTTCACGGATGGCAGAACCAACTCGACCTACGGACGGTGCAATACGTAATGGAAGACGCGCTTCGACGGGTGGTCCGGCATCCGGTCAATTTGATGGGAAGCGGGCGGACGGACGCGGGGGTTCACGCCGCGGGCCATGTGAGCAGCTTTGTCACCACTTGCGAATTGGATGCGGAGCGGCTACGCCATTCGATCGGCTCGCGGCTGCCCAAAGACCTGTCCCTGATCGCGTTGCGCGATGTCCATCCGCATTTTCACGCCACCCGCAGCGCAATCAGCAAGCTCTATCGCTACCGCATTCACAATACACAAGGCCGGCCTGTCGAGCACTTTACACAACGGTATACGTACCATTTCTGGATACCGCTGGACGTGGAGGGTATGCGGGCGGGGGGAAGGCATTTCCTCGGGGAGCAAGACTTTGCGGCCATGGCCTCTAAGGGTGGCCACCGCGAGACCACCGTCCGAAAAGTCCTGCGCTGCGATATCGAACGACACCTCGATGAGATTCGTATCGACGTAGAGGGCACGGGGTTCCTCTACAAGCAAGTGCGAACGATGGTCGGTACATTGCTCAACGTCGGACGCGGTTTGTGGGAACCGGATCGCGTTTCGGATATCCTGAAGAGTACCGACCGGGCGAATGCCGGCCCGACCGCACCGGCGAGGGGTTTGTGCTTGCAGTGGGTGAGGTATCCGCCGGAGTTGCTTTCGCCTGAAGTAAATACCAGAAGCGATGTGGATCAAATGTCGAATGCTGAATGAGGAATGCGGAAAGATGAATGAAAACAAGGGCGCGGAATCGATTCGACTTTCGTAACTCGTAACTCGTAACTCGTAATTCGTAATTCATCTTATGCGGATTTGCCACATCATCACCCGTCTCATCATCGGCGGTGCACAGGAGAACACTGTTCTTACTTGCCGGGGTCTCGCCGAATGCGGACATGAGGTGACATTGATCGCCGGATCGGAGACCGGCCCGGAGGGGTCGTTGTGGGACAAGGCCGAGGCCGCAGGCTGCGCGTTGGTCCGCGTTGAAGCGTTGCGGCGGGCCGTGCGACCGCATTCCGACTGGCGGGCGGCGCTGGAACTGCGCCGCCTGTTCCGGAAACTTCGACCGGACGTGGCGCATACCCACAGCAGCAAGGCCGGCATCCTTGGTCGCTGGGCGGCGGCGAGGGCCGATGTGCCGGTCGTCGTACACACCATCCACGGAATGAGCTTCAACCGGACGCAGAGCCGCATCACGCAAATAACCTACAAGTGTCTGGAGAAGAAGGCGGCGCAATGGACGACGAAGTTCGTCGCCGTCGCCGACGCGATGATCGATCAAGCGGTCGAGGCCGGGATCGCGCCGCGAGAGCGCTTCGTCACCATCCGCTCCGGAATGGAGACGGACCACTTTCTGCCCAACGCCGACATGCGGCGTCGCCATCGTAAGGAGTGGGGCATTAATGAGAACGAAGTGATAGTGGGGACGATCGCGCGGCTTTTTGCGAACAAGGGCTACGAGGAAATCATGGCCGCCATGGGGTCGGCCGTGAAGCGCGAGCCGAGATTACGGTTCGTCTGGGTCGGGGATGGGGCCTATCGTGCGCGTTACGAGCAGCGGTTGAAGATGATGGGGCTGCGTGACCGCGTACGGTTGCTCGGTTTGGTTCGTCCGGATGAGGTGTCGTCTATTATCAACGGGTTCGACATCATCCTGCACGCCTCACGCTGGGAGGGCTTACCGAGGGCGGTCGTACAAGGGCTGCTGACCGAGGTCCCGGCTGTGAGCTTCGATAACGACGGCGCCCCGGAGGTGGTTCGGCCGGGAGAGACGGGGATTGTGGTCCGTTTCGGGGATATCAGCGGTCTCTCCGATGCCTTGGTGCGGCTGGCCGGGGACGCCGAGCTTCGGCGGAATATGGGCCGTCGCGGGCGGGAGCTTTGCCGGACGGCGTTCGATTGGCACAATATGGTCGAGAGCCTTGAGGGCCTGTATACGAGACTGTTGCAAGACCACGCAGCGCCGGTAGCTCAGGTGGATAGAGCATCGGATTTCTAAACTTACGTCCAGAGTGACGCCGGCGCGGCGGCTGTAAGGTATACCGGAATCTCCATCGCCAGCAAACTCTCAGCGACTGGAAGCCTTGAGACTTAAACCCACCCCTACTCGCGGTAATCATCATTTCGTTCCAAACCCACGCAGTGCGACGATGAAAGCCGAAGCGAGCAAAATTACGCCTTCGTAGTCACGACCCCGTTGAAGCGAACCAAGGATGCCGCGTATTGCATTACGCTCGCGGATAGCCTGAAATCGATCCGAATAGCCTAGACGGAATGCAGCGAGCAAGTAGAGTTTGACGGCATAGATTGGGGGAGAACAAACGCACGGCCTATGTTCGATACAAGCTTTCACGGTCTACGGGAGGTCGAGGCGCTTTGAACGCTCCGTCGCATCACAGCCCATCAACGGCGCGGATCCTGACTCACCATATGGTCGCCAACGTGCTGATCCAGTCCGTCTGGTTCGGCATCTCTTCGATCATGGCGATACTCGCGCGCAAGCGTTTCAACGCCAACGACTGGCAGACGCTCATGATTACCGCCGCACCGCCTACGCTGTTGACCGTCTCTATTTTCTGGAACGCGCTGCTTCATCGCACGTCTATCAAGCGCTACTTGGTCATCAACTGGGCATGCACGATGCTGCCGCTCACGGCCGCGGCCTTCGCGCAGAGTTTCTGGCACCTGCTCGCCTGCTTCATTTGTGCAGCCATCGGCGCCGCCGGCTGGTCGCCTGTCGCCGGTGACTTGCTTAGGCGATTCTACGGCGATCACCTGCGCGGGCGGGCCTACGCTTCCATTAACTCCGCAATGTTCGTCGGCATGATGGTCGCGAGCTACGCCTTCGGCCGCGCGCTTGATGTTAACGAAGACGCCTTTCGCTGGTACTTTCCGATCGCCACAGTTGCCTCAGGTCTTGGAGTCATTCTCCTGCAGCGACTTGACCACATCACTGGCGCGCATGAGGGGCGTTCGAAGGTCGTCGTCGCTGACCGTATCGCACTACGACACTTTGTTCGCCCATTGCTCCAACTTCGTGAGATCCTCCGAACTGACCGGACCTTTTACCGATACGAGGCCGCCTTCATGACGTACGGCGTCGGGTGGATGATTTGCAACGCGCTGCTTCCGATCCTGGCCACGGACCGTCTGAAACTCAGTTACACAGCCTTCGCCGGGGCAACGCAGGTCATCTATCCCCTTTGCATGTTGGTGATGACGTACCCGATGGGTTGGGTCATGGATCGCATCGGCGCGGCACGTACGTCCGGCCTCTCGTTTGCGTGGCTTTCACTCTATCCGCTGGTGCTGATGCTCACCCACAACGTGACCACGGTCGGTGTGGCCACGGTATTCTACGGAACCGCCATGGCTGGGGTGCACCTCGGATGGATGTTGGGGCCGGTCACGCTCGCGCCGTCACCGGATCGAGTCGCACAGTACGTTGCGATTCACACAAGCCTTGTCGGTCTACGCGGGATCCTCGCCCAGGGGGTCGGCATGCTGATCTACCGCATCACGGACAGCTTTACCTGGCCGTTTGCCATAGCGATCCTTGCGTTCCTCTGGGCTTCGTTGCAGATGTGGCACTTACGCGGCGCGATTCCATTCGCATCGGAGCTGCACAAGGCGGCTCGGCCACCGACAGATTCCATCCCCGACATCCCAGAAAGCCCGTAGTCTGGGCGACGGCTCACTGAAAGCGAAAGGTGGTTCCGAAGGTCGCCTGCTTCTTTCGCAGGCGATCAACGTAAGCCGCTGCGACTCCCTCACTAGTTCACCACCCATGTCTCGCCGTCGTCGTAAAGGTCTTCAAGTCGCCCCGGGCCTTTCGTCTTGACCGCGTCGCTGACCTGACCCATCACCATTTCCTCATAGGTCGGCCGCTCGACGCAGCGGAAGACGCCAAGGGGTTCGGGGAAGTCGGGATAGTGCATTCGGCTGAGCAAATACGCCAAACTCGGCTCAGCCTGCTTCTCATCGTGGAACAGCAGATCATCCTCTTTGATGTTCCCGCCGAGCGTAACAATCTCCGGGTCCATACCGTGCAGACGGATGCCCTTGTTGCGTTCCTTGCCGAAGATAAGCGGCTTGCCGTGCTCGAGGTAGACCGTGGTCTCGTCCTTCGTTTCCTTGCCTGAGGCATACTCGAAGGCCAGGTCGTTGAAAATGGTGCAGTTCTGATAGATTTCTACGAACGAAGTGCCCTTGTGCTTGGCCGCTCGCTCGAGAACGTACTCGAGATGCTTGGTGTTCACATCAATCGCACGGGCGACGAACGTCGCCTCCGCCCCGATGGCCACCGATAGCGGATGGAGGGGGTAGTCCACCGACCCCATCGGCGTGGACTTCGTTTTTTTCCCGAACGGCGATGTCGGGGAATACTGCCCCTTGGTGAGGCCGTAGATACGGTTGTTGAATAGTAGGATCTTGATACCCACATTGCGGCGGATGGTGTGCAGCAGATGGTTGCCGCCGATGCTCAGTCCGTCGCCGTCGCCGGTCATGACCCATACGTCGAGTTCCGGTCGAGTGAGTTTGATCCCCGTCGCCACCCCCGGCGCGCGGCCGTGAATGGAGTGGAAACCATAGGTATTCATATAATACGGGAACCGGCTGGAACAGCCGATGCCCGACACGAACACCGTGTTCTCCCGTATTGCGCCGAGGTTCGCCAGGACCTTCTTCACTTGCGCAAGAATAGAGTAGTCTCCGCAACCGGGACACCAACGCACCTCCTGGTTACTGCCGTAATCCTTGGCCGTTAACTGAATCGTAGCCGACTGCGTGCTCATGATTTCCTTCCGTTGTGATGGTTCAAGATTTCCTCGATCTTGCTCTCGATCTCCTGGATCATAAAGGGCTTGCCCTGCACCTTGCTCAGTCCGATCGCGTCGATAAGAAACGCGGCCCGGATGTGGGCCAGCAACTGCCCCAGGTTCATCTCCGGAATCAACACCGTCCGAAACCTACTCAGCACTTCACCGGTGTTCTTGGGCATCGGATCGATGTAGCGAAGATGAGCGCAGGAAACGCTCATGCCCTTGGCTCGACAACGCTCGACGGCCGTGGTGATCGGGCCGTAGGTGCTCCCCCATCCCAGCACCAGCAGGTCGCCGGACGGCTCGCCGAGCACTCCCAGCGGTGGAATCGTCTCCGCGATGTTGTCGATCTTCTTTCGCCGCGTGCAGATCATGTGGTGGTGGTTGTGTGGGTCGTAACATACTTCGCCGGTAACGTCGCGCTTCTCCAATCCTCCGATGCGGTGTTCGAGTCCGGGCGTTCCCGGCACAGCCCACTGGCGGACCAATCGTCCGTCGCGCTTGTAAGGCAGGAAGCGGTGCTCCTCGCCGTCCGGCTCGGTGGGGTGTTTGATCGTAAACTTTGGCAGCTTCGCCGTGTCGGGGATCATCCACGGCTCGGCGCCGTTCGCTAGATACCCGTCGGTGAGCACGATCACGGGCGTCATAAACTCGACGGCGATGCGGAAGGCCTCCAGCACGATCGCGAAGCAATCGGCCGGCGTTGCTGCGGCAAGCACGCACAGCGGCGCCTCCCCGTTTCGTCCCCAGACTGCCTGATGCAAGTCCGCCTGCTCGGTCTTGGTCGGCAACCCCGTGCTGGGTCCGCCGCGTTGCACGTTGACGATGACCATCGGTAACTCGGCTATGATCGCCAAGCCGATTCCTTCTTGCTTGAGGGCCATGCCCGGCCCACTTGTGCCGGTGACCGCGAAGGCGCCCGCGAAGGCGGCGCCCACAACGGACGTCATCGCTGCGATCTCATCCTCCGCTTGAAACGTACGAACGTCGAAGTTCTTATGCTTCGACAACTCGTGAAGGATTTCGCTTGCCGGAGTAATCGGATAGCTGCCGTAAAACAGCGGCTTCTTCGCAAGCAGCGCGGCCGTGACCAGCCCCATGGCCACGGCTTCGTTGCCCGTCACTTTCCGATATCGTCCGGTAGCGATCTTCGCCGGCGCCACCAAGTACCGCGCGGGAAACATCTCCGCCGTCTCACCGAAATAGTAGCCGGCGCGAAGAGCCCGCAGGTTGGCATCTGCGACGGCGGGCTTGCCGCCGAACTTGTCCTTGATCCAACGCTCGGTCGCCTCGATCGAACGCCCGAATAGCCAGTAACACAGTCCGAGGGCATAGAAATTCTTGCAACGTGCGGTCGCCCGGCCGGTCAACCCCGACTCGGCGCAGGCCTCCGCGTTCAGCTTATCGACCGGGACGCGGAAGAGCTGATATCGACTTAGGCTGTTGTCTTCCAGCGGGTTCTCGGTGTAACCCGCTTTCGCCAGATTAGTCTTGTTGAAGGCGTCCTCGTTGACCACCAGAATGCCGCCGGTTTCGAGGTCGGCGATGTTGGCCTTTAACGCCGCTGGATTCATGGCGATCAGGGCGTTAACCCGATCCCCGGCCGTCCGCAGCTTGTGTGCCCCGAAATTCAGTTGATAGCCGCTCACGCCCGCCAGCGTCCCGGCCGGAGCGCGAATCTCCGCCGGGTAATCCGGGAACGTGCTCACATCGTTCCCGAACATCGCCGTAGTGTTGGTCATCTGCATGCCGACGAGTTGCATCCCGTCGCCGGAGTCACCGGCGAAACGGACGGTGAGCTCCTCACGCTCGATGATCGAGAGCGGTTTCTTACGAGTGTCTGCCGGTTCGGTCGAAACGACCATGGCTTTCTTGATGCTCCTCTACCAGCCCTGTTGCGGCGGAATCGGCTGGGACCGCTCTCCGCCGGCCCTTGTGGGGGCAATCCATGCGTCAACGGGTTAGGACCGCTGAATCGCGGGTGCGTCGAAAATCGACGTACGAATGGTAAGTCTATGCAAACCGGAGTCCGAAA
Source organism: Phycisphaerae bacterium (assembly GCA_020056715.1). Lineage (GTDB taxonomy): Bacteria > Planctomycetota > Phycisphaerae > UBA1845 > UBA1845 > SBAX01. The sequence continues at coordinate 11,590 of JAGVHG010000134.1, read as the reverse complement.
ACAACAGGCTCCCACACCCTTACCCGAACCGCCGCCTGTACGCGGCGCGTCCGCGTCCGGCATGATTGACGCGGCTCAGGTTACCCTAAGCTCCGGCTGTGACGGATTGCCAGCAAGCGGCGTGCCTCATAACCGCCGCGAGGTCCGAAATTCTCGCCCCGCCCCCGGTTCAATTCCACGAAAGACTACGATACAATCCCCCGACGGTTGGTAGCGTCGGCTGGCCCCGTTCTGTGTATGTCTGGAGAGAATACCCCATGCTCAAGCGTTGTGACAGCGTCCTGGAGGCGATTGGCGGAACCCCACTCATTAGGGTACATCGGATTGCCGCCGGTCTTTCCGCAGCCATCTACGCCAAGATCGAATTCGTCAACCCGGGCGGAAGCATCAAGGATCGCATAGCCTTGGCCATGGTCGAGGCCGCCGAACGTGAAGGGCTGCTCAAACCCGGCGGGACCATCGTCGAAGCCACGTCCGGGAACACCGGCGTAGGGCTGGCGATGGTGGCCGCCGTCAAGGGTTACCGCTGCGTCTTCATCATGCCCGACAAGATGAGCGCGGAGAAGATCCGCCTCCTGAAGGCCTACGGCGCGGAGGTCGTGATTACCCCCACCAATGCGGAAACCAACAGCCCGGACGGCTACGGCGGTGTCGCGGCTCGATTGATGAACGAAATCCCCAACGCCTGGCATCCCAACCAGTTCACCAATCTCAACAATCCCGAGTACCACTACCAAACCACCGGACCGGAGATTTGGGAACAGACCGACGGCAAGATCACCGTATTCGTCGCTGGAATCGGCACGGGTGGGACGGTCTCCGGCGTCGGTAAGTTTCTCAAAGAGAAGAATACGAAAATACGCGTCGTCGCCGCCGACCCCGAGGGGTCGATCCTCTCCGGCGATTCGCCCAAACCCTGGGCCGTCGAGGGCATTGGCGAGGACTATGTGCCCAAGACATTCAACTCCCAGGTCGTCGATGAGTGGGTCCGAGTCAGTGATACGGAGTCCTTCGCGGTAGCCCGTGCGATGTCGCGGCAGGAGGGGTTGCTCGTCGGCGGATCGTGCGGGACGGCGATGGCCGCCGGACTTCGTTATGCCCAACGCTGCGGTCCCCAAGACATGATCGTCGTGCTCTGTCCCGACAGCGGCCGAAACTACCTCTCCAAGCTCTATTCCGACGAGTGGATGATTGAAAAAGGATTCATGAAGGCCGTCGGAAAGCCCCATACCATCGGCGAGCTTCTCGCCCGGCGCGGCAATGTCCCAATGATCACGCTCGGCCCGGACGATCGCGCCGAGGAAGCGATCATTCTGCTTCGGCGGCACGGCATTTCGCAAATCCCCGTCGTCGAGGACGGCAAGGTCGTCGGCGGCATTCGCGAGTTAACCCTCGCCCGCCTGTTGCACTCGCGAACCGATCCGCGTCTGGTCCCGATTCGGGAGATCATGGCCAGACCCATGCCCACCGTCGATGAGCACGTCGATCTGGATGAAATCTACCGCCTGCTCTCCTCAGGCCACAGCGGCGTCGTCGTCGCCCGCGGCGGCGAACTCTCCGGCGTCGTCACCCGCATCGACCTCGTAAACTTCTGGGACGACCCGTTCAATCAGGATTTCGACGAAGCGAAGCCCGCGGGCAATGTGGCACCGGCTTCCAGCCGGTGAAGGGAAATGATCCGAACCGCGACCGTCAGGGAGCGGACAATCCGAGCCGCGAGCGGAAGTGACCGGACCACCTCCCCCCTTCACAAGGGGGGACTGTGGGGGGTCAACACACGCCGGGACCGTAGTCTCGCGCCTACGGCTCAGAGATCCGTCGGGCGGGTTCTACCCGCCTTCCATTGTCGGTATAATGGATCAGCGAACGAGTTGCGGCGGGCTTGCCTGCCGCGTGACATCTCCGGGCGCGAGCTGGGTACGGCTCTGACTGAGTAGTCGTCGGGACATGGGAAACGGTTTTCTCGACAACTGGTGGCGCGATCTTATTGCCGTCGTTGGTGTCGTTGGAACGATGGCGACATTGATCGCGCTGCTGATCTCGATCTGGCAGATTATTCGCACACGACGTGCGAGCGAGGCGACGAAACATGCCACGAGTGAGACGTTGGAGAAGATTCGAAGGCAGTTATCACGCTATACTGCTGCCAACCTAACGCGACATCTAAATGAGGCTCAGAACGCCTTCGATTCACAGGATTGGAAAATGGTGGTGGTCCGTCTTGGCGACCTTGCGGAACAAGCGGCGCAAGTACTGGCACAATCTGATGGGTCAGGGACAGATTGGGGGCAGGTAGCGTCAGAACTTCGGAAATGGCAGAACACGATCCGGACTATTGGTTCAAGCGAAAGGAAACTCGCCCAGAGCCAATTGACGAAATGGAACGATTTCACGCAGAGAACGGCGTCGCAGCTTGACCGCCTGAACCTGCCGTTTTAGGTGGAAAGTAAGAGGTGTCAACATGATCCCCGTTGAACGACTTCGTCCTGTGATCACGAGGCTGTTGGAGAAGTCCAAGAAAGATGAAGTCCAATGGACTGACTTCGGAACAAAGCAAGGCATACCCGAATACAGGGTTTTCTTTGGCGAAGCCTCTCTCGGAATTGGGTACTACTCCCCTCCCACGGAACCAGACGTCGTGACCCTCTGGGTGTACAACGCATCGAACGAGCTAGTCACGCAATGGATCGTGTCCGACGGCCAGGATGATTGGGGGTCGCTGCGGGAGCTGCACTTGGAGGCGCAGCGAAGCGCGACAAAATGGGACCAAGTACTCGGATCAATCGAGAAAGCCTTGGAATCGAAAGGGCCTATAGGTGGCGTGCCCTTTTGAGACGTTCCTAGGTCGGGTCATCGACCCGACATCCCCCGATCGCTCCGCGATGTCATTTCCGCCAATCCCCGGCCGCCCCTTAATCGACAATCGCCAATGGACTGCGCACGGTGACATCCCCCCGACTGCTCGCTACACTCCCCGCTGTGTTGATTAATTGTTTGGGAGCGTGAGAACCTATGACCAATCCATCGGAACAAAACTGGCGATTTGCGACGCGGGCCATTCACGTCGGGCAGGAACCCGACCCGGTCACGGGTGCGACCGTCCCGCCGATCCACACGACGAGCACCTACACCCAGTCCTCGCCGGGCAAGAACAAAGGGTATGAATACTCCCGCTCCTCCAACCCCACGCGGGTGGGGTTGGAGCGGTCTCTCGCGTCGTTGGAAGGCGGGGCCGCGTGTGCGTGTTTCGCATCCGGTTCGGCGGCGACAGCCTGCATCTTCGCCACGCTCGCACCCGGCGACAAAGTGCTGGCCTACGCCGATCTGTACGGCGGCACGTTCCGATTGCTCAAGCGTGTGTTTGAGGGATTCGGAGTCGTGCCCGTGTTCACCGAGGATCCCTCGCCTCCTGCCTTCAAAAAGCTCATCGACGCCAAGACCAAGTTAGTATGGATCGAGTCGCCAACGAACCCCCTTCTTCGCTGTTTGGACATCGCCGCCATTGCCAAGATCGCCCATGACGCGGGTGCGAAACTGGCCGTCGATAACACGTTCGCAACACCGGCGCTGCAGTTGCCGCTCAAGCTCGGGGCTGACTACGCCGTCCACAGCACTACGAAGTACATCGGCGGCCATTCCGACGTCATCGGCGGCGCGATCATCGTGAAGGACGCCGCCCTGATGGAGCGAATCGCCTTCCTGCAAAACGCCCTGGGCGGAGTGCCCGGACCCTTCGATTGCTATTTGCAACACCGCGGCATAAAAACCCTGTCGATCCGAATGGAACGTCATAGTGCCAACGCTTTGGCACTGTCCCAGCACCTTCGCGGACACGCCAAGCTCACCAAGGTGGTCTACCCATTCCTGGAGGACCATCCCGATTTCGCCTTGGCCAAAAAGCAGATGTGCGGCGGCGGCGGAATCGTTACGATCGTCTTCAAGGGTGAACGCGCGCCTGCCCTGCGATTCTGCGAGAGCACCAAGGTGTTTTCGTGCGCCGAGTCGCTGGGCGGAGTGGAGTCACTGGTCAACCACCCAGCCATCATGACCCACGCCTCGATCCCCAAGGAAATCCGCGAGGCCCGCGGCGTCACCGACGGCCTAGTCCGCCTCTCCGTCGGCATCGAGGACATCGCCGATCTCATCGCGGACGTGGATCAAGCGATGTCACACGCCTGATGGTAGGTGAGGGAGAAAGGGCTTCTCGACAGGACGTGATGGCACTACCGACGGCTGGACTCGAACCAGCGACATCCTGCTCCACAGGCAGGCGCTCTAGCCAACTGAGCTACGTCGGCCTTTAGACTGCAATCGTATCGCAGAACGGCATATTTCACAAGAGTTACATTTAACGCTCAATCGAACACGATCGTCTTGCGCCCGCTGATGAGGATCTTATCCTCGACGTGCTGGTGAACGGCCGTGGCCAGAACGACGCGCTCCAGGTCGCGCCCCTTGCGAACGAGGTCCTCCACGGAGTCGCGGTGGTCCACGGGTAGCGTTCCTTGGGCGATGATCGGCCCGTCATCCAGTACGTCCGTCACGAAGTGGCTGGTCGCTCCGATGATTTTGACCCCCCTGTCAAAGGCCTGGTGATACGATCGAGCGCCGGCGAAGGCCGGTAGGAAGCTGTGATGGATGTTGATAATCCGGTCGCGGTACGCGGCCACAAAAGATCGCGAAAGTACCTGCATGTACCGCGCCAGCACGACGAAATCGACTTTCTGCGCATCGAACAACTCTAGAACCTGTCGCTCCTGTTGTTTCTTCCCCCCCGAAGACACAGGTAGATATTGGAACGCCACTCCGGAGCGGGTGACAAGCTCCTGTAAATCGGGATGATTGCTCACCACAAGCGGCAGCTCAACGCGCAGCTCACCGCTGCTCCATCGCCACAGGAGATCGCTTATGCAGTGGCTCTCTTTGCTAACCATGACGGCCATGCGCTTGGGGCGGTCTCCCCACTCCATCCGCCATCGCATCTGAAATCGCTCCGCCAGTGGCTGCCATACGACAGGGAATAAATTCGACGAGAGATCGAACCCCTCCCGTTCGATCTCCACCCGCATAAAGAAAGCGTTTTCCAGGGGATCGGAATGCTGGTCGGCCTCGACGATGTTGCCCTTGTGCGCAGCAATAAAACCGGCCACCGCCGCGATGATCCCCGACCGATCCGGGCAGGCGATCAGCAGCTTTGCCGTTGCAGGCTTGGTATCGCGCTCTTTGGATTTCTTCTCGATCACTTCAGTTTATCGGCTAAAAGCAATAGGGTCACGTCAAACCATTCCTAGATTCGCTCCCCGCATTCAGGACATCGGGGCTCGGTGAGCCCTCGTAAAATGTGTCCGCAACGCCGACAGCGCGTCTCGTCGTCGCCGCGCCGGGCAGCGCGTCGATGACTGTCCAGAAGGGTGAAAGCGCCCGTCGCAAACAGAATCGGAGGGAGGGCGAGAATAAGCATCGTCACGATTGCCGCGCCGATTCGCCCTAAACGACCCTGTAGTGCGTTCAAAAGCCAAGGCCCCAACGCCGGTGCGACCACGGCAATAACGATCAAGTATAGAAGGAGTGCGATGGCGACCGTGGCCATCGTTCGGAACCACATGTCGCGAATGTCCATCGCGCTCACCTATCTACGGCAGTCGTAAGCGGACGAAGCGTCGCTTGCCGCGTTGAAGAATATCACCGGATCGAACGGCGATAGGAGTGTTGGGGTCTTCGATCACCTCGCCGTTCAAGCGCACACCACGCTCGGCCACGAGGCGCCGCGCCTCTCCGCGGGATTTCTCCTCCAGGCAATGCGTAATCAAATCAATAGGAGAGATTTTCCCATCGGTCATCTTCTCCAAAGGAACGGAAACGTCGGGAATTTCATCGGGCAATCCTGTCGAGCCGCCCCCGTGAACACGGCGGAACTCTTCAGCTGCGGCGGATGCGGCTTCGGCGGAGTGATACTGAGCAATGATCGTCTTGGCCAAAGTTTCCTTCGCGTCGCGCGGATTGATTTTCGAGCCCCCGGTCAGCCGTGTGATCTCTTCTTCGGGAACATCGGTCAGCAGTTCAAAGTAATTGCGCATCAGATCGTCCGGAATGCGCATCACCTTGCCGAACATTTCGCCAGGCGGGTCGGTGACGGCGACGTAGTTGCCCAGCGATTTGCTCATCTTGTTCTTGCCGTCAGTGCCGATGAGCAGGGGCGTGACCATGACGATCTGCGGCGGCTGACCGGCATTGCGCTGGAGGTCGCGTCCGCAGAGGTTGTTGAAGGTCTGATCGGTGCCGCCGAGTTCCACATCAGATTGAATGGCCACACTGTCGCGGGCTTGCATCAATGGATAAAGCAACTCGTGCAGAAAAATCTCGCGGCCCTCGGCCTGGCGCTTGGCGAAGGTGTCGCGCTCCAACATGCGGGCGACGGTCATTTCGCTCATGAGCTTGATGACGTCGGCACAGGTCATGGGGTTTAGCCATTCGCTGTTGTAGCGGACCTCGAGCTTGTCCTTGTCGAGGTCGAGGACTTTGCCGGCCTGTTGGAGGTAGGTGGCGGCGTTGGTCTTAATCTCGGCCTCGGTGAGGATGGGACGGGTCTTGGTTCTGCCCGTGGGGTCGCCGATCATCGCGGTGTAATCCCCGATGATGAGCACGGCTTTGTGGCCAAAGTCCTGAAACTGCCGCAGCTTCCGTAGGACCACGGTGTGTCCGAGGGTGAGATCCGGCGCCGTGGGGTCCATGCCGAGCTTGACGCGCAGACGTTTGCCTTGGGACAGGCGGTCTTTAAGCTCGTCCACGGTGTAGACGTTCTCGCACCCGCGAACGAGCAAGGCGACTTGTTGGTCTGTTGATAGCCGGTCCATAGCGTCAGTGTATCAGGCACTAAGCCACGAAGCCACGCAGCCACGAAGCGACGGAGGGAATTGTCGAATGTCGATTGTCGAAGGGGCATGGTTGGGCCGGTTGCCTTTGCGGGAACGACGGATCAGGTTCCTTCCGAATCTGTTCCATCACGCGTGTCCGATCGTTGTGCAGCAGCCCATTGTCGCCGGTGGCGGAGTTCGGCAAGGGCGCGGTGGAGTTGCCGGTCGAGCATGGTCTCGTAGCGGATGAGGCGGTTGAGCGGCTCGTCGGCGGGCAGGGCGGCCAGAAACGGGCGGATGGAATCAGCCAAGGCATCTTGCTCCTCGGCATATTCGGTCAGGCCCTGATAGTCGCGAATCGCTGCTTCTGCCCTGGCGAAGCGGTCCTCGGACTCACCTGTGGCCGGGCGGGTGGCATGGCCAACGCTTACGTGGCCATGCTTCGTTCGCTGGACCAGGTGGCCCAGGTTCTCCGAGCCTGGGGGAACTGATTCGTCCGCTACACGCGCTTATTCAATCGGCAATCCCCCCCTGCCTTCGTGCCTTCGTGTCTTGTCTTGTCCGCCCCGTTTCGTAACTCGTAATTCGTAATTGGCGATAGGTCCGCGAACGCCACCTTTCGGCTTTTCGGCGTTCTGTTACTTTCACCCCAATGAAGCGTATGTCGTCGAAAGCGAAGCAGCCTCGACCAACCGGTGATCGTCCCGCGAACGTCGCCTCCGCGCCCAACCCCAACGGGACTGGATGGCTCTGGCCGGTGCTCGTTCTGATCGCCATCGGCGCCGCTGTTTACGCTAACAGTTTATGGGGCGTCTTTCTTTTCGACGATGCCTATGCGATTGTTGACAATCTGCGTATCCGGCAACTCTTCCCAGTTGATCGTTGGCTGGCCACGGAGCGCCCGGTGGTTGAGTTGTCACTCGCGGTCAATTATGCGGTCGGCCAACTCAGCGTCGTGGGTTATCACGTATTCAATCTGGTCGTGCACATCGCGGCGGCGCTGACCCTCTTCGGACTTGTGCGACGGACGTTGGAAATCGCCACAAAGCCACGAAGCCACGAAGCCACGAAGAAAATCAAACCCGCGTCAGACATGGCGCGGTCAATCGGAGTCGCGAGCGGAAGCGAGCGGATGGGCGTTGGTCGTGTCGCTTCCGCTCCACGCTCTGATCCACAAACCCCGTGGTTCGCAATTGTGGTCGCGATGATCTGGCTGGTTCATCCGCTTCAGACCGAGAGCGTCACCTATGTGATTCAGCGGGCCGAGTCCCTGATGGGGTTGTTCTACCTTCTGACGATCTACCTCTTCGTGCGCGGAGCGCAATCGGCGCGATCATGGCGATGGTACCTGGCGTCGATCGCGGCGTGCGCGTTGGGAATGGCCGGCAAGGCGGTGATGGCGACATCCCCGGTGATGGTGCTTTTGTACGACCGATTCTTTCTGGCCGGAACGTTTCGGGAGGCATGGCGGCGACGCGGGGTAGTCTACTTGGGGATGGGGCTAACCTGGGGCGTTCTCTTCGCTTGCGGGGTCGTGCAACATGTGTTCATCCCCGCCACCGATCGCACGGCCATAGGATTCGGATTCAAAGGGATATCGCCGTGGGAGTACGCACTGACACAGACGGGGGTCATCCTCCATTACCTGCGACTGTCGCTCTGGCCGCATCCGTTGTGTCTCGACTACGCTTGGCCGGTCGCTCACCATGTGGGCCAAGTCATCGTGCCCGCCGTCGTGATCGTGGGACTTTTGTTGCTGACGCTCTGGGCGTTCGTTCGCAAACACTGGATCGGGTTTACGGGAGCATGGTTATTCTTGATTCTGGCTCCTACCTCCAGTGTCATTCCCGTTCGCGACGTGGCCTTTGAGCATCGGATGTACCTGCCTCTGGCTGCCGTCATCGTCGTAATGTTTGCGGGGATCCGTGCCGTTTGGAGCATGACTGGGAGGAGATACTTGAAGAACAACACATTGCGTCAATGGGTCGAAGCAGCGTTCGTCATGAGTATCGTAGTGTTGTTGGGTTCGTGTACGGTGCGGCGCAACCGCGACTATCACGATGACTTGGGCATGTGGAACGAGGTGGCCGAGCAGAGACCGGATAACGCCCGTGCCCACGTCAACATCGGCGTGCTTTTGGAGCAAGAGGGGAAGGTGGAGGAAGCGATCGCGGAGTACCGAATAGCTTTGGCGGTGGAACCGGACTACTCGGACGCGCACTTCAATCTAGGGGTCGCCCTCGTCCGCCTGAACCGCGTGGACGAGGCCGAGCAGGCCTTTCGCGATGCCATCCGTCTGTTACCCGGAGACGCCCCGGCGCACGTCAACCTAGCGAATCTCCTCTACCGGCGAAGCGACTGGGACGCGGCTATGTCGGAATACGCTGATGCCGTGCGCATCGCGCCGCACGATCAGGGTGCGCGACTGGGATTGGCGAGGACCCTGGCGAAGAAGACCCGTTATGACGAGGCCATTGCGGAATACCGGCGACTCTTGCAGATCGCCCCGAACTCCGCAGTCGCCCACCTGGACATGGCCAACGCCTATATCCGTAAGGGCGACTTCCCCACCGCCATTAAGGAATTCCGTGAGGCCGCCCGGCTGGATCCCACAGACGTCATTTCACGAATCAACTTGGGCACGGCCTTGAACCTTGAGGAGAAGACCGACGAAGCTATCGCCGCATTCCATGACGCTCTGCGTCTCGACCCCAATCATCCCGACGCGCACTTCAACTTGGCCGAAGCCCTACTCGACCAGGGAAAACCCGCGGAGGCGATCGACGAATATCGGCAGATTCTACGGGTGCGTCCGTCCGACGCCGGTGTCTACGTGGCCATCGGACGAGCGCTGCTGCGTGCCGAGCGCCTCGACGAAGCCGTCGCACAGTTCCGGCAAGCTCTCGTACTGGACCCCAACCACCAGGAAGCGAAACAGGCCCTGGATTACGCACTGTCGATCCAAAACAAGTGATGAGCTACACTTGGGCGCTGCTTTGGGCGCGAAGAGTGACAGCCCTTGGGCGATGAGATCGGCGTTTACGAATTGCTCGATGCTCAATGTTTCAGGAAGAAGTACCCTCGCGGTCGTCGACTTGCCGGCCCCGTTGGGTCCGCTGAGGACGAAAATTTCGGGGGTTACCATCGGGGTCACACTACCTCCGATGGTGGAGGCGCGGTCAAAGGTTGCACTCCGACTCCTCCGGCAGCGTCGCGGCGCTTTTCCGAGACCCCTAAATCCGGTACAGTCCTCGTCCGAAGGCAGCGGCCCTCAGGCTGGGAGGATATAGATGGCCCAACTTAACATGGTTTCCGCGGTGAACCGCGCCTTGGACGAGGCCCTGCGCCAAGACGACCGCGTGGTCCTGCTTGGCCAGGACATCGGCAAGGACGAGGGAGTCTTCCGCGTCACGGCCGATCTGCTCAAGCGCTACGGCGAGAAACGGGTCATCGACACGCCCCTGGCCGAGGGCGCCATCGTCGGCGGCGCGATCGGGATGGCCCTTTACGGCTTGATCCCAGTTGCCGAGATGCAGTTTTCCGGCTTCTTCTACCAGGCCTTCCATCAGGTCGAGCAACATGTATCTCGTTTTCGCAACCGCACCCGTGGACGTTTCGGGATGGGGATGGTCATCCGCATGCCCTATGGCGGCGGCATCCGCGCCATCGAGCACCATAGCGAAAGTCGCGAGGCCTACTACGCTCATACTCCAGGCATTCAGATGGTAATCCCCTCAGGCCCGCGCAACGCCCGTGCCTTGCTCCTTGAATCGATCTTCAACCCTGATCCGGTGATCTTCTTTGAGCCTAAAGAAATTTACCGCAAATTCAAGGAAGAAGTGCCGGACGAACCGGAGCGAATGCCGATCGGAAAAGCCCGCGTCGCCCGCGAGGGGAGCGCACTCACCTTGATCTCCTATGGGGCTATGATCCGTCCAACGCTGGAAGCCGCCGAAGAGTTGGCCGAGACTGACGGCGTCTCCGCCGAAGTTGTTGATTTATTGACGGTTTCGCCGATGGACACGGAGACGATCACAGCTTCGGTGGAAAAGACCGGTCGCGCGGTGGTCATCCACGAAGGCCCGCGAACTTGCGGCATCGGCGCCGAGGTCGTCGCCCGCATCGTGGAAAATTCGTTGATGCACTTGCAGGCCCCGATCCGCCGCGTGACTGGATTCGATGTGCAGTTCCCCTATTTCGCCCGCGAGCGAGCCTATCTGCCCAATGCGGATCGAATCACCCACGCGGCCAGAGACGTGTTGGCGTTTTGAGAGAATTGTGAATGCGGAATTGTGAATGCGGAATGATCTCGGCAGCGACGAACCAGATTTTCAGCATTCACCATTCCGCATTCCGTATTCCTGCGGAGCTACATTATGCCTAGACAGTTCATTCTCCCTGACCTCGGCGAAGGGATCAGCGAGGCCCAGATCGTCCGGGTGTTGATCAAAGAGGGCGAGCATGTGGCCCTTGACCAATACCTGATGGAGGTCGAGACGGACAAAGCCGCCGTCGAGATTCCCTCCCCCTACGCGGGTATCGCCAAGCAGGTGCACGTGAAAGAGGGCCAAACGGTCAACGTCGGCGCGGTGATCGTCACGTTCGACGACAGCGACGGCGCCACCGCTGCGATCCGAGCCGGGAGTCCGCCGCAGGCGGACGACCGGACCCCCGCCGCCCCCGCGCTGAACGCCGCGAAGGAAATCAGAGCCGGGAGCGGAAGCGACCGGACCTCC
>JAGVHG010000186.1 GCA_020056715.1 Phycisphaerae bacterium | reverse complement strand
CTCCGTGTTGGCGATTTGTTCAAAGTACCGAAGCGAAAGTACCGCCGCGTATTTCGCGGGCAGCAGGCTCAGCGCCCGCCGAACCTGCTCGAAATCGGCGGCGCCGTCGTGCCCGGCTTGCTCCGTGCGGACGGATTCGCGTCGCCTGCGGAAAAACTCGATCAGCACACTCTTGTAGCGCGCGGTCGCGCGGAAGTGCCAGTTGATCTCATTCGTAACGATGCGATAGACCCACGCCGCAACGGAACCACCAGTAGGTCGGTAGCGAGGAAAGGCCTCCATGATTTTGACGAAGGCCCGCTCCACGATTTCCTCAGCGTTCTCGCGGTTGCCGAGACGACGAAAGGCGTAGGTCAGCGCCCGCGGATAGTACGTGCGGTAGAACAGGGTGAACGCCGCTGGATCGGTCTGCAACCGAATTGGAGCGACGGGTGCAGCTACCTCGCTATTCAAAGCTACCGGATCTTCGGACACAAGCTTCGTGGGACGACACACAACTGATGTTTCTAGCATGTACCGTGCCTTTAGTCGCGTATCCCTACGGCGTTCCAATGTTTATAAATGCGCCGCGTGCTCCCGTGTCTCAAAAATCCGCGGCGTGGAACCTTACGATTTGAGGGCGCCAGCTCGAACCACCCGGCGCATAAATGCCCACTGACACAGCAGGGAAGGGTAGGTGCTCGCACCTGCCTTTGCCATTGGTTCCCACCAGTGACCTACTCCTCGACAGATGGGGGAGATTCTTGTTTATCGAGCAGGGTTGTTCATGACAACTCGGTTTGGGTGCGCGCCACCCACGACGAGTGACACTACACACGTTGCTATGTATTGACGAGCTATTCTCGCTGTTTGCGTCGCGGGAGTCTGCGGGTGTGGGCGTTCCCGACGGTCTCGTCGGCGGCGATGGGAGACGCTACAATCAACTCGATGTGCGGAAAGCCTGGAAAAGTCGTGGTGGCCATGAGTGGGGGGGTGGACTCCAGCGTCGCGGCCTGCTTGTTGGTCGAGCAGGGCTACGACGTGATGGGGCTTTTCATGCGCGTGGGGGCGAAGGAGAAATCCCCTGGTGCGAACGGCGCCGTCTCGGGTACCACTGCCAGCTTGTTGCCAGTGCCTTCGCGTGCTCACCAAGGTTGTTGCAGCGCTTCCGACGCGGCCGATGCCAGGTTCGTTGCGGGGATGCTGGGCATTCCGTTTTACGCTCTGAATTTCGAGGAGGAGTTCGACGGCATCATCGACTACTTCGCGGACGAATACGCTCGTGGCCGGACGCCCAATCCATGCGTGGTGTGCAATGACCGGCTGAAATTCGGCAAGCTCATGGACTACGCCGACGCCGTCGGCGCGGAGTACGTGGCCACCGGTCACTATGCGCGGATCGGCGAGGGCGGCGGCCCACTGCGTGGGGGCGGATTGTCCGCCGGGGACCCTCAAACAGACCCGTCCGCCGCAAAGCACACCGACTACGTCGGCGGCGGCCCACTGCGTGGGGGCGGATTGGCCGCCGGGGAACTTCAAACAGACCCGTCCGCCGCAAAGCGCACCGACTATGTCGGCGGCGGCCGTCGCACGCTGCTGCGCGGATGCGACCGTCAGAAAGACCAGTCGTACGTGCTCTTCGGGCTTCAGCGCAGCATTCTCGATCGGGTGCTGTTTCCCATCGGGGAGTTGACCAAGCCGCAGGTGCGGGAGATCGCGGCCCGCTACGGTCTGCCCAACCGCGACAAGCCCGACTCGGTGGAAATCTGCTTTGTGCCCGATCGCAACTACGCCCGTGTGGTGCGCGAGCGTCGCCCGGATGGGTTCGTAGACGGCGACGTGGTCGATGAGAGTGGGCGCATCGTTGGTCGTCACCAGGGCATTGGAAAGTACACGGTCGGCCAGCGCCGCGGATTGGGCATCGCCGCGGGCAAGCCCATCTACGTGACCGGACTCGACGTGCTCAACAACCGCGTCACGGTGGGCGACGACGCGGCGCTTTTTCGGGATTCGCTCGTGGCCGATCGAACGAACCTGTTCGTCGATGGACTCGGCGAGAGTTTCACCGCGCAAGTGAAGATCCGTTATCTGCACACCGCCGTGCCCGCGACGGTGCATGTGCTCCAGCCGGACGACCCCCCAGCATTCCCCCTTGCAAAGGGGGGAAAGAGGGGGGTTCGCGTTCGAGTTGTTTTCGACGAGCCGCAGCGGGCGGTCACGCCGGGTCAGGCCGTGGTGTTCTACGATGGCGACGTAGTCCTAGGCGGGGCCTGGATCGAACACACCGAGAATGGCACGAGCGGGTCAATCAGAGCCGCGAGCGGAAGCGAGCGGATCAGCCCCGGCCGTGTCGCTTCCGCTCCACGCTCAGATTTACACCACGCGTCTACGGACGACGGGCGTCAGATTGTGTGAGCGCATCCCGATCCGGACTTCTGGTCCTTCACGCCGGCGCACTCGGCGACTGTGTCCTCTCCCTGCACCTTGTCGCGGGCTTGAAGCGGATGTGGGCCAACCCGCAGGTCACGGTCGCGGCGCGGTCGTCGATTGTCCATTGGGCTAAGCGGCACGGATTCATCGACGAGGCCCGATCCATTGAAGAGATCGGTATGCACTGTCTTTACGACCCGGTTGGTGATCTACCTGAACATACCGCCCGATTCTTACGCGGTTTTGATTGCGTGATCAGCTTTCTCGGCGGTCGCACGGAGATCGTTTCCCAACGCTTATCGCAAGTGCTGGGCCGCGAAGTCCTCGCCATCGACCCGCGATCGACCCCGGGACTCACGACGCACATCGTTCAACAGTGGATGGCGCAATTGCGTGACAGTGGCTTGGCTGTCGAGGTGCCGTCCATCGCTGGGATTGAGATACGCGAACGGCGGGCGTTACACGAACATCTTTGTTTGCGGATCGGAGTAAACGACGGCAGGATCATTTTGTGCCACCCGGGCAGCGGCGGGCTGGCGAAGTGCTGTCCGCTCGAAGCATTCGAACGACTGGTTGCCGCGAAACGAGCACAAGGTTGGTTCGCCGCGTGGATGATCGGCCCGGACGAACTGGAACGGTTCGGCTCGGAGTACGCGTGGCGGCTCGAACGGACCGCCCCAGTCCTCTATGAAGAGTCGGTTGAGATTGCGGCGGACCTGGTTTGCGGGGCCGACGCCTTCATCGGGAATGACGCGGGGATGACCCATATCGCGGCCCTCGCCGGAGTGTCCACGATTGCGCTATTCGGACCCACCGATCCGCGGGTCTGGATGCCGCTGGGGCAACAGTGTTCCGTGATACGCTTCCCGGAACCTACAGAGCCGATCGTCGAATGGGTGCAAGGTGCTATGTCCAACCTTGCCGTGTTGCAACGGAAAGTCGCACCCGACTATAGTGCCGCGCCGTGATGCAAAGAAAAACGCCGCCCGCGAGGGACGGCGCTTTTCTTCTGATTCAAATCCGATTGCCCGTGGTCCCGGCGCGACGCGCCAGGACCACGGGTTCGGTGGGTGGGTCGCCTTAGTTTGTCTTGCCCGCCGACCCAATCGCGTCGACCAGGCCGGGCACATGTGCGGCGCCCGTCGGGACCAAAATCGTCGATCCCTTGAAGTCGCCGCCGATCGGTTCATACCGTCCGCCAAGGTGCTGGGCTAGGAATCCCTCCGCGACGGCATTAAAAGACATCCGGTTTTCCGGTCGGGCAAAGCCGTGACCTTCGTCAGGGAACAAAACGTACGTCACGGGAATCTTCTTGTCCTGCATGGCTTTGACGATCTGATCGGCTTCCGATTGCTTCACGCGCGGGTCATTGGCCCCTTGCCCGATGAGCAGCGGTTTCTTGATCCGATCGACAAACGTCAGCGGCGATCGCTGGGCCAGGAATGATTTACCTTCCTCCGTGCGATGGTCGCCCACGCGGGCGGTGAACATCTCAATCATCGGTGCCCAATACGGCGGGATGGTGTTCAGCAGCGTCACGATGTTGGACGGCCCGACGATGTCCACTCCGCACGCAAACACGTCCGGGGTAAAGGTCAATCCCACCAACGTCGCATAGCCGCCGTAGCTTCCGCCCATGATGGCAACCTTCTTGGGATCGGCGATTTTCTCTTTGGTCGCCCAGTTTACCGCGTCGATCAGGTCGTCGTGCATCTTGCCCGCCCATTCCATGTTGCCGGCGTTGATGAATTTCTTGCCGAACCCGGTCGAGCCGCGGAAGTTGACGCTGAGCACCGCGTATCCGCGATTGGCCAGCCACTGATGCGTAGGATTGTACCCCCATGCATCTCGGCCCCACGGTCCGCCGTGGACGTTCAGCACCATCGGCAACGGTTTTGAGGGTCTCGGCGTCGAACCGCTCACCCGCTCGGCGGCCGGCAGCGACAGGTAACTAATCAAGTCCATCCCATCGCGGGACTTGATGATCACCGGCGTCATCTTGGTGAGGGTCGCCTTTTCGAGGTCCTGGTTGTTGGTGAATAGGAAATCGGCCTTCTTCGCCCCGCGGTCGTAGAGGTAGTAGCGGACGGGACCGTAGTCCATCACGTAGACGACGATCCACTTCTTGTCGTCGAGCGTCCGGCTGCCCACGGTGAAGTCGCCCTCGGCCACTCCCCGCAGATAGTCGAAGTCCCCTTGAATGGACTTGTCGATGACCCGCCATTCATTGCGGAGATAGTTGGCCGCATAGGCCTGGATGTTCTTTTCCGTGGGGTGAATCAGGATGCCGCCGATGTCCGCGCGGGCGTCCTCGGCGATGATCGTTTGCTTGTTGCTTTCAAGGTCCAGGGCGGTGAGCGCCGCAGTGTTGCGGCCCCGGCTGTCCATCATGTAGAGCGTCTTTCCGGTCTTGTCGAAACCGGACGGCTGGGTGGTCATCGAGTCTTCCATGGCGATCTTCTGGAACGGCGACCACTGCCCCCCGTCGCCCGCCTTGAGGATCTCACTGCCGCCGTCGGGGGTCATCTTTATGGCGAAGCGGACCTTGTAGTCGTCGTCAGTCAGGAACCCGGCGAAGCCGTCGTTCTGCGTGATAAGCGTCATCTGTCCGGTGCGGATGTTCACGCGATGGACGTCGTGGTATTTGGCGTCCCGGTTGTTGAGTCCGACAAGAATCTCGTCCGGAAACTTGTGGCTGACTTCCTCGATTTGGGCCGCCACCTTCTCAAACGGCGTCAGGTCTTTTACCTGGTTGTTGGACAGATCGACGCTATAAACCCGCCAGTTTTCATCGCCGCCCTTGTCCTGCATGTAGATGATGTGTTGATTGGTGTAGGCCCAGAAGTAACGGCGGATGCCGCGGTTCGTGTCCTTGGTGACCACTTTCGCCGCCGAAGGCTTGTCCGCGGGCGCAACCCATACGTTCAATACGCCGTTCTGCGGAGCAAGGAAGGCGATCTGCCTTCCGTCCGGACTGACCTGCGGGCCGGCCCGGTCAGGATTGCCGAACAGAACTTCGCGGGCAATGAGGTCGCTGCCGCTCGTCGCTTTCGACGGGGTTGGTTTCGATGGGGACGACGTCGAAGCCACCTTGGCGCTTTGCTGTGTGCATCCGACCAAGAACAAGGCCGCCGCGCCGAACATCATGAGAGTCTTTTTGAGTTGCACCGTTGATTCTCCTTTTCTTGTTTGAAAAAACCAACCGTCTTATACGGAAGACGGACGCTAGTTTAGTAAACGTTTACCGTGTACCAGTATAACCGAACATTCGCCCAGGCCGATGCGAAATTTGCGGCGGAAACTGTACAAAACTGTCGTCGTTTGTAGCCCCAATCGGTAATTGGGTGTCATGCAACGCCGTTAAGCAACTTGTGCCGTATGGTTCATGAAAATCCTTTCGATTCGGGCGTTTTCGGTTCGGGACAGCCTGCACAATCTCGGCGGGCGTGGTCCGCCGAAGGCGGATTCGGTTTTCTTGTGCGGCCAGTCGCGGGCGTGTTTGGACGAGCGGCGTTCGTATTCGTCGGCGACGGCCTAGCGAGGCCTGCGCAGCAGTTGCGTACACGATTCGCCGTGCCGCAAGGCTTCGATCGCCCAACGGATGGCCCGCAAAGCCTGGGCCAAGCTGAGTTGCATCACCTTCCCGCCCATGACCAACGCGGCATACAGCAGCAACAAGGCCATGGCCAGGATGTCGGCGGTCAACTCCATCGCTCCCGGTTCGGGGGTTCGGGCCGGTCCGCCGTAGGCGGATCCGAGGGTCTGTTTTAGCCCGCGATACTCGACCTCAATTCCCCAGCACGCCCGGTAGAATTCGCCGGCCATCCGACGAGACAGACGCGTCGTCTCCATCACGTTGGTCAGCAGGTAGACTCGCTTGC
The DNA here is from genome assembly GCA_020056715.1 of Phycisphaerae bacterium. Classification (GTDB taxonomy): domain Bacteria; phylum Planctomycetota; class Phycisphaerae; order UBA1845; family UBA1845; genus SBAX01. The sequence goes on along the minus strand of JAGVHG010000186.1, from coordinate 46,336 downwards.
CGTGATCTTTGAGCACCATCAACCGAAGGCGCAGCGGCTTTTTTCGTCGGCGATTCTTGGGCCAGATGTAAACGTAACGCGTCTAGCGTCTTTCTCGAAACCGCTCGGTCAGTTGCCCCTGGATCGACCAACCCATCACCACCCAGTACAGGAGGATGAGCTTGGGCGACCAGCGGGTGCGGGGATCCATCCCCTTCTTCGCAAGCCCTTGGAGTTCTCGACACGCTTGATCGGGGATCAATCGTTTCAATAAAACGGGCCATTCTCGACGATGGGGCTTGCGAAGACGACCCTCCCTGGTCATCTTCTTGCGCATATACGCGTTCCTTTCTGCCACGGCCTGTTGATGCGCAAGGTAACGTCGGCACAAAGGAACGCTTATTATTGGGCGAAACCATCACCAGCCCCCAAGTTGGTTAACGGCGTTGGGTGGCACCCCTCAAGTCCGCGAGCTTACGCGCGCGATTAAATAATATGCAAACAGCGTGACCAACTACGTTAGGATCCAGCGGTGGCGTGATCACGCAACGGCTCGGTTGCACAATCCCGCAACGACGTGGGGATAGGCTTCGCGGGATCTTGCTGCAGGCTCTCGGCCAGGTCGCGGTGAAATTGCTCCAGTTGCGAGGCGAGCGATTGTAGACTGCTTTGCAAGTCGGAGTCGGAGGCATGTTGCGCGTGCCTGGTGATTTCCAGGGCTTCAGCGACGGTAGCAAGCTCCCTGCGCGTTCTCGCCATCAATGCGTCCACGGTACCACTCACTGAGGCGTAGAGCGCCTGGAACTCGTCTTTCTTGCGCAGGCCGCGTAGTTTTGGGAACCGACCGGCGCGAAGCTCCTGCATGGCGCGATCGATCAAGTAGGCTGGTCCGCAAAGGCGGTGCGTCATCAGAATTGACCATAGTCCAATCCCGCCCGCGGTGATCGCCGAACACCCAATGGAGAATAACAGGATCACGCTGCCCACGTCCGCCTGATAACCTGTCGGATCGGACAAGCGCAACCGGGCCTGCTGATGCAGAACTCCGAAGGTGACGAAGCTGATGATCGTGGATGTCAAGAAGACGATCACCGCGATCGTACTAGCCTGCTTCCACTGAAACGACGGATTGATGAGGTAAGTCCGTCGGCGATTCTCACTCTGCGGGTCCGCGTGAGTGCTGCCCATGATCCAACACCTTTCTCTTCTGTCTTAGGTTTCTTGGGTGAACTTTCTGCCCATGACAGTGTACGTTACACAGTGAGCGAATGCTGGTCGCACGGATCGTCGAAGAGGAGATTTGATGTGATATGATCGGGAAAGTCCGATAGAAGCGCGACCTGCGTTAATAACACGATCGCTCCAGCATTCACGGGTGCTGGAGATGACGCGTCAGAACGGGTTGCCCATTGACGCCCGCGGCCCGAACAAGCTGTACCAACTCCGCCAGGGACTCGGCGCGCATCTTCTCCATCACATGCGCGCGATGGGCCTCGACGGTCTTGGTGCTGATGCCCAAATCGGAGGCGATCTGCTTGTTGGCCCGGCCGCCTACCACCCGCTCGAGCACCTCCCGCTCACGCGGCGTGAGCAAGGCGAGGCAAGCTACGATTTCCGCCCGCTCGGCCCGCTCCACGCGGTTGCGGATGTCCAACTCGACGGCCTGGCGCACCCGATCCAGCAGGAGTTCGTTGTCGAATGGTTTCTCGATGAAGTCCAACGCCCCGCTGCGCATGGCGCGAACGGCAGAGGGGACGTCGCCGTAACCGGTGATGATGATGACCGGCAGCCCGATGCCCTCCGTGACGAGCTGCTCCTGCAAGTCGAGACCGCTTTGCCCCGAAAGTTGCACGTCCAAAACGAGACATCCCGCCTTTTCCGCGTCGTACCCCTTAAGGAACTCCTTGGTGCCGGCATAGGTGGAAACATGGAATCCGGCCGATTCGATGAGACAACACAACAACTTACAAACGTGCGCATCGTCATCAACAACGTACACTGTCGGATCAGTTTTCATCAGCAATTGCTCCGTTCGCCAACGATAAGGTGAATTGAAATGTGCTTCCGCCATCGGAAAGCGCCTGTTCGTTAGCCCCGCGTTCCCCACGTCGGCCTATCACGAGCAATCACCGAATATGACTTCCTTGTTGTCCTTCAATACTGTCTATTCTTTGAGCATCCCCTGGTCAGTGGGAATACCGTCTGACCGGGTGGGATTATAGCCTGGGGACGGGCGCCAAGCTATCACTCATTCCACGACTCACGGGTCGTGGAACTGACGCGAGCAAGAAAGCACCAGGGGGGACGGCCCGGACCGCCAGGACGAGCCTCGGCGTTTCGCCCAAGCCCCGGCATTCATGCCGTGGATTGTGCCCATCCCAATAATGAGAGGAGGATCGGACCCAAGGACAGCTAGTCGATTATATGTTCTTTGATCTTGGCAAGCGCTTCGCCCTCGATCTGTCGGACCCGCTCGCGAGTGAGGTTGATGGCCTCGCCGATCTCCTTGAGCGTCATCGGCTCCTGGCCATCCAGCCCGTAACGCATCCGCAGGATTTTTTCCTCGCGGTCCTCGAGGTCGCTAAGCAGTCGGGTGATCTTAGCGGACTCGGATTCATTGAACAGGGCGTCTTCGGGGAGGGGGGTTCGGAAATCGGCGATATTCTCGGTAAGGCTCTGCCCGTTGGCCCCGTCCGCGTCGTTGGTCGGCGTGGAGACGGCCTTCACCGCGCTGCGGATGTGGTCGAGTTTGCCGACCGTCATCTCCAGCCGCTTCGCAAGCTCCGCGGTGGTGGGGGGGCGGCCTTCCGTCTCCACGAACTGCTCGCGAGCCTCGCGAAACCGCGAGATCATCTCCACCATGTAGGCCGGGATGTGGATCGGCTTGTCGCTGTTGATCAGGCTTCGTTTGATCGACTGCTTGATCCACCACGAGGCGTAGGTGCTGAACCGCGTGTTCTGGTCGGGGTCAAATCCTTCCACGGCGCGGATCAAACCCAGGTTGCCCTCGTTAATCAGGTCGTTGAGCGGCACGCCGCGTTTGGCGTACTTCTTGGCGATGTTGACCACCAGCCGCAGGTTGGACTTGACCATCGTCTCGCGGGCGGCTGCGGCGTCCGACTCCGCGTGCTCACGCTCCGGCAGGGTCACCTCTCGCCGCCCGAAACGCTCAGCTATCTGTTGACCGTTGCGAACGATGCCCGCCAGGCGCTTCTCATCCTCGGCGGAGAGAAGGGGGGCGTCGTTGATCTGACGGAGGTAAACTTGTAGGCCGGTGTCGACAGCGATGGTTCAACCCTCCACCCAGGGCCTTCACGGGAGCGGAGCACTCCTCAAGGTCGCGCTCGCTGCGCGCCGCATCCTCGTCATTCATCGGCGGATTGGTCGTCCGACTCCGCAGCGGAGCGCGGCGCGTCCGCGGATTCCCCAGCGGTCGCGTGCAGCCCACCTCTGCGGGCCTTCGGAACGGTTGTTGTGCCCGATTCCGCGTCTTGTTCGGCGGACCATTCAGCCCGTTTTTTGGACAGTCCGATTTTCCGCTCGGCCGCGTCCACCCGAAGGATTTTGACCAATAACTTGTCGCCGAGTTTGACCTCGGCGTGCGGGTCTTCGACCTTATGATCGGCCAATTCGCTGACGTGCAATAGCCCCTCGAGATCCTCCTCCAACTCCACAAAGACCCCGAAATTGGTGATCTTGGTGACCGTACCCTCGACGATCTGGCCGGGGATGTAGTTATCCGGCACCGCATGGGCCCAGGGGTCTTCGTGCAATTGTTTGAGGCCCAACGCGATGCGCTGTTTTTCTTCCTCGACTTTTAGGACCACGCACTCGATGTTGTCGCCCTTTTTCACGACCTCCGAGGGGTGGCCGATTTTCTTGGTCCAACTCATGTCCGAAACATGCAGCAGCCCGTCGATGCCCTCTTCGATCTCCACGAACGCCCCATAATTCGTGAGATTGCGGACCTTGCCCTGTATTCGCGTATTGGGCGGATATTTCTCGGCCACGTGGGTCCACGGATTTTCCTCCGTCTGCTTGATGCCCAGCGAAATCTCTTGTTTGCCCTTGTTGATTTCCAGCACCACCACGTCGATCACGTCGCCGACGGTGAGCATCTCCGACGGGTGATTGATCCGTCGCGTCCAGCTCATTTCGCTGATGTGCACCAGCCCTTCGACTCCCGGCTCGATCTTCACGAACGCCCCGTAGTTCATGATGTTGACGATCTCGCCATCCAAGTGGGTGCCAACGGGGTAGCGTTGCTCGACCTCCTCCCACGGATTGACTTTCAACTGCTTGAGGCCGAGGGCGATTTTTTCCTTGTCGCGGTCGACGTTGAGGATCTTCACCTCGACCTCCTCGTCGATCCGCAAAATCTCCGAGGGGTGCCCGATGCGCTCCCAACTCATGTCCGTAATGTGCAGCAATCCGTCGATGCCCCCGAGGTCGATGAAAACGCCGAAGTCGGCGATGTTCTTCACCATGCCCGTGCGGGTCTGTCCGACCTCCAAGGTGCTCATCAGTGTTTCCTTGGCCGTCGTGCGCGCTTCCTCGATCATCTTCCGCCTGGAGATGACGATGTTCCGACGCTCGGTGTCGATCTTGAGGATCTTGGCTTGGACCATCTTGCCGATGAACTCGCCGATGTCCCCCGGACGGCGGATGTCCACCTGGGAGGCGGGGAGGAACACCGGATAGCCGATGTCCACCAACAACCCGCCCTTGATCTTACGCATCACGCGACCCTCGACGGAGTCGCCTTCCTTTTTAGAGAGGAGAATACGTTGCCAGTTCAGGATGCGGTCGGCCTTGCGCTTGGAGACAATGATGTGCCCGCTGTCCGACTCGACGGTCTCCAGCCAGACCTGGACCTCGTCTCCGATGTCCACCGACTCGCTGTCGTCCCATTCCTCGGCCGGGATAAGCCCCTCGCTCTTGAGGCCCAAGTCGACGACGAAGTCGTCGCCCGCCCGGCCGACCACGTGTCCTATGAGGATACTCCCCGGTTTATACCCCTCCTCGTTCTCTCCGATGATTTTCTCGACGAAGGTGGCGCTTTCGCTGCCGCCGAAAAGCGCCGCCAGTTCCGCATCCAGTCCACCGTCAACCGAGTCCAGCTCGGCGATGAGATTTTGATCTACCATAAGTCGCCAACTTCACCCTGTGCATGCCCGTCGCGCGACGCCGGGTCGCGTGGGACACTTACGCCCGCCATCGAAACCATAAAGAGCCGATCGCAAGCGCGTTAAGACCACTCGTCACCGCGGACGTGAGACGCCTCACGTCTGCCGCGTCGGCGACGAACACTTCAGGACATCGCAAGCCGTCGATCTAGCACACGCTAATCTTATGAAAGCCGTGACGACGTTTGCGATTGATGAGCTTTCGCCCGTTGTGGGTTTTCATGCGGGCGCGGAATCCCTGCGTGCGCGCTCGCTTGACCTTACTGATACGGTGGGGGTAGTGCATTCTTGGGTTCCTATGCCTCGGCGACTCACATCTTCCCGAATCGCCACCAATCTTCCATCAATTTCCAGTACCCCACAATCTACCCGATGGATCCGAGCCACACAAGTGCTCCACTTCGCCGATTCGGTTGTGGGCTGTAGTCGATACGGATCGCGGTTCCCCCGTTAAGGGGGGGGCACCGGGAGGGTGGGCGAGGCCGAAAACGCACGTCACCGATGTGCGCAGAAGCGGCGCGGCGGGCGTTCGGCTTGGTTTTGGACCAATCCCCCTTTGGGCGGCCCGCAAGCGTTAGTTTCTTCGTTGCCCTGATAAATTCCGCCGTCGGCCTTGAGCCTACGGTTCCTTCGCCTCGTCAGCGGGCGGTCCGAGCCGGACCGTCAGGCGCTCCGAAGATGCCGACCAGAGGACTCGTCCTTCGACGAACAAGGCGACTGAAGTACTGAGCGTATATGTGCCCGCGGCGATGCGGGCCATCTCCGGCGGGTCTAGGCCCGGGAAAGGGGTATGCGGATTTGCGGAACGCTTTTCGATTTCCGCCCGCCACTTCTCCGGCTCGGCCAGCACCTTCGTAACCAGAACCTGCACCTGGAAATGCTCCCCCGGTTCCAGCCGGATCTTGCCGTCCTTGATGCTTTCGATGCTCTTCACTTTCGGATCGTCCGGGAGAAAGTCCGGCTTCATCACGGCAAAGGGCCTGCGCTGTTCGATCTCGGCCTTGATTCGCTCAGGCAGGCCGTGCCTGCGCGCCCAACCGCCCGGGTTCCCCTTTCGGGCTGCTTCGCGATCCGGCAGGTCCATACGAACGCCGTCGGCATTCCACAACTGAATCGCGATTCTTCCTTTTCCGGGAGTAGTGATGTCCACGAGTTCCACCGGCTCCGGACCATCATTACCGACGTCAATCACGAAACACATCCCCCCGGCGACCCGGGGCTGGACGGCACCCAACTCGATGAACACGCTGATTTCACGAAGGGGATGGTCCTTCGCGTCGGGGAGATTCTTGTGCACTATTTGTAGTTCTTGGCGTACGATTGTGCGGTACCACTCCTTCTCGTCGCCCAATCCGACCATCAGCCCCATCGCGAATAGTAAACTATGAAACAACATCATGATTCTGTATCTCCAAAAAGGTAGAGCGCCGCGACCGCTGCCCTACGGGTCGTGCGCCCACGAAATGCAGTCGCCCCCGGCGCGCGTCCACGTTCCGGAATGCAGCCATTAGTGGAGAGATCCACATGGATTCGGGCTGCATGTGGTTCCCGATCCACGGAACGAAGCCCCATAATTCGTCGCCGGAGGCGGGAATCCCATGATCGCATTAGCCGTCAAGCGGACCCATAGGGACTCTGAAGTCCTACGGTCTGCCCAGGCGGACGGTGACTTTGTCGTGGCTTTTACTAGGTACCAGCTTACCGTTGACCAGCAATGGGAGACCCACTTCAACGGTGTAGACACCCGCGGGGATCGGGGTGATCGCTGGCGGATCCGGCCCTGGCAATCCCGATGCAGGTTTGCCCGACCGTTTCTCCACCTCCGCCCACCACCTCTCCGGGTTGGCCAAGATCTTCGTGATTTTGACCGTGGCCTGGAACTTCTCCCCCGGTTCCAGCGTTACCTTGCCGTCCTTCAGATCGCCGACACTCTTGACATCGGGCGGGCGCTGGGTCCATTGGGGTTCGGCGGGATGAAACGGGCGGCGCTCCGCCCGGTAGGCCTTCAGGTGCTCCGGCTCCGGCTCATTACGACGGGAGGGGGCCATGCCCCGACGCGGGTCCGGAATGTCCACTTGAACGTCCTCAGAGTTCCGTAATTGCACGTCCATAAAACGGATGGGTTCATCCACTTCTAGGACTTGGGAACTGGCATTCTCAATCTCAACCAGGAATTCGATTCCCTGCCCGACATTGGGCTGGACGGTTTGCAGTTCGATGAAGGCTTTGATTGGGTTCCAATACCCCGCCGGGCGCAATTCGGGCGTGATGCCGTCGGTGAGTTCCGAACGGACAAGATCGGCTTGCTGTTCCGCGAGCATGTTCGGCGAAAAGGCTAGTGCGGCAATGCAAATTACTGGGCGAACGTTATGCGTCATGCTGATCCCCTTGACACCGGCTCTACGGCGCCCGCTTCGGACTTCATTCCATCGCTTCCGACGTATCTCATTGGACGCCTTGGATCCTGCGTCGGTTCCCGCATCCTCGATCACGACTCTGATCCTTTCTCAGCCCGGCGGCCAGCAGGGATTCGCGGTGCAACTAGTCCCGAGCCCTACGAACTGCCCGGAGCACCCTGACGCCGTCGTTAGTGTACACGGATAATTCGGCCCGATTCCAACCCCATTCGGGCAGCATGCGCCTACGCAGGGGTTGGGCGGTCCGCAGGTAGCACCATTGCCCTGATAGTTTGAATTCGCGGCAATACAATCGCATCGCGTGATAATGCTACAGGTTCCGCTCCCGGGGTTGCAGCATGATCCTGTCTCCCTCGCTGGGCACGCCGGACAATATGCCCAGCATTGCGCCCTGGAGACGTTGCAGATGTTGGTTACCATCCCGTCCACGACCTCATACTCGCGTATATCCGTTTCTCCCGCATGGTCTGTTGCCCAAGCCGGAGGCAGCGCCCTGAACCAGTCACTTTGGGCATTGGAAACTTCCGCTGCAAAACCCGCCGACACGCGGATTTCGTCAATCGCCATGTTCCTGGTCTTTCCCGGCGTGTGGTCAACACATAAGGATAAGGATTCAATGCGACTTTCAACCGTTGGCGCGATTCCTTCCAGTTGCGTCTGGGCCGTGCGAGAATGCACGAACTCGTGCTGTCGGACGGCCTCGAGCATGTACCAGGTGGCAGGAGGAGAGCCGCCGCACGCCGCTGAGGCATACCCGAGCGCTTCCAGTTCCTCTACCTGGGGACAGAAGTTGCCCGACGTCGTATTTCCACCCGGACCGGTCACTTCCTGTTGACCCGGCAATAGACGCCATCCCTGCGAATATTGAGCGTTCAAGGTCAGCATGACGGCGCACCACTGTGTCCCATCGCACGCTGCTGAGATAGTGATGTTATCCGCCGTGATACGTTCGGCTTTAGTGACGCCATAGGTGCATTGTTCCTCGTTCCAAGTCCACGTCGGGTCTACCTGGTAGGCGCTGGCGCTCTGCGGATTGAACGGGTTGTTGGTCCCGAACGCGCAGCACGGGTTGGGGGTGCAAGGAACTTCCTTGCCCTTGAAGTACTTGTCGGTGCCGGTACATTCGCTTTCTTTCTTGCTGGCGCAGGCGCCCGTGGCCTTGGTGCAGCAGGCCCCGGGGCAGTCGGTGGTGCAGCCGTTGGGTTCCGGGTCGGAACCGTTCGGGATCCCGTCCCCGTCCGCGTCGCCATCCTGGGCGTTCGGCGTCCCGTCCCCGTCTATATCCGGGTCGCTTCCGTTGCGCAGTCTGTCTCCGTCGATGTCCCCGTCGACCCCGTTGGACAGGCCGTCTCCATCAACATCGGAATCCCAGCTGTTGGAGATGCCATCGCCGTCCACGTCCGAGTCCTCTCCGTTGGAAATACCGTCGCCGTCCACGTCGTCGTCATCTCCGTTGAGTATCCCGTTGCAGTCCTTGTCACCAGGGCAATTACACGGACCGGCGCAACAAGGATGGCCGCAAGGAGAACCGTCCCAACCTCCTCCTCCGCCACCACCGCCGCCCCCGCCTCCTCCTGGTGGTGGGCAACACCCTGCGGCCACCGCAAAGGCCTCTCCTGCGAGACCTGCCGGCGAACCACAGTTTCTCGGAGGACCGATACCGGCCGCGCATCCACCGCAGTCTCCGAGTGACGCGGTCTGGCCACCGCCGGGTTCGTTAAGATCGGGATCGTCTCCTGGGTCGATCCCCATGATTTCGACTGCACGTAGGAGAGTCGCCTGTTCCCAGACAAGGTCCTCAGCCGGGGGCTGCGCCGACGCCCGCAGAGCACCATGGACACGGTCATCCGTGGCGGCGATGGCCTCAACATCGACCCCCAGATCACGCTCCAGGGCCAGAAGTACCGTGGGCAGGTCGCCCTCCTCATGGAGGACCGCCGGAAAAACGTATTTCTTTTTGTCCCGTGCCGACAACCAGTATCCGATGTAACCCCAACACCCGTCGTCGGCCTCCGGAGGCGCAGCGGCGTCATACACGACCAAGACGCCGTCACGCGTCTCTACCCGCATGCGCAGGGGCGAAGCGTCAATTGGAAACGGTTGCCGGTCGGTCGTGGAGCGCAGGCTTCGATCGGGTGTGGTCTTGCCCGTAGGGCGTTCCGCCGCGACGGCGGAACCGGGACAAATCATGCCCAACATAACGAGAGCCGTAGCGGTGCCAAGGACCGCACCCAGCATTCCTAACCGACGTTGACCACGGATCATGACGGGTGTCTCCAGACCGCCGATGGATTATTGCAAATGCGGGCCATGAAATTCGCCCCAGTCGAGAACCTAATGCGCGCCTCCGGAGAGGTGAAATCGCGCATCGAATCTGGCTCGGAGTGTTCAGTCTTAACCGATTTCCGAGGAAGTGCAAGAGAATTCCAAAAATTAAAACCCTTAATCCCGTAGATCGGCGGGACCGGAGACCGATGAAACCGGTCTTCCCTACTCCGATCCCGACACCCCCTCAGTCGGCGGGCGGTCGCGTATGTCGTGTATTGTCGTCGCGTAGGCCGGGATGTATGATAAAACGAGTTCGCGCTGCGGTGCCGGTACCGCGGCGGAGTACGCGGCCTTCCGGATGAACTATGCCCCAAAGAGCCATCATCCTTGGTTCAACCGGGTCCATCGGGTGCAACGCCCTCGATGTGCTGGCCGGGTTGAATGGAGAGTGGGACGTGGTGGGCCTCGCGGCGGGTTCCCGTGGGCGGGAACTAGGCCGGCAGGCGAACCGATTCCGCCCTCAGGCCGTCGCCATCGCCTCGGCCGACCTTGCGGGAGAACTGGAGGGTGAACTTTCGTACTCGCCGCAGGTGTTCGCCGGCTCGGACGCGCTCCGGCAACTGATTGACGCCGTACCGTTCGATACCGCGTTTTGCGCCGTGGTTGGCGCGGGCGGGCTGGCCGCAACGATCCGGGCCGTCGAGCTTGGGCGACGAATCGCCTTGGCCAGCAAAGAGGTTGTCGTGGTGGCTGGGTCGCTGCTCATGCCCCTCGCAAGGCGAACGGGGGCGACGATTATCCCCGTGGACAGCGAGCATTCGGCTATCTTTCAGGCCCTGCACGCCGGACGACGGGAGGATGTGCGGAAAGTGTACTTAACGGCTTCCGGCGGGCCGTTCCGAACTTGGAGCGCGGAGGCGATGGACGCGATCACGGTGGAGGATGCCCTGCGTCACCCGACCTGGGACATGGGTCCGAAAATCACCATCGACTCTGCGACAATGATGAACAAGGCCCTGGAAATCGTCGAAGCCTGTTGGCTTTTTGATCTTCGACCCGATCAAATCGAAGTGATCGTCCATCCTGAGTCGATCATCCATTCGCTGGTGGAGTTCTGTGACGGCTCGATGATCGCCCAGTTGGGAACACCGGACATGCGGACGCCGATTCAATACGCCTTAACCTACCCGGCGCGGCAGCCGTGTCTGTCGCCGCCCTTGGATCTTTTGCAGGTCCGCGAGTTGAAGTTCCATCCGCCCGACCGCGAGCGCTTCCCGGCGCTGGGCTTGGGATACTATGTGGCCCGGCGTGGCGGGACGTGCGGTGCGGTCCTCAACGCCGCCAACGAAGCCGCCGTCGAGTTGTTCCGCGAAGGGGCGGTTTCTTTCCACGATATCGCTCGACTGACGGAGAAGGCCCTGAAAGAACATGAATTCAAGGAATCGCCCACGCTGGACGAGCTGCTTGCAGCGGACCGGTGGGCCAGACGAGAGGTAACTCGATGCACAGCTTGTTGATGCTCGCCCAGACATCCGGTGTCTTCGACCTCGCTCTGACGGTTTGGAGCACGGTTTGGCCATACTTGGTAATGCTCTTAGGCTTTTCGGTGATCGTGTTCGTCCATGAGCTAGGCCACTTCGCCGTCGCTAAGTGGGCGGGCGTCCGCGTCGAGACATTCGCCGTCGGCTTCGGCCGGGAGATTGCCGGCTTCACCCGCGGCGAAACTCGTTATTCCTTCAACATTCTGCCGCTTGGCGGATACGTGAAAATGTTGGGACAAGAGGATTTCGACGACAAGTCCAACGAGCTGCGCTTCAAGGACGATCCGCGCTCCTTCATCAACAAACCCGTCGGCCACCGCATGGCCATCGTCTCCGCCGGCGTCATTATGAACACGCTCTTCGCCGGGCTGCTCTTCGTGATTGTGTTTCTGATGGGCATGGACGCTATCACCCCGCGCATCGCCCTCGTCGAACCCGACAGCCCGGGGGAAAAAGCGGGTCTACTCCCCGGAGACCTTGTTCGCAAAATCAACGGCGAAAAAATCCGCGAATTCAGCGAGATTCGCTTCGCCATCCTCCTTTCCGCTCCACATGAACCCATCAAATTCATCGTCGAGCGTGGCGGTGAGGTCCAAGACCCCATCTACATCAAACCCGAATACCGCATCCCCGAGACCACCCGCGACGTTCAGCGTCAAATTGTCGGCATCGCGCCCGGCATTACCCGCGAGATCGTAGCTCTCGGTCCGGAGATTGATACCTCCAAGCCCGACCAGCCTCACGTCGGCGACGTGCTCGTAGAAGTGGACGGCGTTCCCGCGACCGACGACAACGCCAACGAAATCTTCAACACCCTCGTCTATAGCCACGGCGACATTTACGTCGAACGAAAAGACCCCAAGCATCCGGAGGCTTCACCGCAACGCGTGCGCGTTCAGATTCCGCCCGTTCTTTCGATCTATCCCAGCGACAGCCAGGACGCCGTCTCCGTGAGCGTCTTAGGTTTGACCCCTTTACCCCGCTTTGGGCGGATCGATCCTAAGGGTCGGGCCCATCTCGCGGGCATCGGTGTGGGAGATACGATTCTAAAGTGGGACGACCTTCCCTATCCGACCATGGCCGCGGTCGCCAGGGCCATACGCGATCGTGCGGAATGGGACATTCCCTTCCGCGTTCGCAAACCCGACGGGCGGATCATTGACGGCTTCGTCCGGCCAAAGCGAAACAAACGCGGGGCCGCGACGGTGGAGGCGATGTGTCGATCGGTGGAGGCGTCGGCGCGACAGCCAGACGGACCCAACGCGCAGTTCGTTTCCGTACGCTCAGGTGCGGAGGCATCCGTCGCGGGTATCGAGGCCGGCGACCTCGTCGTTCGTTGCAACCAGATTGACAACCCCACGAGCGCGTCGGTGAACCGTGAAATCGGCGGGGCCAACGGCCTGCCGGTGTCCTTGACGCTCCGCAAACGCGACGGGCGAATTGTCGAAACGGTCGTCCACCCCAAGGCGCCCGGCACCATCGACGCCACGTTCACGCTCGTCGCCGACGATCTTTTGCAAACCGGCGAGATTGTGGCCACGATCAACGGTCAACCAAGCTCGGCGGCACAGGCGGGGATACCCACCGGCGCGAAAATCACCGCGATTAACGACATCGCCGTTGCGCGATGGCGCGACATGATCGCCGCTTTCCAAAAGAACGCCGGTACGACGGTCCAACTGTCCTACGTCGATTCGGCCAAAGAAAAGCGCGTCGTTCCATTCCGCGTGCCGCATTCCTTGCACACACTGCTGGGCGTCGGACCGGAGGCGAGGATCGTCCGCATTGATGGCCGAGAAACCGTCACCACGAAAACGCCGCGGGGACCTGAAACTCTCTCCGTTCGTTACCACGAAGGCACGCGGGCCATCCTCACGGATTTGATTGGGAATACCAACGTCGTGGTCGAGTATCGCGAGAACCCGCTCTCGCCGCTGAAAACCAAAACCGTTGACGTGACCCCGGAGATGGTCGATCCGTGGGTCGGGCGGATCGCTTTTACTCCCAACATCGACGTCGCTGAACAGACCAAACTCCTCAAGGGCGAAAACGCCCTCGACGCCCTCAACATCGGCATTCACAAAACCTATTACTTCATCACCATGGTCTACCGCACCATGCAACGGATGATCTTCAGCCGTAGCGTGAGTGTGGAGCAGATGTCCGGGCCGCTGGGCATCATCGACATTGGCGGCCAGATCGCCCGCACCGGGCTGGTGCAGTTCCTCTTTTTCCTGGCCATGATCTCCGCCAACCTCGCGGTGATTAACTTTCTCCCTTTGCCCATCGTCGACGGCGGGCTGATGGTCTTCCTCATCATCGAGAAGATCAAAGGCAGCCCGGTAAGCCTCCGTATTCAGGTCGCCACCCAGATGATCGGGTTGTTCCTTATCGTCGGGGCCTTCCTCTTCGTCACCTATCAAGACGCCCTGCGATTGTGGGGATAAACGCAGAAATAAGAAGGCACGGGTGGCGCTACATCGCCCTCACCCCGGTCCCTCCCGTGCAGATAGACGAAGCCACTGCTGACACAGCCCGCCGAGGCGGGGCACAAACTTCTACCGGGCCTTGGCGAGGAGTTGGACGAAGTGCGCCGAGGCCTTCGTGCCGTTGTGCAGGTCGTCGATTCCGAAGAACTCGTTGGGGCCGTGGGCGTTGCAGTCGGGCATGCAGAAGCCCATCATGATCGAATCCGCGCCGAGCTCCTTCTTGAACAAGGGCAGGATAGGCAGTGTTCCGCCTTCACGGATGAAGACCGGGGCCTTGCCGAATCCGGCCTTGAGGGCGTCGGCCGCGGCACGCATTCCGGGCGAGTCGATCGGGGCCGCGTAGGCCGAGCAATAGCTGTGAGTGAGGATTTCGAGCTTCACGCCCGGCGGGCATAGTTTCCTAACCGTTGCCTCGAAGGCTTTGTTGATTTTCTCGGGGTCTTGATCGGGAACGATGCGCATGGAGACCTTCACCCCGATCTTGGCCGGAATCACCGTCGAGGCACCCGCTCCCATGAATCCGCCGTACATTCCGTTGACGTCGAGCGTCGGCCTGGCCCAACGCCGCTCGATCGTGCTGTAGCCTTTCTCACCGGTGAGCGCTGGTGCACCCATGGCTGCGAGGTAGCCCTTCTCGTCGAAGTTCAAGGCTTCGAGCCGCTTTCGTTCGTCGGCAGAAAGCGGTCGAACGTCGTCGTAGAAGCCGGGGATGGTGACGCGGTTGTCCGCATCGCGTAGGGCGGCAATGATCGTCGCGGCGGCGTTACCCGGATTGGTGAGCGTCCCGCCGTACGACCCGCTGTGTAGGTTTTGTTTGGGGCCGGTGAGGATGAGTTCTTTGTAGATCAAACCTTTCGTCCCGTAGGTGATCGCCGGAGTGGTCTTGTCGAACTTGGGGGTGTCGGAGAGGGCGACGTAGTCGCAGGCCAGCCGGTCGCGGAGCTTGTGGATGATCGCATCGAGGTTGGGTGAGCCGATTTCTTCCTCGCCCTCGATGAGGAACTTGACGCGGATGGGCAGCTTTCCGGCGACTTTCATCCACGCCTCGGCCGCGAGCATGTGCGACAGCACCTGACCTTTGTCGTCCGCCGAACCGCGGGCGAAGATTTCTCCGTCGCGGACGGTTGGTACGAACGGCGGCGACTTCCATAAGGACTCATCGCCGGTGGGCTGCACATCGTAGTGGCCGTAAATGAGCACGGTCGGGCCGCCGCCGGCGGCTGGGCCGCTGTCGGCCAGGATGCAGGGGTGACCGGCGGTCTCGACGATCTCGCTCTTGATCCCGCAGCCGGTGAAGACGCGGTGAACCCACTCCGCTCCTTTGCGGGTGTCGGCCTTCCGCTCGGGATCGGTCGAAATGCTCGGAATCCGCAGGAACTCGTTCAACCGATCGACACTAGCCTTGCGGTTGGCGTCGATGTGTTGGATCACCTTGTCGATCATGGTCTGCAACCTCCCTGAACAGAAACGAGACGGGCGTCGGCGTCGATCACGCCGACGCCCGTCTGTCGTATCAATTGGTTTATCGAAAAATCTTCACACGGCACAGAGTCATGCAACCCGCGTGCCATTCATTATCGGTTGCGAATCAACCACCGGGCTTCATCTTGGGCTTCTCTTCATTTGCCGCGGCGGGGAGCATCTTGGCCTCTTCCATGCCCGTCGCCTTGCCGGCGTTGTCGACGGTAACTTTCTGGATCTTGTCGCTGGCGAGGCAATGGACCTCGAACGAGGCTTTTCCACCCGTTGCCGTGGCGGTCACGGCGAGGGCCTTGCCCTTCGACTTTTCCTCGGCGGCGCCGATGACCGCGCCCATCGTTACCTTGGCGGCGTCCATGGCTTGGATCACAGCGGCCATGCCCTTCATTTCCTTGGCCTCTTCCATCTTGCCGGCCTTGCCGTCTGCGCCGATCGCGACGGCCTGCACTTTTTCGCCGACCAGGACGAAGACGTCGGCATCCATCTTGTCCTTCTCGAGGTCGACCAACAGGCCCACGGCTTTGCCCTTGGCATGGGCCTCGGCGGTGGCGATCATCGAAGCGGCGGTCAGCTTGCCCGCATCCATCTGCTTCAACACTTCCTTGCAATCCCCGGCGCACTTACCGCAGTGGGCATAGACCGGCCACGCGGCCAATGCGAGGACACCCACGCCTACCAACGGTAGTGCGAACTTCTTGACACTTCTCATCGTATCACTCTCCTGATGCAACGAATGTTCACGGCGGATCGTCGGCGGCCACACGCCGCCGCCGCTCGTTTACGATTGAACAACCAAAAGTCTAATACCCCTGCAAGCCCTGTCAATCGCCTTAACCAAACTGTGGCGGGACCGCCATGCCGCCGCCCGGCACTGCCGGGCTTGGACATGACACTCTGCTGGAAGACAGCCGGGAGTCTTGCCTAGTTTGACACACGCACGTCCCCCCTGACAATAATCCCGTGCCCTCCACCCTACCGTCTCCAGAACCGACGCTTGATCGTAACGCCGAGGTAACAGCTCCCGACTGGAGTGTTATCCCCTTCGAGGTTGGTTGTGCACGTTGCGGCCACGACCTTCGCGGCCTGACCGAACCGAAGTGTCCGGCGTGCGGGTTAGAATTTGATTGGTCGAAGGCAGTCCCGATTGAACAGCTTATTTGTCGCAAGTGCGGGTATCACCTCTACGGGCTGCGCGAGACCCGGTGTCCGGAATGCGGTGAGTCGTTCACCTGGGAACAAGTTCTCGACGACTACCACCGCCGACAAAAGCCGTTATTCGAATACCGCTGGCGCGACCATCCCTTTCGCTCCCTCGTGTACACGTGGTGGCTCGCACTGCGACCGCAGAAACTTTGGCGGTTTATCGACATTCATGATCGCCCACGGGTGGGTCCTCTGCTGGTAATTTTAGTCGTCGGGACCATTACGCTCATGGTAGCGGGCAGCGTTCCTGCGATCGTTGAGGAAGTGGTCAACCGTTGGCGATGGACGCGGCTGATGGCCGCTCGCGGCAGTCCGGTTCCGATTACGGTCTGGCTGCCCCATTCGATCGACTGGATCGACTGGAGAAACCAACACCTGTATGAATTCGCCCGAATCATCGGGGTGTGGTGTTTCTTCACCTTCGCGTCGTTGCTGGTTTTTCAGCAGTCCATGCGGCGGTGTAAAGTGCGAACTCTGCATGTGTTCCGCGTTTGTGTGTACGCGATCTTCGGGGTTGCGCCGCTTGCCACCGCGGCATTCTCCACCACGGGTGCGGTGCTGCGGGGGTTTCGTTTATTCTGGTTTGATGGAGCACAGATCGCGACGGTCGCGCTCCCGCTTGTCATGGGATTTGGAGCGTGGTCGGTCGCAGTGGGATACCGGCGATACATTCGAATGCCGCATAGCATCGGGGTGGTGATCGCGGCGCAGATCGTGGCCCTTTTGGCTTCGGCGATCACCTGCATGTTGCTATTCATTTCCCTTGGCGGGATCGTGCAGACAATTTGGGAGTGGTTGGATTAGGTATAAAGTGGCCTTCCGTGCTGCCCGCTTTGTTTGATTCTGTTTGCGGACGTGGGATCGAGTAGAATCCCAGGATGCAGCACGTGGATCGACTCGCCGCCCAAGCTCCTCGGTCTATTCTTATCGTCCTCCCGACATGGGTGGGCGATTTCGTGATGGCCACGCCGACGCTGCGCGCGATTCGGAATCGCTTTGCCGGCGCGCGAATCACGTTTTTGGTGAATCCCAACTTGCGAGAGCTGGTCCGAGGCGGGGATTGGATGGACGAATGCGTTGAATGGCCGAGGCACGAAGGCAATAAGGCACTAAGGCATGAAGTGGGAAACGTCGAAACGTCAAAAAGTCAAAACGTCAAAACAGGGGGACGACCGGGGACGTGGTGGGAATTGCGGCGCACGTTGCGGTCACGCGAGTTTGACTGGGCGATCGTGCTGCCGAATTCGTTTCGTTCGGCAGTTGTCGCATGGCTGAGCGGAGCTAAGAGGCGCATCGGGTATGCGCGGGACGGCCGGTCGATTTTGCTTACGGATCGAATCCCAGTGAGGAACCGTCGCGGCGGACAGTGGTCCGCACAGCGGACCCTACGATCTTCGACACCGCTCGCTTCCGCTCGCGGCTCTGATCTCTACGTGCCTTCGTGCCTTAGTGCCTTCGTGCCTTCAATTCAGATGGGCGCGAAACTGCCGGTGCGGTTGGGGCGGTACGTTCCCATGCCCTTGGTTGAGTACTACGCCGATCTTGCGGAAGCAGTCGGCTGTGAAAGACCTGGTGATCGACTCGAACTGTTCACTACACCCGATTGCGACGAGTCGATCCAGAACAGGCTTTCAGCGCTTGGCATCGCTGATCGACATCCGTTGATCGTCATCAGTCCGGGAGCGAAATTCGGGGCCTCGAAATGCTGGCTGCCCGAACGGTTCGCCGCCGTTGGGGACCGATTGATGGAGTCCGCGGACGCAGCGTTGATCGTCACCTGCGGCCCAGGCGAGGAACCCATCGCCCGACAAATCGGCGGGGCTATGAAACGCATAGGTTTCGTGTTCGACGATCCGCTACTCACCTTGGGCGAGTTGAAGTCGCTCATCCGCCGCAGCGATCTTTTGATTTGCAACGACGCGGGTCCGCGCCACTTTGCCAAAGCCTTCGACGTGCCGGTGGTCACCGTGTTCGGGCCCACGCATCCCGACTGGACCTCGACGAGTTACGACAAGGAACGAATTGTACGGATCGACGTGGACTGCGGCCCGTGCCAGCAACGCGTCTGCCCGCTGGGACATCATCAGTGTATGACCGGTGTGACCGTGGATATGGTCTTCTCCGTGGCCACCTCCCTTTTGCAAAGTCGCATTCCTCAACATGCTGAGCCACGCTGACTCTAATTCTCCGAGCCGCGGCGGCTTGGTCATTTCCGAGGGGTTCGAAACGCTTCTACGCGCGCACGGTTTGACCTCGCTCGACGCTTTGTTTAACTGCTCCAACGGCGAACGCCTCGACAAACCGGGGCTTGATTCGTGGCGGCAACGGTGGCGGCTGACTTTGGACGATCACGGAACGCCGCGAATGTTCTATCTGAAACGCTTTTTAGGCCCACCCCGTTGGGCGCTTCGGGCCATGAGAAGATCGGGCAGCGGCGCATCCAGCCTAGCGGGGAACGAATGGGAATGGGCCCAACGCCTCACCAACGACGGGATTCCTTGTGTGCAAGCGGTCGCATTCGGCGAGGAATTGAAGGGTTCCCATGAGCGGCGGAGCGCGATCCTGACTGCCGGTGTTCCGGGGCAATCCTTGGAGCGGTGGGTGACTCAATGGCGTGACGCGGACCGCTTAACGATCCAACGACTCATCACGGCGACGGCCGCCCTAATTTCCCGGCTTCACGGTCAGGGATACATCCATCGCGATCTTTATCTTTCGCACGTGTTCTACGATCCATCGCCGCCGATCGAGCGGTCGCTCTGCTTGATTGACTTGCAGCGGGTGATTCGGCCACGATGGCGATTGCGACGATGGATCGTGAAGGACCTCGCGTCGCTGAATTTTTCGATGCCTGCACGCCTGGTGTCCCGAACGGACCGCGTTCGGTGGTTGCGACGATACCTGAGTATTGGGAAACTGGACGCGTCGGCGCGGCGGTTGGTCTATCGCGTAGTGGGCAAGACGCAACGCATCACGGAGCGGGAACGGGCAAAGAGTCACCTATGAAGGTTGCTTTGGTCAGCGAGTGGTTGGACTCGTGGCGTGGAGGAGCGGAGACCTCGACGCAACAGTTCATCCACCACCTGATGGATCGCGACGTCGAGCTTCATGTCTTCACTCGTAGCCGGCCTTCGCCGACGCCGGGCATGTTCGTACACACCATCAGCGGCGCGTCCATGTCGCGCACACGGCGGAGCGTCACCTTCTCCCACCGCGTCGAGCGCATCCTACGAACCGACTCCTTCGACGTCGTCCATGCGATCTCGCCGTGTCGTTATGTGGACATCTATCAACCTCGCGGTGGAACGGTGGCCGAAACGATGGAGCGGAACGTCGCCTTGCGTGACTCGGCCCACGCCCGGCGACTGAAACGATACACCGCTCGGCTAAACCTCAAGCAACGCTATCTACTCTTGCTGGAACGAAAACTGCTCGCACCCGGCAAGGGACCGATTGTGGCGGCGATCTCCGACTACGTGGTTCGTCAATTAAGAGAGCATTACGATCTGCCCGACGAGCGCATCCACAAAATCTACAACGGTGTTGATGCGGATCGCTCCACGGAGAGCCAGCGCGCCGACCACCGCCACGCGATCCGCCGCGAATTCGGTATTGCCCAAAGTGACGTACTCGTTCTTTTGGTCGCCCACAACTTCCGCCTCAAAGGCGTCCATCGCTGGATGCAGGCCTTGGCCTCGCTAGTTGAACGCGGAGTCGGCAATGTCCGCTCGCTGGTGGTCGGGCGGGGAGAGTCACCTTCTTGGCACCGCCTCGCCGCTCGGTTGGATATCGTAGATCGACTGATCTTCGTGGGACCGAGCGAAAGAGTGGGCGAATTCCTCCATGCCGCCGATATCCTAGTTCACCCGACGTATTATGACCCGTGCAGCCGCGTAGTGCTGGAGGGCATGGTGGCGAGCGTCCCGTGCATCACAACCCGGTGGGACGGTGCGTCGGAGATGATCGTCGACGGGACCAACGGGTACGTTCTTAATGAACCGACGGACATTGTGACGATCGCGAAGCGGGTCGAGCAGTTGTGCGACGCGGGGCTGCGGAAACGGATCGGCCACGCGGCCTCCGCCATCACCGAGCGCGTGAGCATGACTCGGCACGCCAATGAGATGATGGCCCTGTACGAAGAAGTTCAATCGAGGGGGCTTGTTCGGCGATGAATCTGTGGTTGCTCACCCTGCTGTGTTCCGCGATCGCTTACCTCGTCGGGTCGATTCCGTTCTCTCTGCTCCTCGGCCAATTGAAAGACGTTGACATTCGCAAGGTTGGTAGCGGCAACGTCGGGGCGATGAATCTGGGTCGGCTTCTGGGCCGGCCTTGGTTTATCGCGGCGTTCATCCTCGACATGCTCAAAGGACTCGTCCCGACCGTTTTGGCGGGCTGGCTGCTGTCGCAGGGGGCGAGCGTCGGCGGCCCGTCGGAGTCGATTCGAAGCCTCTGTTGGCTTTTATCGGGTCTGTGTGCCGTACTAGGTCACAACTATCCAGTGTTCCTTGGGTTTCGCGGCGGCAAGGGTGTTTCTACTTCGCTGGGTGTGGCCTTGGGAGTCTATCCCGATTTGACGCTGCCGGCGATCCTCTCGTTTGTAGTGTGGGTCTTGGGTCTGACGTTGACGCGGATGAGTTCCGTGGGGTCCATCTGCGGTGCGATTCTGTTTCCGGTGTTTTGTATTCTGTTGGCGTGGCGACAGGGCGGTGCGATGATGGACCGCTGGCCTTTCTTACTATTCGCCTTGATTGTCGCGGTTCTGGTGGTTGGAAGGCACCGCGCAAATATTGCACGGATACTCGCCGGCACCGAGACACGGGTGGTCCGCTCACCCTCTCAGCCGACTTCTGCACCGGATACAACACCCCGATGACCCTCTGGTCAGCAGATTATCAGGTATTACGGTACGATTTCATGAAATCAGCCCTTGTAATTATAGGGGCCGCATGGGTATCCTGGTATTTCCGGGCACGGGCGGGAAAACTCTCTATTGGATTGTCCCCGTCCGCAGCCTACAATCTCGCGGGCTGTTGAGAACCGCGAAATCGTAGAGACGAACATGATGCCGACCACACACGTGCCTAAGGCGCTAAACGTACTCGTCGTTGGTCTCCGAGATGGGGACGACGAATTACACCGCTGGATCGACGCCCAGGCTTCTGTGGAGCACGTGAAGAGTTTCACCGAGGCCTTGAACGCCCTGCGCTTGGCGCCCTTCGACGTGGTCATCAGCCGCGCCGCCGACCTCGCTCCGCCGGAGTTCGCTCATGTCGTCGGGTCCACCGCCGTTCTCGATGCGATTCCACAGAGCGTTTGCGTGGTGCAACCGACGGGCGAAGTCGTTTGGGCCAACGCCAAGATGCTTGACCTTCCCGATGATGTTCGCGATCGCGTTCGACAGTGTTGTGTCGAGACGTATGCGTCGTGTAAGGGTGAAGACCCTGGTTGCGTCGCGGCCGTTCGGGCGCGACGTTTTAGTTTCACGACCGGCGACCAGGAAACGTATGACTTGACGGCTACGCCGATGATCGAGGGCGACAAGGGGGTCACGCGGGTCGTTGCCGTCGTCTGGAACTCAACGGTCGCGGGGCGGCTTCAGGAGACGATCGACGCCATCGACAACGCCGGACGCGAACTTCTCAGCCTCGATGCGGAGCAGTTCTCGCGTCTGGATCCACACGAGCGTCTCTCGCTGCTCGAACAAAAAATCCTTCGCTGCACGCAGGACGTGCTCAACTTTGAGAATTTCGAGATTCGCGTCCTCGATCCGAACACGAACATACTGGAGTTGGTGCTGTTCGCCGGGATTCCGGCGGACGGCGACCATGTTGAACTTCACGCCCAGACGGAGGGCAGCGGCATTTGCGGTTACGTTGCGGCCAAGGGGCGTAGCTACCTCTGCCCCGACGTCCTGCACGACGCCCGCTACGTGCCGGGGATTGAGAACGCGAGGTCGTCGTTGACCGTACCGCTGCGGTTCCAGGAGAAGACCGTGGGTGTGGCCAACTTCGAGAGCACGCGGGTGGCGGCCTTCACCGAGGACGACCGCCAGTTCGCGGAAATCTTCGCCCGCTACATCGCCCTGGCCCTGCACTTGCTCGAATTGCTGGTCAACGAGCGGCAAGTCACCACCGGACAGCTCGGTCGCAATGTCATGGCCGAGATCACCGCCCCGCTCAACGACATCCTCACCGACGTGGAAAACCTGGTGGAAGACTACATCGGGCACGATGATCTGCGGCATCGTCTGCGGACTATTTCGGGCAACGCGGTGCGAATCCGCGAGACGGTTAAGGAGTTGACCGCGGCCAAGCCCGGGGTGATCGGAGCGCGGACCTCCGCCGCCCGCCGAACGGACCCCGATCTCGACGGTCGGCGGATTCTTCTCGCCGATGATGAAGAGATCCTCCGTGATACGGTCCGAGATGTGCTAACGGGATACGGCTGTCATGTGGTCACCGCCGCCGACGGAGCGATGGCCATCGACCTTCTATCGCGGCAGAAGTTCGATTTGGTGCTGAGCGACATCAAGATGCCGGTCAAGAGCGGCTACGAGGTTTTCGCCGCCGCCAAACATGCCAACGCGGCCACTCCCGTCATCCTCACCACGGGGTTCGGTTACGATCCCAACCACTCCATCATTCGAGCACGCCGCGAAGGACTCGCGGCGGTTTTGTTTAAGCCCTTCAAGGTCGATCAACTCCTGGCGGAAATCCGCACGGCCCTCAAGTCCGCAGCAAAGTAAGCAACATTGTCATTCTGAGAGCGTGTGAAAGAATCGAAACCGGTCCTCTTTCGACGGCTCCTAAGATTCGATTCCGGGGTTTTGGCTTTGGAAGAACGCTCAGAACAACCCCACGCTCGATTTTCACAAGCTCTCAAGGACAAGCCCGGCCATTCCTTCGCTACGCTCAAGGACAAGTTCGGGGAATCCGCGGACACCGTACCTATTTCATCGGCGTTTTAGGGAAGCTGTGCATCACGGAACTACGGCTACCGTTGCGAATTGCCGAAAATGCTCGTCGAAGGAGAACGCCTGCTTGACTCCCAGGCGCTCCATCACCACCCGGCTGGTGTAGTCGGTGAAGCTCCAGGTCTTGTCCGCGAAGCGTTGAAAAACTTCGATTGCCGTAGCGAAGTCCGCTGGGCTGATCCGTTCGATGGAAATGGGCAGGGTATGAGTGAGGTCTTGGGCCACTTGGATGGAGCGTCGGAACTCACCACGATAGCGAAGCAGGGTGAGTAGTTCGTCAATCACCTAGTCGGTGGTGAGCAGCGGCCACTTGTTGGTCTCGTACCACTGGCGCGCCCGTGCATGGTCTTGGTCGTCGGGGACGTACAAGGCGAACCAAGCGGAGGTGTCGACCAGCACGCGAGTCATGGGTCACCCGCGCAGGTCGCCTTTGGCGGAGGGGCTGTATAGGATCCGGTCATGGTCGCGGCCGGAGAATCGACCGGGGCCTTCCATGGGCAGGGAGGAGATCCGTCTCACGCTTTCGAGAAGTTGTTCTTTCTGACTTGGGCCAAGTTCTTGCTCTTCTCCGTTTTTGTGAGCCCGCAGGGAGTGGGCCAGTCCCTCGATCAGTTCGAGTTTCTGGGCATCGCTCATGTCGTCGATGGCCTGGCTCAGGTCTTGGCGAACCTGTTCGTGCATGTTCTAAGCGTACCATGAGGCGGGCATGGGAGTAAAACGGTGTCGTTTTTCGGCCTGCCGTGGAAGGCTCAAGGCTGGTGCGAGAATCCGTTCAAGGCTGGTGCGAGAATCCGTTCTCGCACCCACTCTCGCGGGTCCGCCTTCGGCGGATTCCCGCGACCTGCCAGGATCGGAATCCTGCGACGGTGCGTGCGAGATGGGAATCTCGCACGAGCCGCCAAACGCGGTTGCCGCACTCCACGGCGTCTCTGGCCGCGGCCTGAAAGGATCATTCTCAAACACGAGCTAAGGCGGAAACGCGAGTTCGATCATCGTCGGGGGTCCGCCGTCGGAATCGGCGAGAACGACGACATGGGCATTCCTGCCGAGTTTGTCGGTGAGTGTGCGTGTGATAACGACTCCTTCGAAGCTCAGGACAAGGGTCGAATCCGCCTCCGAAACGCAGGGGACGGGTAGCCCCCGTGCCGCGCCGATCGCGGCCGCGACGGCGGCTGCACCTAGTGCCCCCAAACATCGCCCGATCCAATGCTCGATGAAGATTACGTCCGATTCGCGTAAGCCCACGACTGAACGAATGGGGTCAAAGGTTGAAGGGGTCGCGCGGGCTGAAGCCCGCGGCTCGGGACCGAATTGATCGACGGAAGGGACGATCGTTGCGAGGACCGTCGCACCGCGTTCTACGGCGTGCTCGCGTCGCTCCAAGACAAACAAACACGCTCCGTCGCTGTAGATCACGTCCGGCTCGGCCAGTCCCGCCGCCAGGGCGGGCGTTAGCCGCTCCGTACCACCGGCGAAGATCACATCTACCTTTCCAGCGGATAGCAGCGCGCAGCCTTCGATGATGGCCACTAAGCCTGAGGCCGATCCGTTGGCGATGGTGGAGTTCGGACCGCGAATGTCGTACGCTCGCGAAAGCGCGCCGGTGATGAAGTTGCCGACTGTTTGGGGAAAGCGGATTGGACTGACGAACCGAGGGGACTGCTGCCGGACGTCGTTGGCGAAGTCGATCATGCCGGACTGGCCGGCGAGGGCGTTACCCAGGACCAACCCGACCCGCTCCGATGGGACCGAGCCGGTAACAAACGCCGCGTCGCGTCTGGCGCTCTCGAATGCAACCGCGGCTAGAGATGCGCCCTGGTCATTGCGGCACTCCGGCGACATATCGTGGTAACCCGCCAGGAGATCGTCAGGGATGGGGCGATATCCGTGTGATTTGTTTGACTCCGGTGCCTGGGTGGCACAAGCTTGCAGGACGGTCTCGATGCCTCCGGCGGCGAACGGCGTCACCCATCCGCAACCGGTGATGACGATGGAATCTCTCAAACCTAAGCCCCGAAAACGTCAAAACATCAAAAAGTCAAAACGTCAAAAAGCCCAAAAAAGTCGAAACGTCGAAAGCGCTATTTTGAATTTTTGACGTTTTGACGTTTTTAAGTTTCGGTCCTATCCTACCGCGCGGCGAGCGAGTGGACAGCTCCCAGTTCTTTCTAAAGGAGATAGGTGTATGCGATGCGTGAGTAGATTGGGTTTGACGGCGGCAGTGGTTGCGGCGTGGCTCGTGTCCGGCTGCGCGGCACCGAAGGTGGACTTCGCCAACATTAAGCAGCCGGCGCGTCCCACCGAGCTGGACGCCTACGACGCCTTCGTCGGCTCGTGGACGTGGGAGGCGGAGATGTTGAACGCCGAGGGCCCGGACAAGAAGTGGACCGGGACGGCGGAGTGGAAGTGGACGCTGGACAAGCGATGTCTGCGCGGGATGTTCCAATCCCAGAGCCAGCGCACCAAATTCGAGGCCGAGGGGGTTTGGAGCTGGCATCCCACGGAGAAGAAGTACATCTGGGGTATGTTCAACAATTGGGGCTACCCGCAGCAAGGCGTCGCGAAATACGACGCGGCGGCTAAGTCTTGGCGCATGGACTACACCAGCGTCGGCCTGGACGGCACAACGAGTCATGGCCAGTACAACATGACCGTCATGGACAACAACACGCTCGACTGGAAGATGGTCGAGTGGGCCGACGGCCTGCATACCATCAAGAAGGTCGAGATGACGGGCAAGTACACGCGCAAGAAATAGAGCCTCCCTAGTTGAGGTTAGAGGCCGTGAGGCGGTTGCTGCCCTGGCGAACGGACAGAGTTCGCCGGGGCAGCGGCTTTTGGAAGAACGGCGGCGCGTTCTCGTTGCCTAACAGAGCTGACCCCTGTCGGGTCTGCCACTGGCGGTCGCACAGATTGGCGTAGGTGAAGTGCACGCTCCAGTGATCGCCGGATAGATCGGCACCGGCGTTGATCAGGGTCTTTCGAAGATCGCTCACCGAGATGCGGGCGAGTTCGACGGACTCACCGGGGCCGACTTCGACAAGCAGTTCCGGTTTGAAGTCGTGCCATGACGCGCCTGGTTTGGGCAAGATCGGTAGATCGCGACGAGTCTTGCCCTGAGCCGCGAAGGGTTGGTCAAGCTCGTAGACCCACCTGCCGTCGGCGAAGGGGGCGGCTCCACCGAAGTTCGTGTTGATGAGGAGGGGTTGGTCGGTGCGGTTGACGAGGCGGGCGATGAGGAATGCCCCATCACGCTCCACGATCAGATCAGTCTGGATTCCCGCCCGCGAGATGGTCGGCGTCGCGCCGTCTCGAATCGTGACCGTCGCGGGGGTGCTGATTACCCGGCCTACCCGTGCGGCGGCGAGGACAACGTCGGTCCAATCCGGCACATAGTCCAACATGACCGTGTACTCGCCACGGTCCAACAATGGAAACCGCGCCCATCCGCGGTTGAAGGCCCGTGCCGTTACCGTGATCTGTTCGCCGGGAGCGAGGACACCGCCGGGACCGCCGGCGAGACGTGACTGCGCTACGGCGAAGACGGCCGGTTCGCCGCCGATGTCATCGACGCGAAGATCGAGCTCACGTCCGTCGGGGGCACGAACTTTGAGCCATTCGGCGAGGTCGAGCATGTCGGCGACCTGGCGGGCGTCGTCGACGTCGCCTCGGACGCCGGGGTCTACGTCGAACGGTACGCGAGCCGGATACGGCAAGCGATTCGTCATGGTGATATTCAAGTCGACGGGTTCAATCCAGTCGATTATGGGTTTCGAGAACGACAGAGACACGTCGGCGCCTGAGAACCAGAGGCGATCGAACACGGCGAGAATTTGCTTGGCACGAAGAGCTGCTTCCACGTCGGTGCTCTCGGCCGCGGCTTGCAGAAATTCCCGCGCCTCCATCCCGATCGCGCAGAGACGGTGCGTGGCGAACATCCTCGCCTCGTGGGCGGGATCGCCGAGGGCGCGAACGAGGGAGGCGATTTCGTCTCGGTTGGTCGGCCCCAGCAGGGGCGGTCTATCCGCGGCGAAGACGGCACCCCCAGCTCCCGTGAGAGCTGGGGCGAAGTGGTCTGCCAGGAAGGGTAATCCAAGGCCGCCAAAGAGGATGGCGATCATCACGGTCAAAGTTGCCTTGTATGCCATGTGTAAGCAGTCTCACTCGTCCAGACTTCGTTATTATAGCAATTTAGTTGAGTTTATTTCACGGAAGTAGCTTCGGCCGGTTGCAAGCGTCCCTGAAGCTGAGGCTACGGCGGATGGCTCCTCCCGGGCTTGTGATAGTCAATCTGGCTGGCAGCAAGTACCGATAATGAGGCTCCGGGAAGACGGAAAACTCGGCCCCAACTCCAAGGAAAGTCAGTGTAAGTACGGAGGTCAACTCGCGCCGTAATACGACTCGGCCCGCAGGCCCGTTCGCTCACGAACGAGGTCGCGGATTTGATCGACCTCGGCGTCGCTGAGGGCGGTCACGTATTTCTCGGCCGGGCGCCGGGCGACGGTGTATATCTGAACGTATGCGATTCGCCCGCCGGCGCGGGTCACCTCGTTCAGTCGATCGCTAAACGCCGACCGTTCCGCCTCATCCGGTCCCACCCCGTCCAAGCGCATTAAAAGCGACTGAATGACCACCGGCCTGACTTGAGCCGCGGCGATGATGTTCTCCATCACATGCCGTAGCGGGTAGTTGGGCCGATTGACCCGTTGATAGTATTCTTGCGTACCGGCGTCGAGTTTTGCCCATATCTCGCCGTTGTTTTGGTCCAGAATCGCCAACCCGGCCACTATGTCGGGCTTGGTCAAGTAGCACGCATCGGTGATAAGGATGATTTTGGCGTCGTCCAGCGACGCTTCTCGCTTGAATCTTGCCACCAGATCGACGCATTCGCGGAAATGCTTGCAGGTAGTCGGTTCGCCGTCGCCGGAAAAGGCGAAGTCACGAATCTTCCGCAGCTCAAGCGGAACATCCGCAAACGCGGGATCGTCGAACAAGCCTCCGCTTTGCGCGTCAGCGATCATCCGCGAAAGCTCGTCACCAAGGCGTGCGACATCCACCTCGCGGACGCGCGGCGTGCCGGTGCGGTCCACCTGGCAGTAGACGCAGTCGAAGTTGCAGGCCGTGTCGGGGTTTAGGTTGATGCCGATGCTCAACCCGCCGCTGCGACGGGAGATCACGGGATAGATATAAGCGTTCTCTCGCCAGCCGCGTGTGTGGTCCGCGTATTGCCGTAGATTGACGTTCTTGCGTGCCGTCATCGAAGTCGTCAAAGCAGACCATCAGCCCGCGATCGAGCGGTAGTAGTCAATCGCCCGGCGCAAACCGTCCTCGAACGACACTTTGGGCGTGTATCCGAGCAACGTGGTTGCCAGTCGTACGTCAGCGCACGAGTGCCGCACGTCGCCGGGCCGGGGATCGACGTATCTCGCCCGGACATTCGTCCCCAGGGCCTTGTTGATCGCCGCGATCACCTG
Source organism: Phycisphaerae bacterium (assembly GCA_020056715.1). Taxonomy (GTDB): domain Bacteria; phylum Planctomycetota; class Phycisphaerae; order UBA1845; family UBA1845; genus SBAX01. The sequence goes on along the minus strand of JAGVHG010000186.1, from coordinate 17,324 downwards.
GTTGATGGTGATCTGCCCGCCGCAGGCTACGTTGACCGTCTCGCCGCAAGTCTTTTTCACGGACATAGCGAGGACATTCCCGTCGACCACGTTGTCGATGTAGGTAAAATCCCGCGATTGCTCCCCGTCGCCGTAGATGGTCGGGGACTGTCCTTGCATGATCGCGCTCACAAACGCGGGGATGGCGGCCGCGTAATGGCTCTTGGGATCCTGGCGCGGCCCGAACACGTTGAAGTAGCGCAGCGTGATCGTTTCCAATCCATAGCAAACGCAAAACGCGCCTAAGTACTCCTCCCCGGTCAGCTTCTGGACGGCGTACGGGCTGAGCGGCCTGGGGCGCATCCCTTCGTGCTTGGGCGATTCTTCGGTATCGCCGTAAGCGGAACTGCTCCCGGCGTAGATGAAGCGTCGCACTTTGTGATGGACGGCGGCCAGCAGCATGTTGAACGTCCCGTTGATGTTCACGTCGTGGCTGGTTTGCGGGTCGTCAACGGATAGGGGGACCGATCCTAGTGCGGCCTCGTGGAAGACGAACTCGATCCCGGCGCACGCCTTGCGGCAGGCATCCGCGTCCCTCAAGTCGGCCTCGATCAATTCGATCCGACTTCCCAGGTGTGAGAGGTTCGACCGATGTCCCGTAGATAGATTGTCGAAGACGCGGACTCGGTGGCCCAGCTCGACAAACCGCGTCGCCAGGTGCGACCCGATGAACCCCGCTCCGCCGGTTACTAGAATAGTCGTCATGCTTAAACTCCACCCACCCAAGCGTTTCATCGGGCAGGTTGCGGGCAGGTTTTAGCACAATGTCCGTGGTTTGTCCCGTTGCTGTGCGTCATGGTAGCTCGCCGCACAGTTTCTGCTCACAAGGTCGCCCCAACGCTCAAGGGCGTTGGTGCTGTAAGGGTCGAGCGGCTGACGGCCGCCGGTACGAGCGGATGTCGACAGCACTGCGGGCGTTCCGTACACTCTCGCTGCTGGAATACCTGTTTTTTAGAAGGATGACGGTAGTGAATAACAAGGTCATGTTTGACTTGTCGTACTCCGCCGAGGCGGACTCAAGGGCGTGGACCCTCCCGGACCCTCCCTCCTCGGTCGGCTCGTCTGACCCTCGGTCGGCTCGTATGACGGTGCTGTCTCGGCGGATGATCTGTAGCCTTGCCTCGGTCTTTGCGATGATCGCGGTGAACTCATCCCGCGGCGACTTTGAGACGCCCATCGCACTCACGGGCGTGAAGATCGTCACGGGAACCGGTGCGACGATCGAGTCGGGCACGATCGTCATGCTTGACGGCCGGATTGTCGCCGTTGGGACCGATGTGGGCATCCCTCCCCAAGCCGAGCGGATCGATGGGTCGGGCTTGATCGCCTACCCGGGGTTCATCGACGCCCTCACCAACCTCGGCATCCCCGAAAAGGAGCGGACCAAGGAAGAACGCGAACGAACGGAGGACCTCAATCCCGACCCGCGTGAGGGGCCGCTGCCGGCCACCCGTTTTGCGGACCGCAGAGGTATCCGCCCGCAGACGCGAGGCATCGAGCAGTATGTTCCCGACGACAAGCAGCGGGAGGCCCACCGCGCCGCCGGATTCACCGCCGCCCTCATCGCCCCGCGCGACGGACTTCTCGGCGGAAGCAGCGACCTCGTCGGTTTGTCGAACGATCCAATTCGTCGGGCAGTCATCGAGTCCAATGTCGCCCAACACGGCTCGTTTACTGTTGGTGAACCGGGCGACTACCCGCAAAACATCCTCGGCGTGTTCGCCCAATTCCGGCAGGTCCTGCTCGACGCCCGTCGACAAGCCAAGTTGCAGAAATACTACGAACGCCACCCCAACAACGCGATTCGCCCGCCGACTGATGCAGCATTGGACGCTCTCCAGCCCATGCTCGGACGGTCGCAGCGGATCTTTTTCGAGGCGAACACGGACAACGAAATCCGCCGGGCGCTCGATCTATCCGCCGAATTCAAGCTCGACGTAGCCATCACCGGAGCGAAGGAGGCCTGGCAGGTCATTGATCGCATCAAGGCAGAGCGCGTTCCGCTCATCGTCAGCCTCAAGTTTGACGAAGAGCCGGAGTACGGCAAGAAAAAGCCCAAGTCCGAGGCCAAAAAGCCGGACGGGAAAGCCACCGAAACAGGCGATGCGTCCGTGGAGTCGAAAGAAGGGGCGGAAACGAAGGACGCAAAAAAAGATGAGAGAATTTACGAACCCCTGAAGCTTCGCAAGGAGCGCCGCCGTCTCTGGGAGGAGCAGGCAGCCAATGTGATACGTCTACATGAGGCCGGCGTACCGTTCGCCCTCACCACTCGTTCCTTCAAGAAGATCTCCGAGTTTATGGAGAGCCTCCGTCTCGTGATCGAGAAGGGCTTGCCCGAAGAAGCAGCCATAGCGGCCTTGACCCTCAACGCCGCCGAGGTACTCGGGATGAAGGGTCAACTCGGCGCCATCGCCGCCGGTTATGTCGCCAACGTTACGGTGATGACCAAGCCTCTTTCGGATAAGGCCGGCAAGGTGAAGTTCGTGTTCATCGACGGCAAGAAGATCGAGATCGAAGCCGAGGACGAGAAGGAAAAGGGCGACAAGGATAAGAAGCCCGACGGCGGTGAAGGGAGCAAGTCCGCGGAAACAGCCGCCGCGAAGACCGAGGAAAAAGCCGGTGAAACGGTTGCACCCGATGAGAAGGAAGACAAAGACCCAACCTGGGCCGTCGAGATCAAGACCGATCGAATTCCGAAAACCAAGACCGGTGGAAGCGTTCTCGTGAAAAACGCGACCATCCTCCCGGTGACGGGTCCGACGATCCTGAACGGATCGGTGTTGATTCGCAACGGAAAAATCGCGGCCGTCGGGACCGACGTGGCGGCCCCGACGGGTGTAACCGTCATCGACGCCGCGGGACGATTCGTCATGCCCGGGATCATCGATCCGCACTCGCACCTGGCGATCGACGGAGTGAACGAAGGGACGATGGCGATCAGTGCGGAAGTGCGCGTCGCCGATACCATCGATCCGCACGACATCACCATCTACCGGACGCTCGCGGGCGGCGACACCACGCACCATGCGATGCACGGATCGGCCAATCCCATCGGCGGGCAGAATGTCGTCTTCAAGCTCAAGTACGAGCGGCCGGTCTCTGAAATGGTGATTGCCGACGCTCCGCGGTCCATTAAGTTCGCCCTTGGCGAGAACGTCACCCAAGCGAACTTTTTCGAGAACTTCGGGAAGCGATATCCCAACACGCGGATGGGTGTGGAGGCGACGATCCGCACAGCATTTGAGGCGGCGAAGGAGTATCAGCGCGGGTGGGACGACTACAACCGGCAATCGCAGAGCGGACAGGACGTTCCGCCGCCGCGAAGGGACCTGCGTCTCGAAGCCCTGGCTGATGTACTGGCCGGACGGATGACCGTTCACAACCATTGCTACCGGTCTGAGGAAATTCTGCGGATATTCGCGGTCGCGGAGGAGTACGGCATCCGCATCGGAACGCTGGACCATGTGTTGGAAGGGTACCGCGTGGCGCCTGAGATCGCCCGGCACGGTGCCGGGGCGACGACTTTTGCGAACGACTGGGCGTACAAGGTTGAAGCCTACGGCGCGATTCCACACAACGCGGCCCTGATGACCCAGCGTGGCGTAAACGCTTCGCTCAACTCCGATTCACCGAACACGACCCGATATCTCAACCAGGAGGCGGCCAAGTGCATCAAGTGGGGTGGGCTGGACGAAAACCAAGCCCTACGCTTGGTGACGCTCAACCCGGCCATGCAGTTGCAGATCGACGAGCGCGTGGGCAGCATCGAGGTCGGCAAGGACGGCGACCTGGCCATCTTCAACGGCCACCCGCTCAACACCTTCAGCAAGTGCGTGATGACGCTGATCGACGGGGAGGTCTATTTCGAGGACCCGCGGCCCGATCCGGTCGAGGCGTTGACCGACTGGAAAGCCGGTCCGGCGTTCGTGGATCGCACGATCCCGCAGACCCCGCACCGGGCCTACGCCATTGTCGGAGCGACCATCCACCCCATCAGCGGGCCGGTTATCGAGAGGGGCACGGTGGTGATTGTGGAGGACAAAATCCTGGAGGTGGGGCCGAATGCGACGGTCCCACCCGGAGCGGGTGTGATTGACGGATCGGGACTGCACGTTTATCCGGGTTTGATCGATGCGAGCGGCATTCTGGGTTTGAACGAGATCGACTCGCTTCGTTCCACGCGAGATTTCAGCGAGATCGGGACGTTCAATCCGCAGCTCAAGGCCGCCAGCGCGGTTCACTCGCACAGCGAGCACATCCGCATCGCACGAACGGCGGGGATCACAACGGCGTTGGTGAGACCCTCCGGGGGACGCATCAGCGGACAGAGCGCGGTCATTCATCTCGACGGCTGGACGGCCCCGGACATGCTCGTTGTGGACACTTTCGGCCTGCATATGAATGTGCCGAGCCTACCCGTTCACCTTTCGGAGGACAAAGAAGCGAAGAAGAAGCAAACCGATGAACACAAGAAGGCGCTCAAGCAACTGGAGGATTACATCGCCAAGGCCAAGCATTACGCGGAGGTGAAGCAACTCGCCGCGGCGGACACGAAAATACGCTACGAGGTCGATCTCACCTTGGAGGCGATGATCCCCTACGTACGCGGCGAGAAACCCGTGATCTTCGAGGGCGGGACCTATAAGCCGATCCTCGACGCCATCGAGTTCGCGGAAAAACATAAACTCAAATGTGTTCTCAGTGGAGGCGCGGAGTCTTGGAAGTTGGCTGACGTACTCAAGCAAAAAGATATCCCGGTCATCCTCGCCACCGTACTGAGCTATCCACGAGGAGAGTATGAGACGTGGGATTCGGTTTATCGTTGCGCGGCGGAGCTGGATCGCGCCGGGGTGAAGTTCTGTTTCGGTAGCGAGAGCGCTTCCGGCGCCTTTGATCTTGGTAGCATCGTGGGGATGGCCGTCGCCCACGGGTTGCCGCGCGAACGGGCGGAGTACGCTCTGACTCTCGGTGCGGCGGAGATTCTTGGCATTGCCGACCGCGTCGGTTCGATAGAGCCGGGCAAACGCGCCGACCTGATCGTGACCACGGATACGCCGTTGCAGACCGTGGCCCAGGTGACGCACATGTTTATCGACGGCCGGCCCATAGAGTTGACCAGCATGCAGACGGAAAGCTACGAAAAGTTCAAGAACCGTCCGGCCCCTAAGCTGCCGCCCATGCCCGATGTCCGGGGTCCTAAGAGCTTGACGGCGCACTAGGGCTTTCCGTCCCGTGTGGGTAATAGTGGCATGGGTCGAAAAATCTTAGCTGGTGGATGCGCATTGATCGCCGCGGCACTGGCCGTGTTCGGGGCGTTTAGCTATGTGATGATTCCCTCGTTCAAGCCCGTCTCCTTCAATCACGACGTACTTCTGTTGCATTTCTTCGACGGCCGTGTGCGGCTGTTTTGGTTCCACTCTCCCCAAGAGCTGTTTTCCGTTGAGGCGGCGGAGTATCAATCCATCCTATTCCTACGCTCTCAAGCAGAGAATCTGGGGCCCTGGGACGATGCCATCGCCGGTCCGCCGACTCCGCCGGTGTTTCGAGTCCCGATCCGAATCGGCGACCGCTACGCCGTTCCGCCCGTCGGCGGGAGTTGGCGCACTGCGATCGGGCCGCGGCCTCGCCCGCCGTTTGGCTTCTCAGGATCGCAATGGCTCGTTGAATCAAGTTATTTTCGCCTCCCGGTTTGGCCCCTGGCGACCCTACTGATGATCCCTCCAATCCGCGACTCAATCCGCGAGCGGCGTCGCTTGCGTCGAAAGAAACGCAACGAATGCCTCGAATGTGGGTACAATCTGACGGGAAACATCTCGGGGCTGTGTCCGGAGTGCGGGATGCCGGTTCGAAGGGCAATTGGAAGTTATGTGTGATTCGTCGGTCCTACGCATTATCGACGCCAACTTCAACCGAGCGCGGGAAGCGCTGCGGGTGATGGAGGAGTATGCGCGGTTCGTGCTGGACGACGCCGCACTGACGGCCGCGGTCAAGGAGGCACGGCACACACTGGCGCGGGAGTACGAAATATCGTGGGCGCGAGACAAATCCCAGGGCTATGAACTCGCATGCCGCGACATCGCGGGCGACGTAGGGCGGGAGATTACGGCCGAAAGTGAGTATCAACGCGCGGATGCGACGCAGGTCGTCGTGGCGGCGGGTAAGCGGCTGAGCGAGGCCCTGCGGACGATCGAGGAGTACGGGAAGATCATCGATCCCGCGTTCGCCACGGTAATCGAGCGGATACGATATCAAGGTTACGAGCTTGAGCGGCGATTGGCCCTCACAACCCAGGCCCGGCAACGCTTCGGGGACGTGCGGTTGTACGTCTTGCTGACCGAGGAGTTTTGTAGGGGGGGGTGGTTCGAGACGGCAGAGGCGGCGCTTCGCGGCGGGGCCGATTGCCTACAGCTTCGTGAGAAGAATCTGAGCGACCGCGAGCTTTTCGATCGGGCCAAACGTTTGGTCAACCTGTGTCGAGAGCATGGGGCGATGCTCATTATCAACGATCGCCCGGACGTGGCCGCCGCGAGCGGCGCGCACGGCGTACACTTGGGGCAGGGGGACCTGCCTGTGTCCGTGGTTCGGCGGATCGTTCCCACGACATGCGTGATCGGAGTGAGCACGCACACGATTGAACAAGTTCGATCGGCCGCCGAGCAAGTCCCTGATTATATTGCTGTCGGGCCGATATTTGACTCGCCGACGAAACCCCAAGACCACATCGCCGGTCCCGCCAAGCTGGTCGAAGCCCGAAAGCTTACCTCGTTGCCGCTGGTCGCCATCGGGGGCATCACGGAGGCGAATGCGGCCACGGTTCTCACAGCGGCTCCGTGCTGCCTATGCGTCTGCCAGGCGGTCATCGCCCAGGTGGACGTGGCGGCGGCAGCTCGCAGACTACGAGACCTCGTGAATTACACTGCAGAGTCGTCCCAAGGTCCGCCGATTCAAGCAAAGCGGACGTAACCCGCAGATCGCGGGGAACAATTGCAACAGGGTTCGGGCCTCGCGGTCGATATTCGTAGGGAGCTTCGATAAAGTCGCCACCCGCGCGAGTCCATGCGCAGCGTTGACTCGACGTTTTGGCGGTCCTAAAATTAAAGTGACTTATCGGAAGCGGCTTTGACGGTGCCGGTCGACGCTAGAGGATTTGCGTGTCGACGATCGGACAGGCGCGCTGAGATCCTTCGCACGCACGTCCCACCGATACGCTGGTAACCGGCTAGGCTAGGATTGTAGTAGGGTCCGATATCCGCAGGGAGAACGCGGCCATGGGAAACGCGGCTGACATTGTTTCCGTCGTCGAACAGCATCTGAACCCGGATCGGTTCCGGGAGCAGCACTGGGAGGGATCGTTTTCAGACTACCTGGAATTGGTCGCGGCCAATCCGCGCCTCGCCCGTAACGCCTTCCAACGCATCTACGACATGATTATGCACTTCGGGTGTAAACGGTATACCTCGATGCGCCAGGAGTTGATGCGCTACAACTTTTTCTCCGACCCGATCGAACACGGCGCCGACGCGATCTACGGACTGGACAGGCCGCTAATGAACCTGGTCGACTTCTTCAAGTCGGCCTCGCATCAGTACGGCACGGAGCGGCGCATCTTACTGCTCCACGGTCCGGTCGGATCATCCAAGAGCACGATCGCCAGACTTCTCAAGAAGGGTTTGGAGTATTATTCCAAACTCGATGAGGGAGCGCTATACACGTTCGCGTGGCACATCCCCGACGAAACGGGCAAAACAACCGTCCATACCTGTCCCATGCACGAAGAGCCGCTCAAGCTGATTCCACCCGAAGCGCGAAAGGCCGTTCTGGCAAAGATGAACCAGGAACTCGACGAAGGGTCGCAATTGCGGATCGATGGGACGCTCGACCCGTTCTGTCGGCGCATGTTCGAAGACCTGTTGGTTCGTTATGACGGCGATTGGCGCAAGGTGATGGACCATATCCGCGTGAAGCGCTTGATTCTCAGCGAAAAAGACCGGGTCGGCATTGGGACGTTCCAACCTAAGGACGAAAAGAACCAGGACTCCACGGAACTGACCGGGGACATCAACTATCGCAAGATCGCCGAGTACGGCAGCGACAGCGACCCGCGAGCGTTCAACTTCGACGGCGAGTTGAACATCGCCAACCGCGGGATGATTGAGTTCATCGAAGTGCTCAAGCTCGACGTCGCATTTCTCTACGATCTGCTCGGAGCGTCGCAGGAGCACGTGATCAAGCCGAAAAAGTTTGCCCAGACGCACATCGACGAGGTGATCATCGGGCATACCAACGAACCCGAGTACAAGAAGTTGCAATCCAATGAGATGATGGAGGCTTTCCGCGATCGAACCATCAAGATCGATATTCCCTACAACATCCGCTTGGACGACGAAATCGCCATCTACCATAAGGATTTCAACAAAGAGCGCATTCGGGGAATCCATATTGCTCCCCACACCATCGAGATGGCCGCGATGTGGGCCGTGCTGACCCGTCTGGAGGAGCCTAAGAAGGCGGGCCTCACGCTAATGCAAAAGGTTAAACTCTATAATGGGAAGAGCATTCCCAACTTTACGGAAGACTCGGTGCGTGAGCTGCGCGATGAGGCGCCACGGGAGGGTATGCTGGGAATCAGCCCGCGATATATCCAGGACAAGCTCTCCAATTCCCTGGTTAGCGACCAGGCCATACAGGAGAAGTGCATCAACCCCTTTATGGTGATGAACGAGTTGGAGTCGGGAATGGCCCACCACAGCCTCATTACCGACGAGGAACTGAAAAGCCGGTATCGCGAACTGCTGGCGTTGGTCCGCGAAGAGTATGAAGACATCCTCAAATCCGAGGTCCAGCGGGCCATCAGTGCCGACGAGGATGCCGTTACGCGGCTGTGCTCCAACTACATCGAGAACGTTCGCGCCTATACTCAACATGAGCGAGTGCGCAATCGCTATACCGGAAAGGATGAGAACCCGGACGAGCGGTTGATGCGCTCCATTGAGGAAAAGATCGATATTCCGGAAAGCCGAAAGGATGATTTCCGACAGGAAATCATGAATTACATTGGCGCTCTTTCGCTGGACGGGAAGAAATTTGAATACGGCACCAACGCCCGTTTGCACAAGGCATTGGAGTTGAAACTGTTTGAGGACCAGCGGGACACGATCAAACTCAAGAACGTGGTGTCGGGCGTGGTGGACGATGAAACCCAGGCCAAGATTGACGTTGTAAAGCAGCGGCTCATCAAGTACTTCGGGTACAACGAGACCAGTGCGACGGATGTCCTCAACTACGTCGCCAGCATTTTCGCTCGCGGGGACACCAAGGAGGAGAAGAAGAAGTAACGTGGCGACGGCTATGCGCACCAGTCGTTCGCCCCACCGCTCAAGGGCGGTGGTGCTGCCGGTAGTGAAGTCCGTCCGCCGGGCAGCGCCGGCGGATCGCCATTCGCGGGGTGGTAAAGTATGGTCCTACAGATCGACAAGGATCACCAGCGGTTTCGGCGGATCGTCAAGGGAAAAATCCGCGAGGACCTGCGCAAGTTTCTGACGCGCAGCGAGCTTCTGGGACGCGAAGGGCGGAAGTACATCAGCATTCCCATTCGCGGCATCGAGATTCCACATTTCCGTTACGGCGATAACAACGACTCGGGCGTCGGCCGCGGTGACGGTAATGCCGGGGACGCGGTCAGCGGCGAGGGCGGCGTCGGTCCCGGCGGGGATCAAGAAGGGCAGCATGTGTTGGAGGTCGAGGTCGGCCTCGACGAACTGGCGGAAATCCTCGGCGAAGAACTGAAACTGCCGCGTATCTTGCCCAAGGGCAAGCACCGTATCACCGCCGAGCGCGACCGCTATAGCGGAGTACGACAGTCCGGCCCCGAGTCGCTACGGCATTTCAAGAGGACGTTCCGTCGGGCGTTGCGACGGCAAATTATGTCCGGCCTGTACAATCCGGACGCACCGCGTATCATCTTTGAGCGCCGCGACAAGATGTACCGCAGTTGGAAAACAATCCTCAATCCACAGTCCAATGCCGTCATTATTTACATGATGGACGTGTCCGGCTCCATGGGTGATGAGCAGAAGGAGCTTGTCCGTTTGGAGGCGTTCTGGATCGATGCCTGGTTGCGGAAGAATTACCACGGCATCGAGAGCAGATACATCGTACACGATGTTCGGGCTGGCGAAGTTGATCGCGAGACGTTTTTCCGCATTCGCGAGGACGGCGGCACGCGGATCAGCAGTGCGTTTCGCCTGGCTAAGGAACTGATCGCGCATCACTATGCTCCTTCCGAATGGAACATTTACCTATTTCACTTTTCCGACGGTGACAACAGCAGTGAATCCGATAGCCGCGAATGCTGCGCCCTGATGCGTGAGCACCTTCTTCCGTTATTGAACCTGTTCGGGTACTGCCAGGTTGCGAGCGCTTACGGGAGCGGAAACTTCATAAACGTCGTACACGAGCATCTTTCCGGCATTGACGCCGTCTTGACCAGTCGGGTCAATACCAAGGACGATATCTACGACAGCATCAAGACGTTTTTTTCCGCGGGCAGATAGCGATATGTTTTCTCGAAACCCAAACTTTACCTAGCGGCGGCGCATGCACACGATCCTTCCCCAAGACATCGTCAAACAGGCGGAAAGCATCGCGGACTACGCGCGGCGAGAAGCGCTCGATTTCTACCCGACGGTGTTTGAGATATTGAATTCGGAACAGATGTCGCAGGTCGCGGCATACTGCGGTTTTCCACAGCGTTATCCCCATTGGCGCTTTGGCATGGAATATGAGCGTCTACGCAAGCAGCACAAATACGGATTGGGGCGCATCTATGAGATGGTCATTAACAACAATCCGTGCTATGCCTACCTCCTCAGTGACAATATGCCCGTCGATCACAAGACGGTCATCGCCCATGTGTATGCGCATGGCGATTTTTTCAAGAACAACATCTGGTTCAGTCGCACGAACCGGAAAATGATCGACGAGATGGCGAACCACGCGACACGGATTCGGCGATACGTCGAGCGATACGGCATGGATGAGGTCGAGCAGCGGCTCGACACGTTCCTTTCCTTGGAGAATTTGATCGATCCTCACTCGGCCTTCATGCGCCGGGAGGGCAACAGCGTATCGACGGAGGAGAAAAAGCGCCGTGCCGACGATGAAGTCACCAGGTATCCCGCGAAGGGCTACATGGATCGCTACATCAACCCGCCGTCGCGGATCGCCAGTGACCGAGCCGCGGCCCAGGCGGAGGTGGCCAAGGAAAAGCACCGCTTCCCGGAAAAGCCGGTAAGGGATGTTCTGCTATTTTTATTGCAAAATGCACCTCTGGAGGACTGGGAGTCCGACCTCTTGTCACTCATCCGCGAAGAGGCCTACTATTTCGCGCCTCAGGGGCAAACCAAGATCATGAACGAAGGGTGGGCCAGTTACTGGCACTCCACGATCATGACCAATTACGTCCTCCGTGACGACGAGTTGATCGACTATTGCGAGCATCACGCCGGGACGCTGGCGACGTCACCGGGACAACTGAATCCGTACAAATTGGGAATTGAGTTGCTTCGGGACATCGAGCGGCGGTGGAACACCGGTCGCTACGGCCCCAAGTACGACGCTTGTGACGACATGGCCGTGCGCCGGGAATGGGGTAAGGACAAAGCCCCCAAGGGGCGCGTGGTGGGGAGAGGCTCGCCGGGGCGGGAGAAGATTTTTGAGGTCCGCGCGTTGTATAACGACGTGACTTTCCTGGACGAATTCTTGACGCCGGAATTCGTGGATGACCAGAAATTGTACCACTATCGACTGGACCCGGCCACGGGCAAGATGGTCGTGGTCAACCGAGACTTCGACAAGATCAAGCAACAGCTCCTCTTCATGCTGACCAATCACGCTCAACCCTACATCTATGTGATGGATGGGAATTACCGCAATCGAGGGGAGCTGTACCTGACCCATCGACATACTGGGGCGGACATCGAGATCAAATACGCGGTGGAAACGCTCAAGAGACTGCAAAAAGTATGGAAACGCCCGATTCATTTGAGCGCCCGCATCGACGACGAACCGATCCTCTTCAGTTTCGATGGCGAGCAGTCCACCCAGCAGCACATCGACGACGGCATGGAAATGCCGGCACACCAATTCTAGGATTGTCTATTTTAGCTTGGGAATCACGAGTACGTTTCGCTACGGAACTGCACATCGTACCATGAATCAATATGCACGCGATAATCTAGATGGGTACCGTTTTCCGGGTAAACGCTTTCATGTACATTCGTAAAACAACGACTTCGACGACTGCAAGAAGGATCGAGGTCCAATGTACAAGCGTGACCAAAACCATTTCGAGTACGTCCAAACCGATAGTGCCGGTGCGCGTTCCGCGGTGGAATCCAGCCAATACGAAGCTAGGCGGATTATCATTTTTGAATCCAAGGATTAGAGCGATCGAGTAGATGATTAAATAAGCACTGAGCAACGCGCGTGTGCAGGTCTTTAATAAGGGGTTGGGTATTCGACGAGCGATACTCAGGAGTAAGTAATAGCAACTCAATAACGTGACCCAGTGGACGATTGTTGCTATCGTTGCAACCGAAACAAACCAACTAGGGCCGGGAATCAAGTACCAAAAGTAGAAGAAGAAAAGAAGCTGCAAGACAGCGCCGATTCGGAGGATTTGACGAGCCGTATCGGAGCCTTCGCGACTTCGAAAGCCCGGCTCGCGAATTGTAATCAGTAAAGAGCCTAAACACGTAAGGAGAAGACTGGTTGCAAAAGCAATTTGATCCAGCCCAAGCGGGATACTACGCCAGCCTAAGAAAAACTCGTGGGCGATTTGCACTACGACCATCACGGAAACCGCAAGCAATAATAGGCCTGCGCCGAGTTCTAACTTTCGCGTCCACGCCGGATTGGCAAGAGCAAGCAAATTCCCTTTCAACGATAGATTGATGGATAAACCACATTCGGGGCATTGCCCATCTACGGTCATTCCGCGCAGAATGTAACCACATCGTGCGCAAGTAAGGACTTCTGATTCGACAATGTCGGTAGACTTACGTCCGTTACGATGTGGCAAGACCTGTTCGGAACTGCGAATCGCTGCGTCGGAGTGCGAAGTACACGCGAAGTCGGAAAACGCACGGATGTACTGAAGCAATAGTCCGACGTACCACAGCGAAAAGATTAGAACGAATACACCCACAACGTAAGTCGAGGCATCCGCCGAACGGCTACCTCCACCGCCCATTAGTCCACTAGCGGCCCCACCGAGTACAACTAGGATGCCGACCGCTGCACTCAAACCCAAGCCGCCGACTACCACTGCCGTCTGCCATACTAACGCGCGCCGCGGAATCAAAGTTGCAAGCCACATGAGGTAGCCGCATTTTCCAACGAATCCTGAAACCCATGCCACTAGCATCAAGGAATATGGTAGGAAGTCATTGAGGCCCAGGGCAGCCAAATCAAGAACCGCGCACATGCGGATGATCCAAAGAAACACGTTCCGCCGTGAAACAAAGTACTCTTGAGTGTCCGCCGAAGTTAGGAGGAAAATGCCGATGACTCCAATCAGAGTCGCGAAAGCGGGCAAGTATGGCAAAGTGCGCGGGGCTACAAACGGGATAAGAAACGAACTGGCAAAAAGAACGAAGCCTACCAGTATCAGCGCGACACCAGTTCGGAGCCTTCGAAGCCAGCCGCGGTCCGCATCGCAAAGAGCGCGCCGCAGGCTGAGCTGATGGGTCTGCGCGCCGCATCCTGGACATTGTATGTAGCCACTCAACTCCTCGATGTTGTAACCGCAAACGGAGCAAGGAAGTTTGGATGGGATGGGTAGAACCGAGTCGGGCGGAACGTCAGCCGAGCTTGGCGGATAAGGCATGGCGTAAGTCTATGCCAAATGCACCTAAATGCAAGGAGTAAAGAATCTGATCCAATCGCGCTATCGTCTTAGTTGTCGAAAACGGGCACCGGCTTGCCGGAATCATCAACCGACACGAACACGACTTCGGCCTCCGTTACCTTGATATCTTGATCAGGATCGGTCCGCCGTCGGGCGCAGACGCGAACGCGGATGGTCAACGAGGTTCGACCGACGCGAATGGTGTCGCAATACAGGCTCAGGACGTCACCCACGAAAACCGGTTGATGAAATACGACCTCGCGCATGGACACGGTGACGTAGCGGTGATGGGTTTGGCGGACGGCTTCCACGTAGGCGGCCTGGTCGATGAGCGACAAGATGACCCCGCCAAAGATCGTCCCCTCGGCATTGGTGTCGCGGGGCATCATCACGACTCGGATGGAGGGTTCCGGAATCGGCGGTTTGGGTTTATGGCTCATGAGTGGTTGGCTCCGCGTGCAGGGTAGAAGGTCGTGTCGAATCTGTCGAGGGTGCGTCCGGAGGCGACGCAAGGCGATACGCGCAGATCAGTAGGAACAGTGCCGCGACCATGATGACTGTGATGCGTAGTGTCTTAGTCAGGCGTGGAAAGCGAAAACGGTATAGTCTGGCCAAATGTCGAAGATAGCGCCGTCCCTCGGCGAAGCTCGCCTTGCTCGCTCCGGCTGTGCGCGAGGCAAAAGTGATCGACACCTCCGCCGGCCGGCGGCAGCGACCTTTCACGAACAGCTCGAGGGCAATCTTGTAGCCGATGGGATCGAGGTGGGCGGCCTGTTCCCACGTTCGGCGGTGAAGGGCAAAAAAACCGGACATGGGATCACTCAGTCGTGCAAGAGGGCGGGCCAACAGCGTAGCGGCGGCGCTACCCAATCTACGCGCGATGGGCCAGTCCGCGGCGACCGCTCCCTTCCGGCCGTACCTCGTGCCGATAACGAAGTCGCAGTCGCCTTGATCCAGTCGGGCGAGCAATTGCGGCACCATCTCCGGTGGGTGCTGCAAATCCGCGTCCAAGACGACGAACCGATCGAACTTTGCCTCTCGGAACCCTGCTAAGACGGCCCCCGAAAGTCCACGTTCGCCTCGCCGAACCACCAGCCGGACGGGATACCGCTCGCGGAGACGTTCGACGATCTGCTCCGTGCCATCTTGGGAATCATCATCGACGATGATGAGTTCGACCTCGATCCCTGCCTGGGTCGTTGCCGCGAAAACTCGCGTAACCAGCGGTTCAATGTTGGGGGCCTCGCGGTAGGTCGGCACGATGATCGAGGCGGAGGTCAGCGGTACGACCCGTGAGTCGTACCGCGAACTTGTCAAAACCTGCGGCGATGCCATGAGGCGGATGATACCGCCCGACAGACGGGCGACAACTGATGAACGATAATTAGAATTCCCTATCAGCGTCAATTAACAGTACAGCGTAAAGTTGCTATCCAAACACGAGCGGATTCGATGCACGTCGATGCCGCGTTGTGACAGTTCTGTGCACGTTGTCCGCGTGTGGCTGATCTTTGCGGTGGTGTTGTGCTTGCGATGATACTCGCCACAGCGGAGGCCGCTGCCGTGGTTCGCGGCATAACCGGTCCGGATCGTGCGATGAACTACCGACTGGCCGTCGGTACGGGCTTTCGCGCAGGCGAATTACGGAGTCTAAAGCCGGAGAGTTTCGACCTGACCGCAGACCCGCCGACGGTGACGCTGTCGGCGGCCTACAGCAAGCGTCGGCGCGAAGACGTGCAGCCGATCCGATCGGACTTGGCCGAGCTGCTACATCCCTGGATCGCAGGCAAGCCCCGTGGCGAACTCGTGCTACCGCTGCCGGACAAGACAGCGAAGATGATGCGAGTCGATCTACGGCGTGCTTGGGTCGCGTGGATTAGAGAAGTCCGTGGCAAGGCGGACGGCGACTACGGCACAGGTCAGATTTTCTGCGGACAGTCGATCACCAGGCCGGGTCTGCGACTTTCACGCCCTGCGGCACACGTATATCAGTCGCCTGGTCAGCAGCGGAGCATCGGTGAAAGTCGCGCAAGAACTGGACCGTCATTCAACGCCTACACTGACGATCGGTCGCTACGCTCACACCCGGCTGCACGACCTGACGCAAGCCCTCGATAATCTGCCCGGCGTTCATGCCCCTGACCGGGACAGTGAAGCCGTCGCGCTGCGTGCGACCGGCACGTCCGACGCGCGCAGCGACGTGGCTGAAAGTGGTCGAAAACACCCCCAGCAGAATCCCCAGCAGTCATAGTGCTTTTCACAGCTTTTGAGTGCGAATGAGTGCGAGGCGACCGAAAGACTCGCGCCGCAGCACGTAAGACACAAGTCATGGCGGTTGCGAAACTTAACGAAGATGTGCGAGACAGTGCCATTACTTGCCACATTGCGCCGGGGGGGACTCGAACCCTCGACCGTCGGATTAGAAATCCGATGCTCTATCCACCTGAGCTACCGGCGCTAAACAACTTAAAAAAAGATATTATTTTACGATTCCTTCCTCCGGGCCAAACCGCCACCTACAACCTTGACTACAACTCTTTCGTCGCCCGTAATCCTCATGCCACGAAGGTGGAGGCAATACTCTCATGGATGTGACTCTTCCTCGCAAGCCGCGAAGATCATTTCCGCTAACGCTGCACCCCACGGGCCAATAGTGCAAGCGGATCCTCGGTAAGCTGTACTACTTCGGTACCGACAAACACGCGGCACACGACCGCTACTTGCTGGAGGCGGCGAATTTGCACGCGGGGCGCCCCCGCGACAATAGTGTCGACGCCGCCAGGCTTACCGTCAAGAATTTGGCCAATCACTACCTCGCTCACCAACATGAACGCTCCAAGAGCGGGGAACTAACGCCGCAGAACCTTCACGCGTATCGGGCCAAACTCGTCAAGAACCACACTCCGAGCACAGCCAACCGCCACATCGCGGTGATATGGGCTCGACTTCGGCCTCATTGAACGGGTGTCGAACTTTCGGAAGTCTCTTGCGAAGGTCCCGGTGAAGCTGGTACGCCGATTCACGGACGAAAAGCGTCGAGTTAACGGCTGCAGCGTATCCTTCGATCGTACTTCGACTACTGCCTGAACGCGCGAACGCATCTCTCGTTAGAGCGGAATTCGCCGATCAAGCGAGAGGTCGAACTCCCCTGCCCCAGCCGCATCGTCGCTGTTCCACAAGTCGGCGGCCTGCATCATCGGTATCGCCGCGCGGCCTGAACGCGCGGGACGTCGCTGAAATCGCTGCGCTTCTTGGTCTCGACCTGTGCGGAAGGTCGGTATCCGTCCGGCGATCACCGTTCCGCATGAATAATCGATTCGGCTGGAATCGAGGCGATGGAGGGTACGCGAAGTTCAGGCCGACGGCGCGGCAGTTT